>CAXTRJ010000057.1:0-13116 GCA_964246585.1 uncultured Sphingomonas sp. | reverse complement strand
CGCCCGCGTCGCGCGTCACCGCCCGCGCGATCGCCACCGCGCCGGCGGTGTGCCCCGACGGGAACGAGTTGAGCTCGGACCGCGCGGCCCCAGTCCCCTTGCCGACGTGGTGTTCCTTCCCCGCCTTCAACGCCTCGGCCGGTCGCGTCCGGTCGATGGAATGCTTGATCACCGTCTTGATCCCCGTCGCCAGCGCGTGGCTCGCCAACATCCGCGCGCCCGACCGCGCGATCGCCGGCCGCTTGAGCGCCACGCCGAGCATCAGCGTGGCGAGGCTCAACACCACCAGCGGCGGCTGGTCCGCCACCTCGCTCACTCCGCCCAGCGCCTTGACCACCGGATGATCGCGCGCCGACGCCGCCAGGTGCGTGCCGTCGCGATCCGCCCTGCCGACGGCTTCCGCTACCTTCTTCGCCTTGCTCAAACGTCAATCCTCCTGATTGAGGTAGATAACGAGCAGCCCTTGCCTTTGTCTCCTTTGCCGGTCTTACCCCGCCGGCAGTTTCCCCACCGTTCGTCCCGAGTAGCGATCGAGCCTGTCGAGGGCGCGTATCGATGGACAGGATGCAGAGCCCGACCCATGAATGACCCCACCACCATCCGCCGCCTCTACGGCCGCAGCCAAGGCCACAAGCTCCGCGCCGGCCAGGCCACCCTCGTCGAGGAAGCGCTTCCCCGCGTCAGCATCCCCACCACCGGCCCGCTCTCCGCCGCGACCCTGTTCGGCTCGGATCGCCCGCTCCACCTCGAGATCGGCTTCGGCGCCGGCGAGCACCTCGTCGCGCAGGCCGCGGCGCACCCCGACGCCGGCTTTATCGGCTGCGAACCTTTCCTGAACGGCGTCGTCGCCGCGCTAACGCATATCCAGGAACGAGCTTCCGACAACATCCGCCTCCACATGGGCGACGCGCTCGACGTCCTCGAACGCCTGCCCGACGCGTCGCTGGAGCGCGTCTACCTGCTCCACCCCGACCCCTGGCCAAAGGCGCGTCATGCCAAGCGCCGCATGGTCAACCACGGCCCGCTCGACCTCATCGCCGCCAAGCTGCGCTCCGGCGGCGAGTTCCGCTTGGGAACCGACGACCCAACTTATTGCCGCTGGGCGACCATGGTGATGACCGCGCGCCGCGACTTCGCCTGGACCGCCGCGACCGCCCGCGACTTCCTTGAACGCCCCGCCGACTGGCCGGAAACCCGCTACGAGCGCAAGGCCCGGCGCCAAGGCCACGAGGTCTGGTATTTCCGCTACTTACGGGCGTAAGTTCAGTTCCCGCTACGCTTCCACACGCCCGCCGCGAGCCGCCCGGCCCAGGCCAGCCCGGGCCTGATCAGCAACCAATCGCGGATCGCCGGTCCCCGCTCGGCCCCGATCACCCGCTTGTAGCCGGCATCTCCCGCGCCCCAGTCGACCCGCGTGATCCCCTCGCCTAGCGCCTGGACGAGGTTGCGATAATATAACAGCTTCCCCGGCGAATGCTTTGAAAAGGCTTGGTCATAACTATTGGCGATGGCGTACTTCAGGTCTCCCAAATCCAAATCGAACGAGAACGCCGCCGGCGCCCCGTCCACCGTCAACAACGCCGCCCGCGCAACCTTCGCCAACATCGGATCGCGCACCGCCCCCCGCCAGAACGCGCCGTGCCCGCTCTCCAGGAACTTGGCGTCGCCGCCATCGGTCCGCTCGCTGATCCAGCTCTTGCGCTCCACCGCCGCCAGCGTATCGAACCCCGCCGGCCAGTCTTCCCCCGACAGGAACCGCCACCCGGTCGCGCCATGGTCGGCCAAGTGCTTCTCGTGAAACCGGTTCTTGCGCAGCGTCGACCCGCGCGGCCACGTCCCCTCCGCCCGCAACGCCGCCATGTCGAGCACGAAGCTGTCGGCGACGAAGCGGTCCAGCACCGTCCACCCCCGCGCCCGCGCCGCCGCCAGCAACGGCGCGACCGACGCGTCGCCGTCGTACACCGGCCCGATCCGCAACCCGCGCGCCACGTGTCCCAGCGTGTCCAGCGCCGCGCCCTGCACCGCGTCGCTAGCCGCGTCGGCGGGAAAGCTGCGGAATGGCCAATAGCACCCCGGCACCGCGACCAGGCCCAGCGCGCGCGGCCCAATCGGCACCACCGGCATCGCCAGCACGGCGCGCGCGTCCTCGGTCGCCACCAGCGTTCGCGCCTCCCCGCCATAGGCGGCCAGCGCGGCGGCGAACCATTGGTGGCGCAGGAAGGCGTGCGTCGTCGGCCCCGCCTCGGCGACCGCGTCGATCGCGGCCGACAGGCCGTCGACGATCTCGACCCGCACCGTCGGCGGCAACCGGGTGAACTCGTCGAGGCGCATCGGCTTGGTCATCGCCCGGACCTAGCCGCCCAAGCGTTACGATCCGGTTTGGGCGGGGTGGATCGGCGCTTGCTCAGCCCCGCGCGCTTGCGCACAAGGCGGCGATGCCGACCTTTCCCGCCGTCTCGACGATCGCCCAGACGATTCAGCTGTCGCTGTCGCCGGTGTTCATGCTCGCCGGCATCGGCGCGTTGCTCAACGTCCTCGCCGGCCGCCTGAGCCGCGTCGTCGACCGCGCCCGCGCGCTGGAGCAGCTCCATCCACGCACCACCGGCCCGGAACACGCCCGGCACGTCTGGGAGTTGCGCCTGCTCGACCGCCGCATCACCGTGATCAACGCCGCGCTGTTCCTGGCCGTCACCAGCGCGGTGATGACCTGCCTCGTCGTGGCGCTTCTGTTCGTCGCCGAACTGGTCCACTTGCCCATCGGCACGATCGTCGCGGTGTCGTTCATCCTGGCGATGCTGCTGCTGATCGTCGCGCTGATCGCGTTCATGTTCGAGGTCCGGCTGTCGGTCCGCGCCATCCACGTCCGCGACGAACTACTGGAACGTGACGGGTAGAGCCGCCTACCGCACTCCGCCCAACCCCGGTCCCGCGTCCGCCGTCGCGCGATACGCGGGCGCCACGCGCGCCCGCGCCCGCTGCTCATAGGCATAGCCCGCGCCCAGCACCGTCGCGTCGCTATGCTTGCCGGCGATGAACGACAATCCGACGGGCAAGCCCCGGATCAGCCCCATCGGCACCGTCAGGTTCGGATAGCCCGCCACCGCCGGCAGCTCGCTCGAACTCGGCCCGCCATATTGATCGCCATACACCGGGTCGGACAGCCACGCCGCGCCGTATGTCGGCTCGACCAGCACCGCCGCGTTCGCCTTGGCCAGCATCGCGTCGATCCCCTCGACCCCCGCCAGCCGCAGCGATTTGGCCCGCGCGGCGCGGTACGCCGGATCGGCCAAGCCCTTCGTCTCGACCGATTGCTCGAACAGTTCCTGGCCGAAGATCGGCATCTCGGTCGCCGCGTTCGCCTTGTTGAACGCGATAACGTCGGCCAGCGTCCGGGTCCGCACCGCCGCCGGCGTCGTCGCCAGGTACGCGTCGAGATCGGCTTTCAGCTCGGTCTTGAGCACGACCAGCTCCGCCTCGCCCAGCCCGTCGAGCTTGGGCTGTTCGACCTCGACCAGGATCGCTCCCGCCGCCCTCAGCACATCGAGCGCGGCCTGGTACTTCGCCGCGAGATCCGGCGTCATGTCGGGCCGGATCACCCCCACCCGCATCCCCGACAGGGCGCTGGTCGACAGGCCGGCAGCATAATCGCGCTTGTGGCGGTTCGCGTCCGTCGTCGTCGCGTCGGCTGGGTCACGCGCCACCATCGCCGAGAACAGCGTCGCCACCTCGCGCACGCTTTTCGCCATCGGCCCCGGCGTGTCCTGGCTGTGGCTGATCGGCACGACGTGCGTCCGGCTGACCAGCCCGATCGTCGGCTTCAGCCCGACCAGACCGTTGATCGACGCCGGGCACACGACCGAGCCGTCGGTCTCGGTCCCGACCGCCGCCGCCGCCAAGCTCGCCGCCACCGCCGCGCCCGAACCCGACGACGATCCGCACGCGGTGCGGTCGAGCGCGTACGGGTTGCGCACCAGCCCGCCGACCGCGCTCCATCCCGACATCGACCGGGTCGACCGGATATTTGCCCATTCGGACAGGTTCGCCTTGCCCAGGATCACCGCCCCCGCCCGGCGCAGCGCGGCGACGACCGGCGCGTCGCGGCCGGTGACATTGTCCTTGAGCGCGAGGCTGCCGGCGGTGGTCGCCATGCGGTCGGCGGTCTCGATATTGTCCTTGATCAGGATCGGGATACCGTGGAGCGCCCCCCGCACCCGCCCCGCCTTGCGCTCGGAGTCGAGCGCCCGCGCCTGAGCGACCGCGTCGGGATTGAGCGCGATGACCGATCGCAGCGTCGGCCCCTTGCGATCCATCGCCGCGATCCGCTTCAGATACGCCTGGACCAAGTCGACGCTGCTCGCCCGGCCTGCCGTCATCGCCGCCTGGAGTTCCTCGATCGACCGTTCCTCGACCGCCACCGTCCGGGCCACGCCCGCGCCAGGCAAGGCGACCGCCACCATCGCCCCCAGAATCAGTGCTCGCATGAAAAGCTCCCCCCGTTTCGCCAACAGCCTAGCGCCCTTTCGCGATTACGCCATGCCGGCATCGACCGGCCGCGCAACCCAGCCCGCCCGGCCCGCGTTACCCCTTCACGCACCCGATCCGCCGGTGCCGGGAACCCATGTGCGACGCGTCACCAAGGTCATCATCGCCGCGCTGCTGTTCCTGGTGGTCGGGGTCGCGCTGGCGGTGACGGTGATCCCGCGCTTCCTCGACCGGCGCTACTACCGCGGACCCGAGACCGCCCATTTCGACGGCGCGCGCTTCTTCAATCCCACCGGCGACGACGATATCGCCGCGCCGCCCGGCGGCGGCGGCCGCGCCGGCTTTCTCTGGCGTCAGTTCAGCGATACGCGCCCGCCCTGGCCCGACCGCGTGCCCGTCCGCCAGAGCCGCCCCGAGCGCCGCGTCACGAGCGCCCGCATGGTCGCCACCTGGGTCGGGCACGCGACGGTGCTGGTCCAGACGGGCGGCCTGAACATCCTGACCGATCCGATCTGGAGCGATAACGCCGGCCCGTTCGGCCTCGGCCCCGATCGCGTCGCGGCGCCCGGCATCCGCTTCGCCGACCTGCCGCCGATCGACCTCGTCCTGCTCAGCCACAACCACTACGACCATATGGACCTGGCCACGCTGAAACGGCTGTGGGAACGCGACCGCCCGACGATCGTCACCAGCCTGGGCAACGACGCGATCCTGCGCGCGAGCGGGATCGAGGCGCGCGCGCTCGACTGGGGCGGCGACCTCGCGCTTGGCCCGGGCGTGCGCGTCGGCGTCACGCGCAACCACCATTGGGGTAGCCGCTGGTTCACCGACCGCAACCGCGCCTTGTGGTCCAGCTTCGTCGTCCAGCTGCCCGGCGGCAACCTGTTCGTCGCCGGCGACACCGGGCTCGGCGATGGCCGCTGGCCGGCGGAGGCGGCGCGCCTCGGCCCGATCCGCCTGGCGCTCCTCCCCATCGGCGCGTTCCGCTTCACCCCCGGTCAGATGGCGTCGGCCAGCCATATCGGCCCGGTCGACGCCACCGCCGTCCACCGCGATCTCGCCGCATCGACCTCCATCCCGATCCACTGGGGCACTTTCCGCCTCTCGTATGAAGGCTACCGCACACCTCCCCTGCTGTTGCGCGCGGCGCTGCGCTGCACCGGCCAGACCGGTTTCGCCCCCGCCCGGATCGGCCACCCGGTCGAGGTGCCGGCCTATCGTCCGCCCGCCGCGACCGCGCCCCTGTCGCGCGACGCGCTGCTCGCCTGCCTCGACACGCCGGCGGTGAAAGCACTTCGCTGACGATCGCGCGTTGACCCGGCCGGTCCAGTTGTGGCAACCGGAGCCCGTCGCGGGTGTAGCTCAATGGCAGAGCAGAAGCTTCCCAAGCTTACGACGAGGGTTCGATTCCCTTCACCCGCTCCACATCCGCTGCGCGAAGGCGCAGCGAAGCTGAGCCGAGGACAGCAGCGGACTCGGCCGGCGTCGCTAAAAGCGACGACCGACGGCGCGGCTTCGCCGCGACGGGACGCGACCGAGATGACGAAACGCCCGCCTAAATCCCGCCCTGGACCACGGCGTGTCCCTTCGCCTCCAGCCGCGCCGTGACATCGGCCAGACACGCATCGACCAGCGCCTCGTCCGCGCTACGCACGACGAAGTTCGCCCCCACGCGCCCTTCGCGGAAAAACGGGTAGCTGCCGATCGCGACGCCGCCATCGTCGCCCTGGCTATGCGCCCGCTCGGCATCGCGCAGCAGGTCGGCGACCTCGCTCTCGGCGACCCAGCCGCCGACGCTCTTCGACACCACCGGCCGGCCGCCCTCCAGCGTCCCGGTCAGCGCGTCGAGCATGCCGGCGGTGATGTGCGGCACCCCGGCCATGACGAAGATGTTGGCGATACGGATGCCCGGCGCCCCCGACATCCGGTTTTCGATCAGCCCGGCACCGTCGGGCACCCGCGCCATCCGCAACCGCGCCTCGGTCGCCCCTCCACGCTCCGCGTAGTAGCGCGTCAGCACCGCCACCGCGTCGGGATGGTGCACCACCCCGACCCCCAGCGCGACGGCGATCGCGTCGATCGTGATGTCGTCGTGCGTCGGTCCGATCCCGCCCGTCGTGAACAGGTAATCGTTGCGCGCGCGCAAGGCGTTGACCGCCTCGACGATCGCCTCCGTCCGATCCGCGACGACGCGGACCTCGTCGAGCCGTATCCCCTGCACGTTAAGCCACTGCGCGACCTGCGCCACGTTCTTGTCCTGCGTCCGCCCGGACAGGATCTCGTCGCCGATCACCAGCAGGGCCGCCGTCCAGATGCGCTCGCTTATCATGGATGTGGGCTTAGCCGCTGCCGCCGCCCTCGCAAAGCCCATGCGCCGCTGCTATACTCCTGGATATGACCGACTACGTCACCGTGACCGATGCCCTGCCCCTCGCCCGCACCGGCGTTATCAAGCTCTACGGCGCCGACGGCTTCGCGGGCATGCACCGCGCCGGCCGCGTCGCCGCCGAGACGCTCGACATGCTCGTGCCGCACATGGTCCCGGGCGTCACGACGGCCGAGATCGACCGGCTGATCTTCGACTTCATCGCCGCCGCCGGGGGGATCCCGGCGACGCTCGGCTATCGCGGCTACACCCATTCGACCTGCATCTCGATCAACCACGTCGTCTGCCACGGCATCCCGTCGGACAAGGCGTTGAAGGCGGGCGATATCGTCAACGTCGACGTGACCCCGATCATCGACGGCTGGCACGGCGACTCGAGCCGCATGTACCTGGTCGGCGAGGTAGCCTTGCGCGCCCGTCGGCTGGTCGAGGTCACCCACGAATGCCTCATGCTCGGCATCGAGCAGGCGCGGCCGGGCAACCACATGGGCGACGTGGCGAACGCCATCCAGCGCCATGCCGAGCGCCATCGCTACGGCGTCGTCCGCGACTTCTGCGGCCACGGTCTCGGCCGCCTGTTCCACGACGCGCCCGAGGTCGTTCATGTCGGCAAGCCCGGCACCGGCCCGGAGCTTCGCCCCGGCATGATCTTCACGATCGAGCCGATGGTCAACTTAGGCCGCGCCGATGTGAAGCTGCTCGACGACGGCTGGACCGCCGTGACCCGCGACCGCTCGCTGTCGGCTCAGTTCGAGCATTCAGTCGGCATCACCGAGAACGGCTGCGAGATCTTCACGCTAAGCCCCGCCGGGTACCACCGCCCACCCTACTGACCGCCGGTTTAATGGGCAGCAGGCGTCCTGCTGCTCAAATCCTAAGCAGCGGTTAATTGCCCCGGAACCACCCTAACACGGTTGCCCTCCTGCGCGCCGGCTGGCACGTTCGATGCAGGGCGCCCACACGGGCGAGGGTTCGGCGGACGGGGGCGTGTGACGTGAAAAAGATCGAGGCGATCATCAAGCCGTTCAAGCTCGACGAGGTGAAGGACGCACTCCACGAAGTCGGGGTCTCGGGCATCACCGTCACCGAAGCTAAGGGCTTCGGCCGGCAAAAGGGCCATACCGAGCTGTACCGCGGCGCCGAATACGTCGTCGATTTCCTCCCCAAGGTGAAGCTGGAGGTGGTCGTCGAGGACGCGCTCGCCCCGCGCGTCGTCGAGGCCATCGCCGCCGCCGCGCAGACCGGCCGCATCGGCGACGGCAAGATCTTCGTCATCCCGGTCGAGACCGCTTTGCGCATCCGCACCGGCGAACGCGACGAGGAGGCGATCTAGCCCAATCCTTCCGTCACCCTGAACTTGTTTCAGGGTCCATTTTCTACCAATACCGGCCGTCGTGCTTGCACCCTGGATGCTGAAACGAGTTCAGCATGACGGCGTAGATGAGGACACAGATCACATGGCGAACACCGCATCCGACGTTCTGGGCATGATCAAGGAGGGGGAGATCGAGTGGGTCGACCTCCGTTTCACCGACCCCAAGGGCAAGTGGCAGCATCTGACGATGGTCGCGTCGCTGATCGGCGAGGACGAGCTCGACGACGGGCTCATGTTCGACGGCTCCTCGATCGCTGGGTGGAAGGCGATCAACGAAAGCGACATGATCCTCAAACCCGATCTCGACGCGGTCTATACCGACCCGTTCTCGGCGACGCCGATGCTGATCATGTTCTGCGACATCATGGAGCCCTCCACCGGCGAGCTCTACGCCCGTGACCCGCGCTCCACCGCCAAGCGCGCCGAGGCGTATCTGAAGACAACCGGCATCGGCGACACCGTCTATGTCGGCCCCGAGGCCGAGTTCTTCCTGTTCGACGACGTCCGCTTCGAGAACAACTACAACACCAGCTACTACCGCATCGACGACATCGAGCTGCCGACCAACTCGGGCCGCGAGTATGAAGGCGGCAACCTCGCCCATCGCCCCCGCGCCAAGGGCGGTTATTTCCCCGTCGCGCCCGTCGACTCGGCGGTCGACATCCGCGGCGAGATGGTCTCGACGATGATCGAGATGGGGCTGCCCTGCGACAAGCACCATCACGAGGTCGCCGCCGCGCAGCACGAGCTGGGCCTTACCTTCGGCACGCTGACCACCACCGCCGACCGGATGCAGATATACAAGTACGTCGTCCACCAGGTGGCGCACGCCTATGGCAAGACCGCGACCTTCATGCCCAAGCCGATCAAGGAGGACAACGGCTCGGGGATGCACACCCATTTCTCGATCTGGAACGCGAAAGAGCCCTTGTTCGCCGGCAACGGCTACGCGGGCTTAAGCGACATGTGCCTCTACTTCATCGGCGGCATCATCAAGCACGCCAAGGCCTTGAACGCCTTCACCAATCCGTCGACCAACAGCTACAAGCGGCTGGTCCCGGGCTACGAGGCCCCGGTGCTGCTCGCCTATTCGAGCCGCAACCGCTCGGCGTCGTGCCGCATCCCCTACGGCACCGGCGCGAAGTCGAAGCGCGTCGAGGTCCGCTTCCCCGACGCGCTCGCCAATCCCTATCTCGCATACGCGGCGCTGATGATGGCCGGGCTCGACGGCATCCAGAGCAAGCTCCACCCCGGCGAGGCGATGGACAAGAACCTCTACGACCTGCCCCCGGCCGAACTCGCCAACGTCCCCACCGTCTGCGCGTCGCTGCGCGAGGCGCTGGAGAGCCTGACCGCCGACATGGACTTCCTGCTGAAGGGCGACGTGTTCTCGAAAGACCAGATCGAGTCGTACATCGAGCTGAAGTACGAGGAGGTCGTCAGGTGGGAGATGACGCCCAGCCCGGTCGAGTATGACATGTACTACAGCGGCTGAGGCCGGCCACGCCCGGCCGGTGCGCCGGCGAAGCCTGGCGCACAGCCGCTGTCGGCCGGCGGGGCCACGGCCCCGACCGACGGCGTGGCTTCGCCACGACGTGGAAGAAGGGCGCCCGGGGCGATCCAAGCGCCCTTCTTCCTTTTTACCCGCCTGATTACGCCAGATCGCGACCGTCCCTGAAATACCCGTACGCCAGCCGGATCGCCTTCAGCGCGTCACCGCCCTCCTCGATCTCCGGCTCCAGCGTGAACGACCGGATATCGGAGGCCCGCGCCGCCGCGAAGAACGACGGCCAATCCACCCGGCCCTCGCCAAACGGGACGTAGGCCGGGAAGTCCTGTCCCGTCGTCGGCGCGATCGGCGCGCGCCATTCCTTCAGATGCAGCAGCTCGACCCGCTCGCCATGGCGCCGCATGAACGCGGCCGGATCGACCCCGGCGATCATCGCGTTGCCCTGGTCGAACTGTAACGCGACCAGCGTCGGGTCGGTCAGACGCAGCAGCTCGTCCATCCCGGTCACGCCGCCGTAGGAACGGAACTCGAGATTGTGGTTGTGAAAGGCGAAGCGCATCCCGGCCGCCTTGACCCGCTCGCCGATCGCGTTGCACCGATCCGCGTTCCAGCGCCAATCGTCCAACGTGATCCGCCGATATGTCTCGCCGTAGCGCGACAGGCCCGCCGCCTCGTCGGCGGCGCTCCAGCGGCGCAGCGACGGCGACGCGGCGATCACGCAAGGGATGCCGACCGCGCCGCAAAAGTCGATCTGTCGCTTGATCTCGTCGTCCGCCATCTCCGCCTGGACGCAGTGGGCTCCGCTCGCGACCAGCCCGGCGCCCGCCAGGCTGCGGCGGATCGAGGCGGCGTCGCGGCCGTGAAAGCCGGCGAACTCGACCTGCCGCAGGCCGATCGCCGCGACCGCCTGCAACGCCCCGTCGACGCTCGCCGCCATCTCCTTGCGCACGACATACAACTGGACGCTCAAGCGCCGCATAAGCTCGCTCCGCGCCGCGGCCATCGCCGACGGACACAGGACCAGCGTGGCCATCGCCGCCCCTCCGGCCAATACGTCGCGTCTCGAAATCGCCGTCATGCGGGTGCGCTCCTCAAATCGCGCCAACAACTCGCCGCTCGCGAACGCGTTGGCAAGCCTAGCCGGGGATGGGCGCGCCGACGAAGCTGTAGGCTTGCACCCTCCCCTGCCCGCGCCCAATGCTCCGGCGGTGATCGCCGGCGTGGAGAAACCCCGTGAAGAGCTACCTGCAGCATTATATCGACGGCCAGTGGGTCGACAGCAACGGCGGCGTCCGGCGCGACGTGATCAACCCCGCGACCGAACAACCGTGCAGCGCGATCACGCTCGGCACCGCCGCCGATGTCGACCGCGCCGTCGTCGCCGCGCGCCGCGCCTTTGACAGCTTCTCGCGAACCTCCGTCGAGGACCGTGTCGCCTTGCTCGAGGCGATCACCGTCGAGTACAAGCGGCGTGGCGGCGACATCGCCGAGGCTGTCGCGACCGAGATGGGCTGCCCGATCGCGGTGGCCAAGACCGCCCAGGTCGGCACCGGCATCGGCCACCTCATGGCGGCGATCACCGCGCTAAAGGAGTTCCGGTTCGAGGAGCGCATCGGGGCGAGCAAGGTCGTCCACGAGCCGATCGGCGTCGTCGCGCTGATCACGCCGTGGAACTGGCCGATGAACCAGATCCTGGCCAAGGTCGCGCCCGCGCTCGCCGCCGGCTGCACCATGATCCTGAAACCGTCGGAGGAAGCGCCCGGCTCGGCCGCCATCTTCGCCGAGGTGCTGGACGCGGCGGGGGTTCCGCCGGGCGTGTTCAACCTCGTCCAGGGCGACGGCCCCGGCGTCGGCGCCGCGCTCGCCGCCCATCCCGGCGTCGACATGGTCAGCTTCACCGGCTCGACCCGCGCCGGCATCACTGTCGCCAAGACCGCCGCCGATACGGTGAAGCGCGTCCACCAGGAACTCGGCGGCAAGTCGCCCAACATCATCCTGGAGGGCGCGCTCCTCGATCAGGCGATCCCGGCGGGGCTGATGGGCGTGCTGGTCAATTCGGGGCAGAGCTGCATCGCCCCCACCCGCGTGCTGGTCCACCATTCGCAGCACGACGAGGCGGTGGCGATCGCGTCCAAGGTGATGGCCGCGACCCGGACCGGCGATCCGATGGCCGAGGGTCGCCATATCGGCCCCGTCGTCAACCAGGCGCAGTTCGACAAGATCCAGGGCCTGATTCAGCAAGGCATCGACGAGGGCGCCACCCTCGAGGTCGGCGGCATCGGCCGCCCGGACGGCCAGGAGGTCGGTTATTACGTCAAGCCGACGCTGTTCTCCAACGTACGGAGCGACATGACGATCGCGCGCGAGGAGGTGTTCGGCCCGGTCGTCACGATCATCCCCTACCAGGACGACGAGGACGCGATCCGCATCGCCAACGACACCGTCTATGGCCTGTCGGCGATCATCTCGGGCGATCCGCAAAAGGCCAAGGCGTTCGTACCCCGGCTGCGCGCCGGCATGGTCTATGTCAACGCGGGCAACCCCGACCCCAACGTCGCGTTCGGCGGCTACAAGCAGTCGGGCAACGGCCGCGAATACGGCAAGTTCGGCCTGGCCGAGTTCATGGAGGTGAAGTCGGTCATCGGCGAGATCGCGTGACGCGACCGCGGAGCGGCGGCGCCGGCGGCGTCCTGATCGCGATCGGCGCGACGATCGGGGTCGCGGTGGGGATCAACACCGGGCAGGCGACGACGGGGTTCCTCCTCGGCACGGGCGTGGGGATCGCGCTGGCGGTCGTGCTGTGGTTGCGGAACCGGTGAGACAGGAGACCCCAACTCCCGTTCGTCCTGAGTAGCCACTGAGCGAAGCCGAAGTGGCGTATCGAAGGACAGGTGGGTGCGCACTGTCCTTCGATACGCGCCTTCGCCAAGCTCAGGAAGAACGGCAACTGGATGGTCCCCCTACCGCGGCGTCCGAGACAACCAAACCACCCGTCCCAGCACCGCCAGTTCCTCCGGCGCGTACGCCGGCACCGGGTCCGCCGCCGGGTTGTCGCTCGCCGCCACCGCCCGGCCCCGCGTCATCCTCACCCGCTTGACCATCAACGCGTCGCCGATGCGGATCAGGAACACGCCCCCGTCGACCCGCCGGTCGCCGCCATCGACCAGGATCACGTCGCCGTCGACGATGCCGGGCTCCATCGACGAGCCCCGGACCCTTAGCGTCCGCGCCGTCGCCGGATCGAGCCGCAACCGCCGCACCAGCGCCGCGTCGAAATAATCGCTCCCCGCCGGCAACTCGTCGTCGACCAGCGCGCCCGGCCCCGCCGACGCCGCCGCCGCCAGCCGCGCGACGCGCGTCGCA
>CAXTRJ010000056.1:0-13323 GCA_964246585.1 uncultured Sphingomonas sp. | reverse complement strand
GGTCTCGACCGAGCCGCGCATGGCGCCGGCCTCGGCGAGCGACCCGGCGAGCCCGCAACCGACCGCCGCCAGCATCGCCGCGCCAAGCGCTGTGGTCTCGGCGAAGCGGGGCCGCTCGACCTCGAGCCCGAGCATGTCGGCCAGATCCTGCGCCATCCAGTCGTTGGCGACCATGCCGCCGTCGATCCGCAGCGCCCGCCAGTCGACGCCGTCGCCGGCGAACGCGGTCTTCAGGTCGTGCGCCTGATAGGCCATCGCCTCCAGCGCGGCGCGGACGATGTGGGCGCGGCCGGTGGCGAAGCTCAGCCCGGTGATCGACGCGCGCGCGTCCGGCTCCCACCACGGCGCGCCGAGCCCGCTCAGCGCCGGTACCAGATACGTCCCGCCATTGTCGGGAACGCTCGCCGCCAGCGCCGCCGTCTCGCCGACATCGCCGATCAGCCCCAGCGTGTCGCGCAGCCATTTAACCAGGCTGCCGGCGACGAACACCGACCCTTCCAGCGCATAAGCGCGCTCGCCGCCGAGCTGCCAGGCGACGGTGGACAGCAGCCGGTGACGCGACGCCGGCGGCGTGTCGCCCGCCTGCGTCAGGACGAACGCGCCGGTGCCGAACGTCGCCTTGGTCTCGCCGGGCGAGAGGCAGCCCTGGCCGATCGTCGCCGCCTGCTGGTCGCCGGCCAGCCCGGTGATCGGGATCGAACCGCCGAACAGCGCCGTCGCGCCGAACCGCCCGGCGCAGTCGACGATCTCGGGCAGCGCGCGGGCGGGCACGTCGAACAGCGCGATGAGTTCGTCGTCCCAGCCGCCGTCAAGCCGCATCAGCGCGGTGCGCGAGGCGTTGGTCGCGTCGGTGATGTGCAGGCCGCCGGTCAGCTTCCACACCAGCCAGCTCTCCACCGTGCCGACCGCGAGGCGATCGCCCGCCGCCGCCAGCTGGGGCCAGCGCGCCATCGCCCAGCCGATCTTGGAGCCGGAGAAATACGGGTCGAGCAGCAGCCCGGCGCGGGCCTGGACGGTCGGCTCGTGCCCCGCTCCCTTCAGAGCGCGACAGGTCGCGGCGGTGCGGCGGTCCTGCCAGACGATCGCGGGCGCCAGCGGCTCGCCGGTCGCCTTGTCCCAGAATAGCACCGTCTCGCGCTGGTTGGTGATGCCGATCGCGGCGATCCGGCCCGGCCCACCCGCCTGCGCCACCATCGCGCCGGCGACGCGGAGCGTTCGGCGCCAGATCTCGGCGGCGTCATGCTCGACCAGACCGTGCCCGGGGTAGGATTGCGTCAGTTCGGCCGACTCGCAAGCGATGCAGGAACCGTTGACGGCGAACAGCATCGCCCGGGTAGACGTGGTCCCTTCGTCGATCACCAGCAGGTATTCGCTCATGACCGGGCAAGCTAGCCGGGATTACAGGGCAAGCAAACCTCGCTACGGCGGACAAGCGGAGGCGACCATGGCGGACGACACGGCCAGTATCCCGATCACCACGCGGTCGCGGACCGATGTCGATGCGTCGTCGTCGGTCGCGGCGGAGGAGGGCGGGCTGGTGACGCTGCGCCGCGACCGCCTGCTCGCCGCGCTGACGCTGATCGCCGGTATTGGCCTAGTCCTCGCTTTGCCGTTCGCGCTGAAGGCAGGGGCCGAGTTCTTCCTGCCGACGACGGCCGCGCTGGTCGTCGCCGTCGCCCTCATCCCGCTGCTCGAATGGCTGGAACGGCAACGCGTACCGGCGCCGCTCGCCTCCCTGCTTTGCGTGTTGCTGTTCCTGGTCGCCGCCAACATCGCCCTGGCGGCGATCGTGGTGCCGGCGACCGATTTCTTCCGGCTGCTGCCGACGCGGATCGGCCGCATTCAGGACAATCTCGCGCCGCTGCTCGACCTGTATTCGAATCTGGAGCGCTATGTGAACCGGACGCTGCGCCAGATCGCGTCGACGCCGGTGCGCCAGCCGCAGCAAGCGGCGGTGGTGCCGCCCAACTCGATCCTGGAACTCGCCGCGACCTCGGCCCCCGCCGTCATCGTCCAGCTCTTCTTCGCGATCCTGGTCGTGTTCTTCTTCCTGTCCGGCTGGACGCGGCTGCGGCAACGGACGATCACCAGCCGCGCGAGCTTCGGCGGCGCGATGGCGACCGCGCGGGTGATCCAGGACGTGGTCGACGACGTGTCGGCGTATCTCGGCACCATCACCCTGATCAACGTGACGCTGGGGGTGGTCGTCGGGCTGGTGCTGTGGGCGATCGACATGCCGTATCCGGCGATGTGGGGCGGGATCGTCGCGCTGCTCAACTACATCCCCTATTTCGGGCCGATCATCGCCGCGTTCCTGCTGGCGCTGGGCGGGCTGATGACGTTCGCCGACATCTGGACGGCGATGGTGCCGCCGGCGGTGATGATCGGGCTGCACCTGGTCGAGGCGAACGCGATCACGCCGTTCGTCGTCGGTCACCGCTTGACGATCAACCCGGTGCTGATCCTGATCTCGCTCAGCTTCTGGGGCTGGGTGTGGGGCACGGCGGGGGCGCTGCTGGCGGTGCCGCTGCTGATCATCCTGCAAACGGTGCTGGGGGCGGCGGGCAAGCCCGACATCGCCGGCTTCCTGTTCGAACACGGCACGTTGGTCCACCAACGCGATCGGCGACGGCGACCGAGCGAGCGTGACCCGGGCGATGACGGCGGGGACGGTTGACAGCCGGAGGCGCGTCGCATAATCGGCCGCCTCGCTTCCAAGCGGGTGTAGCTCAGTTGGTTAGAGCGCCGGCCTGTCACGCCGGAGGTCGCGGGTTCGAGCCCCGTCACTCGCGCCATCCCCTTGGGGTGGCGCTACCGCCAGCGACCCGTCTCCATCCAGCGCAGCAGCGGCTTCAGCGGCGCGATCCAGACGATGCCGGTGACCAGGTAGAAGGCGGCCTGCGCAGTCCAGTGCCACCCGCCGATCGTCGCCGACAGGCTGGCGACCAGGACGCACCACAGGATGATGAGCGCGACGATGGCGAAGGCGCCCGCGGGTTTGCGCCAGCTTGGCGTCATGACGTGATCCATCCTTGTTCGGTGATGACGGCGTGGAGCGGCACGTCCCACGGATCGGCGGGAAGCGTGTCGACCCGCTGGACCGACCAGGCGACCCCGACGCGCCACGCATCCGGCAGCCCGGTGAAGGCGCGGTCGTAATGTCCCGCGCCTTGGCCTAGCCGGTTCAGTCGCGCGTCGAACGCGACCAGCGGGGTTAGGATGATGTCGGGGCGGCACTCGGGCGCGTCGGCGGGTGGCTGATTCAAGCCGTGGGGGCCGATCGCCAAGGTGGCCCCCTCGACCCATGCGAGGAAGCGGAGCGGGGTGATGCGGTCGACCACGTGGGGAAGCGCTAGCGCGCAGCCGGCTGAGACGGCGGCACCGGTGAGAAGGGCGGGATCGGCCTCGCTGCCGATTGGGCAGTAGGCGGCGATTGTCAGTCCGGGCTTAAGCCGGTCGAGGAAAGCGGGCGGGGGCGCGATCCCCGCCCGCCCGGCCGCCACGAAGCCGTCGCGCGTGGCGCGCATCCGGGCGCGCAACGCCCGCTTGTCGGTCATCGCGCCGGACCAAGGAAAGGCTGGCCAGGTAAGGTGGCGGGACCGCCATGGCCGTGTGCCGAAATATCCTCTGACGCCTGGTACGTCAGGTGGGGACCATGTGCGTCGGACCAGGGTCCGGGCAGGGACAGCCCCCATGGATGATGAATAGCCTCAGGGATAATGCAAGGCTCGCACCGGGCAGTACCCGCCACCGCCAACTTAGGATGCCGAGGCCGGTTGCTCAAGGGCCATGGCGATCGCCTCCAACCGGCCAGCCAAGCGTTCGAGCGCGGCGTCGTTGAGCCCCCCCTCGGTCGGCGGACGGTGCAGCGCCTCATCAAGCGAATCGGCGAGCATCAGCGCGCAGATCAGCATCGCGCGCTCGGCGCCGAGCGTCCCCGCCGCGCGCGACGCCACCGCCCAGCGCTGGTCGAGCATCGCCCCCAACTGACGCAGCCGGTCCTCCTCGCCGTCGCGGCATGCGACCATGTGGCGGCGATCGCCGATCTGGAGCGCGACTTCGGCCATTAGAGGGGAGCCATTAGAGGAGCGGCTATCACAGGAGCGGCCATCAGGCGGGTGTTCCACGGGCGATGACGTCGTCCAGCGCCGCGACCGCCTCCGCCATGCGCGCCTTCAACGCCACGTGACGCTTGGCCAGCGCGTCGCCGGCCCGGTCGCGGGCTTCGATCGCCGCCTCGATCCGCGCCAGGGCGGCGGCCACGCGTTCGCTGGGCGAGAGGTCGTCGGGTGAGGGGGCGGGTGATGCCATGCGCAGCGGCTTAAGCGCGGGCGCGAGGGGCGGCAACCCGGTTTTGCACCGACGCGGGCGGTTGACGCGACGCGACGGCCCTGTGCAAAGGCTGCCCGTTGCAGCATGACCAGTCGGCCTGTCCGCTTTCGTCGAGCGGGCGCGCGCGGCGCCCTGGAGCTACGATGGCCGTTACCGACACCCAACTCGCCAACGCGGTCCGGGCGCTTTCGATGGACGCGGTCGAGGCGGCCTGTTCGGGGCATCCCGGCATGCCGATGGGCATGGCCGATGTCGCGGCGGTGCTGTGGACCAGGTACCTGAAATACGACGCCGCCGACCCGCGCTGGGCCGACCGCGACCGCTTCGTCCTGTCGGCCGGGCACGGCTCCATGCTGATCTATTCGCTGCTGCACCTGTCGGGCTATGCGCGGCCGACGATCGACGATGTTCGGCGCTTTCGTCAGCTGGGCAGCCCGTGCGCCGGCCATCCGGAGAATTTCGAGCTTCCCGGCATCGAGTGCACCACCGGGCCGCTTGGGCAGGGCTTCGCCATGGCGGTCGGCATGGCGATCGCCGAGCGGCACCTGAACGCGGTGTTCGGCGACGGGCTGGTCGACCACCGCACCTGGGTCGTCGCCGGCGACGGCTGCCTGATGGAGGGGATCAATCACGAGGCGGCGGGGCTGGCCGGGCACCTGGCGCTCGGCCGGTTGAACGTGCTGTGGGACGACAACCGGATCACCATCGACGGCCCGACCTCCCTGTCGACCAGCGAGGATGTTCCCGCGCGCTACCGGGCGACGGGGTGGCACGTCGCCGAGTGCGATGGTCACGATGCCGACGACACCGCGCGGGCGATGGAGGAGGCGCTGGCCGACCCGCGGCCGTCGCTGATCCGGTGCCGGACGATCATCGGCAAGGGCGCGCCGGGCAAGGAGGGGACCAGCGCGGTGCACGGCGCGGCGCTGGGGCCGGACATCGTCGCCAAGACCAGGTTGGCGATGGGCTGGGAGCCGGAGGCGTTCGAAGTGCCCGACGACATCGCCGCGCGCTGGGCGGAGGCCGGGCGGCGTGGCGCGGGGGAGCGTGCCGCCTGGGCCGAGCGGCTGGCGGGGCATCCCGATCGGGGCGAGTTCGAGCGGCGGATGGCGGGGGATGTTGGCGAAGGTGCCACGGAACGCGATCGGTTCCGGGAGATTCATTCCAGCCCCGTAACGATGGCGACGCGCAAGGCGTCGGAGCGGGCGTTGGGGGTGCTGACCGAGGGGTTGCCCGAACTGATCGGCGGGTCGGCCGACTTGACGGGTTCGAACAACACCAAGACATCCGCGCAGAAGCCTTTGACCAAGGACGATTATTCCGGGCGGTACATCTATTACGGCATCCGCGAGTTCGGCATGGCGGCGGCGATGAACGGGATGGCGCTGCACGGCGGCGTGATCCCCTATGGCGGCACGTTCCTGGTATTCTCCGACTACGCCCGGCCCGCGATCCGCCTCTCGGCGCTGCAGCGGGCGCGGGTGATTTACGTGATGACGCACGACTCGATCGGGCTGGGCGAGGACGGGCCGACGCACCAGCCGGTCGAGCATCTGACCAGCCTGCGCCTGATCCCGGGGCTGGACGTGTGGCGGCCGTGCGACGTGGTCGAGACGGCGGAGGCGTGGACCGCTTCGCTGGCGCGAAGCGATGGGCCGTCGTTGCTCGCATTGTCTCGCGAGAACCTGCCGCAACTGCGTGAGGATACAGGCGAGAACCTGTCCGCCCGGGGAGCATACCGGCTTCGCGCGGCGACCGCCGGGCGGCGGGTGATCCTGATCGCGACGGGATCGGAGGTCGAAATCGCCTGCGCCGTCGCCGAGCGGCTGGAAGTCCGCGGGATCGGCGCGGATGTTGTCTCGATGCCGTGCTGGTCGCGGTTCGACGCGCAATCGCAGGCGTACCGCGACGATGTCTTGCCGCCGGAGGGACCGGAGGCGCTGCTGCGCGTATCGATCGAGGCGGGAACGACGCTCGGCTGGGAACGCTATACGATGGTCAACGGCCTGCGTTTCGGCATCGACACGTTCGGCGCGTCGGCGCCGGCGAAGGTGTTGTACGAGCATTTCGGGCTGACCGCCGAGGTGATCACGCCGCAAATCATCGCGAAACTCGAGGGTTGAGGGAGACACTTCGGTGACCAAGATAGCAATCAACGGCTTCGGCCGGATCGGCCGGTTGGTGGCGCGCGCGATCATGGAGCGGCCCGACTGCGGGCTGGAACTGGTCACGATCAACGACCTGGCGGACGCGAAGTCGAACGCCTGGCTGTTCGGGCGCGACAGCGTTCACGGCAAATACCCGGGCACGGTGGCGGCCGAGGGCGACGACCTGGTCATCGACGGCAAGCGCATCCGCGTCACCGCCGAGCGCGATCCGGCCAATCTGCCGCACAAGGAATTGGGTGTCGAGCTGGTGCTGGAGTGCACCGGCTTCTTCACCGACAAGGCGGGCGGACAGAAGCATCTCGACGCGGGCGCCAAGAAGGTGCTGATTTCGGCGCCGGCCAAGGGCGTCGACCTGACGGTGGTGTTTGGCGTCAACCACGACAAATTGACGTCGGAACATAGGATCGTGTCGAACGCGTCGTGCACGACCAACTGCCTGGCCCCGGTCGCCAAGGTGCTCAACGACGCGATCGGCATCGAGCGCGGGCTGATGACGACGATCCACGCCTATACCAACGACCAGAAGATCCTCGATCAGATCCACCCCGACCTGCGCCGGGCCCGGGCGGCGGCGATGTCGATGATCCCGACGACGACGGGCGCGGCGCGGGCGGTGGGCGAAGTGCTTCCGGAGTTGAAGGGCAAGCTCGATGGGTCGGCGGTGCGTGTGCCGGTTCCCGACGGCAGCCTGGTCGACCTGACATTTCAGCCCAGCCGCGACACGACCAAGGAGGAGGTCAACCAGATTTTGAAGGCCGCCGCCGAAAGCGGGCCGTTGAAGGGCGTGCTGGTCTATTCGGACGAGCCGCTGGTCTCGATTGATATCGTCCACACGCCGGCGTCGTCGACGATCGACAGCCTGGAGACGGCGGTGATCGACGGCAAGCTGGTCCGCGTGGTCAGCTGGTACGACAATGAATGGGGCTTTTCCAACCGGATGGTCGACACGGCGTGCGCGATGGCAAAGCTGGGTTAATCCGCGCGCCGTCATGACGCGGCCGACGCCGACGAGTGACGGAGTAGCGACGTTGAATATCCTGGCCGGCATCGCCCGACACGCCTTTCCCCGGGCGCCCATGGAGACGCTGGACCGCGTCCATGTCTCGGTCGCGGGCGGGCTGGATGGCGACTTTCGCGGCGCGGTGAAGCCAGGGGGCAGGGCGAGGCGGCAGGTGTCGTTGATGGAACGGCGCGATTGGGATGCGGCGATGGCCGAGCTGGGGCACAGCGTGCCCTGGTCCGAACGGCGCGCCAACCTGCTGGTCGACGGGCTCGACCTGCCGCAACGGGGCGGCGTGCTGCTCCGGGTCGGCGCGGTGCTGCTGGAGATCACGCAGGAGTGCGATCCGTGTAGCCGAATGGAGCAGGTGGCGCCCGGGCTGAAGGCGGCGTTGACGCCGGATTGGCGTGGCGGCGCGCTGGCGCGGGTAATCGAGGGCGGCGACCTTGCCGTCGGTGATGCGATCAGGATCGAGGAGCCATGACCAAGCCTTTCAAGACGCTCGATGAAATGGGCGATGTTTCGGGCAAGCGCGTGCTGGTGCGCGAGGATCTGAACGTGCCGATGGCGGACGGCGCGGTTACCGACGACACGCGTCTGCGCGCGACATTGCCGACAGTAACCGAACTGGCGGACCGGGGAGCGATCGTGCTGATCCTGGCGCATTACGGCCGGCCCAAGGGTGAACGGCATCCCGATATGTCGCTGGCGCTGGTGACGCGGCCGTATCAGGCGCTGCTTGGGCGGCCGGTTCGTTTCATCGACGATTGCGCGGGAGCGGACGCGGAGGCGGCGGTCGCGACGCTGCAGCCGGGCGACGTCGCCATCCTGGAGAATACGCGCTTCCACGCCGGCGAGGAAAAGAACGACCCGAACTTGGTCGAAGCGATGGCGAAGTTGGGCGACCTGTACGTCAACGACGCCTTCTCCGCCGCTCACCGGGCGCACGCGTCGACCGAGGGGTTGGCGCACGTCCTGCCCGGCTTCGCCGGGCGCGCGATGGAGGCGGAACTGAACGCGCTGGCCAAGGCGCTGGGCAAGCCCGAGCATCCTGTCGCGGCGGTCGTCGGCGGGGCGAAAGTGTCGACCAAGCTCGACGTGCTCAAGCATCTGGTGACGCGGGTCGATCACCTGATCATCGGCGGCGGCATGGCCAACACCTTCCTTGCCGCGCGCGGCGTGGCGGTTGGCAAATCGCTTTGCGAACATGACCTTGCCGGCACCGCCGAGGAGATCATGGCAGCCGCGGACCGTGCCGGATGCACCGTCCACCTGCCCTATGACGTGGTCGTCGCGACCGAGTTCAAACCCAATCCGGCGGCGCGCACGGTCAACGTCCACGAGGTCGCATCCGACGAGATGATCCTGGATGTTGGACCGGCGGCGATCGAGTCGCTGGGCGATGTGCTGAAGAACTGTCGCACGCTGGTGTGGAACGGCCCGATGGGCGCGTTCGAGACGCCGCCGTTCGACACCGCGACGGTGGCGCTGGCGAGGATGGCGGCGGCGCTGACCGTCGACGGATCGCTGGTGTCGGTCGCCGGCGGCGGCGACACGGTGGCGGCGCTCAATCACGCGGGCGTGGCGGACGACTTCACCTTCGTGTCGACCGCGGGTGGCGCCTTCCTGGAATGGATGGAGGGGCGGGAGTTGCCGGGGGTGGCGGCGTTGACGCGTTAAGCGGCGGGACGTTCGTTGAGCAGGGGAATCAGCAGGGCGTTGAGATCGTCCAGTTCGAACGAACCAGCCTTGGTGTGACGGACGATGCCGGCGCGGTCGATGACGTAGTTGGTCGGCACCGCCGGCACGTCGCTCGATATTCCCTTGACCCGACGAACCGACGGGATCGTCATCGCGGCGAACAGCGGCTTTAGTTGACTGACCGGCAAGGAACTCTGTGTCGTGATGGCGAACACGCGCAGCCCCTTCGACTGGAGCCTGCGGTAGTAGGCGTCTAGCAACGGCAATTCCGTGCGGCAGGGCGCGCACCAGGTCGCCCAGAAGTTGAGCACGACCACCTGGCCGCGCAGGTCATCGGATTTGATCTCGGTGCCGTCGATCAGGGTGAGTTCGATCGGGGGAAGGTGTTCGCCGACCTTCAGCGTTTTCGCCGTGGCGGGGGCGGCGACGATCGCGAGGGAGCACGCAACCGCGACCACGTGTACGAACCTGTTCATGCGATAACTCCCCCCGGATGCCGTCGCAGGCTGCATCCGGGATGATGCGGCGTCAATCCTGCGATCGGGATCATTTACCGTCGCCTTGCGAAGGCGTGGCTCGGCGAGTTGACGAACCGTCTAAACCGATAGTATGTTTAACTTGTTCAACGGGGACGGCGATGTTAGGAATCAGGCTCGATACGGCAGCGGAGGCGCGTCTGGCGCGGCACGCTCGGGAGACGGGGCGGCCTAAGAGCATGATCGCGCGCGATTGGATTCTCGAGCGGCTCGACCGTGAGGAGGTGGACGACCTGATCCGCAACGCGGCCCGGCTCCACGTCACCGATAGGGCTAGCGTGATCGAGGGCGCCGCGTTGGACGCGACCGTCGCCCACTTGCGGTTGCTGGACGCCGAAGACGGCGGCTTTGACTGGGGGCCCGATGGACCGCCCGAGCCGTTATGAGGCGCGGCGACGTCATCCTCGTCCGCGAGCCGAATACGCCGGCGAGCAAACCGAGGCCCTATGTCGTGGTTCAGCGCGATAGCGCGCTGGACTCGCCCGCCAAGGTCACCGCTTGCCCGCTCACATCGACCCTGAAGGGCCCGGCGGGGCAGCGACCGTTCGTCGCGCCGACGAGCGAGAACCGGTTGCGTGTGCCGAGCGAGGTCGAGGTCGACTGGATCTATACGCATCCGGTGGAGTGTGTAGGCGGCGTCATTGGACGCGTGGACAGGCCGACCATGGACGCTATCGACGTAGCGCTCAGACGCTGGTTGCAACTTTAGCGAAAGGACGAAGCGTATGGCAATGACTCCCGCGGTTCGCGCGATCCTGGCCAATTATGAATCCGACAATCCCGGCGTGAAGGGCAACCTCGCGCGCATCCTGATGCAGGGGAAGCTCGGGGGCACGGGCAAGCTGGTCATCCTGCCGGTCGACCAGGGGTTCGAGCATGGCCCGGCGCGGTCGTTCGCGGTCAACCCCGACGCCTACGACCCGCATTACCACTACCAGATCGCGATCGACGCCGGGCTGTCGGCCTATGCCGCGCCGCTGGGGATGCTGGAGGCGGGGGCGGACACGTTCGCGGGGCAGATCCCGACGATCCTGAAGGTCAACAGCTCGAACAGCTGGGCGAGCGGCGTCAATCAGGCGGTGACCGGGGGGGTCGAGGACGCGCTCAGGCTCGGTTGCGCGGCGATCGGCTTCACCATCTACCCGGCGGCGGACGACGTGTTCGACATGATGGAGGAGGTTCGTGAGATGTCGGCGGAGGCGAAAGCCGTCGGGCTGCCGACGGTGATCTGGTCCTATCCGCGCGGCGGGACGCTGTCCAAGACGGGCGAACTGGCGCTCGACGTCGGGGCGTACGCGGCGCACATGGCGGCGCTGCTGGGGGCGCACATCATCAAGGTGAAGCTGCCGAGCGACCATATCGAGCAGGCCGACGCCAAGAAGGCGTATGAGGGGCTGGACACGTCGACCCAGGCGAAGCGCGTCGCGCACGTGGTCAAGAGCTGTTTCAACGGGCGGCGGATCGTCGTGTTCTCGGGCGGCGCGGCCAAGGGCGCGGACGCGGTGTACCAGGACGCGCGCGACATCCGCGACGGCGGCGGCAACGGGTCGATCATCGGCCGCAACACCTTTCAGCGGCCGCGGGGCGAGGCGCTGGCGATGCTCGACCGGCTGGTCGCGATCTACCAGGGCGCGGAGTGACGCAGGGCGACGATCCGCTGGGTCCGCTCGATCCCGACTTCGCGGCGAACTTCCGGCGGAACGATCGGCGGCCGGCGTGCCAGCTGTACCTGGTGTCGCCGCTGGATGTGGGGGGCGGGTTCGTCGAGCGGCTGGCGCGGGCGCTCGATGCCGGGCCGGTCGCGGCGTTCCAGTTCCGCGTCAAGGGCATCGACCAGCACGAGGCGGCGCGCCTCGCCGAACCGCTGCTGCGGATTTGCACGGATCGTGATGTCGCGTTCCTGGTCAATGACAGCGTCGCGCTGGCCAAACGGGTCGGCGCCGACGGGGTGCATCTGGGTCAGGACGACGGCGATCCGCGCGAGGCGCGCGGCGTCCTGGGGCCGGCGGCGCAGATCGGGGTGACGTGCCACGACAGCCGCCACCTGGCGATGGAGGCGGGCGAGGCGGGGGCGGATTACGTCGCGTTCGGCAGTTTTTTCCCGACGACGACGAAGGAGGTGCGGCATCGGCCCGATCCGTCGATCCTGTCGTGGTGGGCGGCGTTGTTCGAAATCCCGTCGGTCGCGATCGGCGGGATCACGCCCGACAACGCCGCGCCGCTGGTCGCGGCGGGAGCCGATTTCCTGGCGGTGTCGGGGGGCGTTTGGGGCGGGAACGAGGCGGAGACTATCCGTCGTTTCGCGGCGTTGCTTGGCGAGCATGGGAAACAAGGCGGGGCTTGACCGTTGAGCCGCGAGCGTAACGGTTCAGGGTAGTGCAGATGATGAAGTCGGTTTTGGCGAGTGTCGTGGCGATCGGGGCGCTGGCGGCGCAACAACAGCAGGCGCGGCCGCAAGCCCGGCAAACGCCCGCGCAGCCGGCGATGGACCGCAGCATCCTTCACGTCCAGGTGATCCTCGACAAGCTGGGTTTCGGCCCGGGCGTGCTCGACGGGCGCGGTGGGCAGTCGCTGGTCGCGGCGCTGAAGGGTTTCCAGGAGAGCCGCGGATTGCCGGAGACGGGAAAGGCCGACCAGGCGACGCTGCGCGCGTTGTATCCCTATCGCTCGGTCAGGCCGACGGTGACGCTGACGCTCAACGAGCAGGTGCTTGCCGGGCCCTATGTGCCGGTGATCCCGAAGGACTATGCCGAACAGGAGAAGCTGCCGGCGATGGCGTACCGCGCGCCGATCGAGAAGCTGGCGGAGATGTTCCACACCACGCCGGCGGTGCTGGCGGCGATGAACCCGGCGGGGACGCGGCTGACGCCGGGGGCGCAGGTGGTGTTCCCCAACGCGCTGCCGTCGTCGCGCGCGTACGACGCCAAGCTGCCGGAGGCGTGGCGGGCGACGCTGAACAGCCTGAACGTCGATGCTAGCCAGCCGAAGGGGGAGCGGATCGTCGTCGACAAGTCGGATGGCGTCCTCCGGGTGTTCGACGCCCAGGACCGACTAGTCGCGCAGTTCTCGGCGACGATGGGGAGCAGTTCGGACCCGTTGCCGCTGGGGCGCTGGAAGGTGCTGGGGCCGGCGTACAACCCGGACTGGAAAATGAACCCCGCGATCCTGAAAAGCGTGAGCGACAGCAAGCCGAGCGCGATCGTGCCGCCGGGGCCGAACAACCCGGTCGGCGTGGTGTGGATCGACCTGTCGAAGGAGCATTACGGCATCCACGGCACCAGCGAACCGCAGCAGATCGGCCGCGCCGAGAGCAACGGCTGTATCCGCTTGACCAATTGGGACGCGGCGCGGCTTGCGTTGATGGTCAAGGCGGGGACGCCGGCGGTGTTCCAGGCCTGACGCGGTGACCAAGCTGGGCTGGACCATCCTGGCGGTCATCGCGCTAGTCGTCGCTGCGTTCGCGTCGATGCTGAGCATCGGCGGCGGCGAGGTGGCCAGCGTCGCGCGGCAGTCGGTACGCGGGCTCCCGCCGGTCGCCAGCACCGCGGTGGTCGTGCCCGTGCGGGGCATCGCGCCGGGCGCTATC
>CAXTRJ010000055.1:0-13351 GCA_964246585.1 uncultured Sphingomonas sp. | reverse complement strand
GGCTTGCGCCGCGCCACCGGACGCCGGGGCGGCGGGGAGCCGCGCTTGATCGTCCGGCTCATCGCAGCGCCTCCTCCACGATCGCCCCGACCAGCTCGGGATAGCTCATCCCCGTGTGCCGCGCCTGTTCGGGGACGAGGCTGAGCGGCGTCATCCCCGGCTGGGTGTTGACCTCGAGCAGGAACAGCCCATCCACCCCGCGCTCGTCGTCCCAGCGGAAATCCGCCCGCGACGCGCCGCGACAACCGAGCAGCCGGTGCGCCTCGACCGCCAGCGCCATGCACGCGTCGGTGATCTCGCCCGGGATCGGCGCGGGGAACAGGTGCTCGGTCATGCCGTCGGTGTATTTGGCGTCGTAGTCGTAGAAGCCGCTCTTGGGGCGAAGCTCGGTCACGCCGAGCGCCCGCCCGCCCAGCACCGCCGTCGTCAGCTCGCGGCCACGGACGTAAGGCTCGGCGAGCAGCTCGCCGAACGCCTGCCACGGCCCCGCCACGTCGCGGCCGATCGGCTGGCCGTAGTTGCCGTCCTCGGTGACGATGGCGATCCCGACCGACGACCCCTCGTTGACGGGTTTGAGCACATAGGGCCGCGCCAGCGGATCGCCGGCGAACAGGTCCGCCGACCTGATCACGCGTCCGCCGGGCATGGGGATGCCGTGCGGCACCAGCGCCTGCTTGGTCAGCACCTTGTCGATCGCGATGACGGAGGTGGCGAGCCCCGAATGCGTGTAGCGCAACCCCATCAGGTCGAGCAGCCCCTGAACCGACCCGTCCTCCCCCGGCGTCCCGTGAAGCGCGTTGAACACGAGATCGGGCGCGGCGTCGGCCAGCCTGGCGGCGACGTCGCGCCCCATGTCGATCCGCGTGACGCGGTGCCCGAGCGACTCAAGCGCGTCGGCGACCCCCGCGCCCGACAGCAGCGACACGGCCCGCTCGGCCGACCACCCGCCCATGAGGACGACGATGTGGAGGGACGTCACGTCTTGATCCTCCCCGAGCTCGTCTCGGGGAGGGGGACCGCGCCGCACAGCGGCGTGGTGGAGGGGCCGGAGATCGCGCCGCCGCTAACGCGGCTGCCCCTCCACCAGCTTCGCTGGTCCCCCTCCCCGAGCAAGCTCGGGGAGGATTTAGGAAGCGCGCCCCTCACAACTCCACCCCCACCCGTTGTATCTCCCATTCCAGCACCACCCCCGAATGCGCCAGCACCGCCGCGCGCACCTCTTCCCCCAACGCCTCGATCTCCGCGCTCGACGCCGCGCCCAGGTTGAGCAGGAAGTTGCAATGCTTCTCCGACACCTGCGCGTCGCCACGCCGCAGGCCGCGACACCCGGCGGCGTCGATCAGCGCCCACGCCTTGTGCCCGTCCGGGTTCTTGAACGTCGAGCCGCCGGTGCGCGACCGCAGCGGCTGCGACGCCTCGCGCTCGGCGGCGATGCGGTCCATCTCCGCCCCGATCGCTTGCGGGTCGCCGGGCGCGCCGGCGAACACCGCCTCGACCACCACCGCGCCCGCCGGCAGGTCGGAATGGCGATAGGTATAGCCCAGCCGATCGGCCGGCCACGTCTCGATTGCGCCCGCCCGCGTCACCACCGTCGCCTCGACCAGGATGTTGCTGACATCGCGGCCATAGGCGCCGCCGTTCATCCGGACGAAGCCGCCGACCGTACCGGGGATCGACCGCAGGAACTCGACCCCCGCGACCCCCGCGTCGCGCGCGGTGGAGGATACCAGAATACCGCTCGCACCGCCTCCACAGCGGAGACGCACCGCGTCGATCCGCTCGACCTTGGCGAACGCCTTGCCTAGCCGCACCACGACGCCCGGCATTCCACCGTCGCGCACGATCAGGTTGGAGCCGAGGCCAAGGGGGTAGACCGGCACGGTCGGATCGAGCGCGCGCAGGAACGCGACCAGGTCGTCGCGATCCGCCGGCTCGAACAGCCACTCCGCCGCGCCGCCGGACTTGAACCAGACGAGGGGGGCCAAGGGGGCATGAGCGGTCAAGCGCCCGCGTACTCTCAATTCCTCCTCGGCACGGGGAGGGGGACCGCCAGCCGCAGGCTGGTGGTGGAGGGGGCTGTCGACGCGTGTTGCGGCTTCATGGAAGGCAGCACTCGTCGCGCCCCCCCCACCACCACTCGCTTCGCGAGCGGTCCCCCTCCCCGTGCCGGGGAGGAACGAGGTCAGCCCACTCACGCCGCCACCCGCGCGTCGGTTGCCGCGATCGCGTCCGCCAGCCCCGCCGCCCATTTCGTGATATCCCCCGCGCCCAGGCACACCACCTGGTCGCCCTCGCGCACCGTCTCCGCCAGCACCGCCGCCAGCGCATCCGCGTCCGCCACCGTCGCCGCCGAGCGATGCCCGCGCCGCTTCAGTCCCTCGACCAGCGCCTCGGCGTCGACCCCCGCCACCGGCTGCTCGCCCGCCGCGTACACCGGGGCGACCAGCACCGCGTCCGCGTCGTTGAACGCCGTCTGGAAATCCTCCATCAGGCTGCCCAGCCGCGAGTAGCGATGCGGCTGCACCACCGCGATCACCCGCCCGTCGGCCGATTCCCGCGCCGCCGACAGCACCGCCCGGATCTCGACCGGATGATGCGCGTAATCGTCGATGATCGTCGCCCCGCCCACTTCCCCCACCTTGGTGAAGCGCCGCTTGACCCCGCCGAACCGCGCGAAGCCCGTCGCGATCGTCGCGTCGTCGATGCCCAGCTCCAGCGCGACGCCGATCGCCGCCAGCGCGTTCTGGACGTTGTGCCGCCCCGCCATCGGCAGCGTGATACCCTCGATCGACCGCGTCGTCCCGTCGCGCGACCGGACGATGCACTCGAACCGGTTGCCCCCCGCCGACGGCACGACATTGACCCCGCGCACGTCCGCCTGCGCCGAGAAGCCGTACGTCACCACCCGCCGGTCGCGCAGGCGCGGCAGGATACCCTGCACCTCCGGGTGATCGAGGCATAGCAACGCCGCGCCGTAGAACGGCACGTTCTCGACGAACTGGACGAACGCGTCCTTGACCGCGTCGAACGACCCGTAATGGTCGAGATGCTCCGGGTCGATGTTGGTCACCACCGCGATCGTGCCGTCGAGCCGCAGGAACGACCCGTCGCTCTCGTCCGCCTCGACCACCATCCAGTCGCTCGCGCCCAGCCGCGCGTTCGACCCATAGCTGTTGATGATGCCGCCGTTGATCACCGTCGGATCGACCCCGCCGGCGTCGAGCAGCGCCGCCACCATCGACGTCGTCGTCGTCTTGCCGTGCGTCCCCGCCACCGCCACCGTCGACTTCAGCCGCATCAGCTCGGCCAGCATTTCCGCCCGCCGGACGACGGGCACCCGCCGCTCCAGCGCCGCCTCGACCTCGGGGTTCGACCGCACGATCGCGGTCGAGGTCACCACCACCGCCGCGTCGCCAAGGTTGTCGGCCGTGTGCCCGATCGCGACGGGGATGCCCTTGTCGCGCAATCCCTGGACGACATAGCCCTCGGCCACATCCGACCCCTGCACGCGGTAGCCGAGGTTCTTCATCACCTCGGCGATGCCCGACATGCCGATGCCGCCGATGCCGACGAAGTGGATCGTCCCGATGTCGGTCGCGACGCCTTTCATGCTGAAAATCCTCCCCGCTCGCGGGGAGGGGGACCGCCGGCGAAGCCGGTGGTGGAGGGGGGGCTGCGAAGGGTGCTCCCGTCGAGAACCCCCTCCACCAGCCTGCGGCTGGTCCCCTTCCCCGTCCCGGGGAGGAATGAGGTCACATTCCTCACGCCCGCGCTTCCTTCAGCTTGGGCGTCGTCACCGGCAGTCGCGCGACCGGCGCGTCCAGGCTTTCGACCAAGTCGGCGAGGTCGCGGGCGGCGTGCTCCTTGCCGCAACTCCGCGCGCGCCCCGCCGCGTTCTGCAGCGCCTCGGGATCGAGCCCCAGCTTCTGCATCTGCTTGGCCAGCTCGACCGCGGTGAAGCTTCCTTGCGGGATCGTCCGCGCGCCGCCGGCGGCGGTGATCTCGCGCGCATTCGCCGTCTGGTGGTCGTCGGTCGCGCTCGGCAACGGCACCAGGATCGCCGGGCGTCCGGCCGCCGTCAGCTCGGCGATGGTCGACGCGCCGGCGCGGGCGATGACGAGATGCGCCCAGGCGAGCAACTCGGGCATGTCGGGCAGGTAGGTGGCGAGGTCGGCGGCGATGTGCAGTTCGGCATATTTGGCGCGCGCCGCGTCGATGTCCTCAATCCGCGCCTGGTGCGTCACCTGCAACCGCCGCCGAAACGCGACCGGTAGCATGGCGAGCCCGTCGGGCACGACCTGGCTCAGCACGCTCGCCCCCTGGCTGCCGCCGGTGACGAGCACGCGGAAGATGCCGTCCTCCTCCAGCAGCGGGTACGGCCTGGTCCTGAGCGCGAGGACGCTGGCGCGCACCGGGTTGCCGACATGTTGGACCTTGCGCGCGTACTGCGCCTTCAGCCGCTCGGTCGTCGCATAGGAGGTGGCGATCGCGTCGACCCGCCCCGCCGCCCAGCCGGTTGACCCGCCCAAGGACCGCGTTCTGCTCATGCACCGCCGTCGGCACCTTCGCCGCGAACGCCGCGAGCAGCGCGGGGAACGCCGGATAGCCGCCGAAGCCGATCACCGCCGACGGCTGGAACGTCCGGTACAGCTCGCTCGCCATCGCCCGCCCGCGCACCATCTCGCGCGCCGCCCTGGCCCAGCCGATCGGCCCGCCGGCGAAGCGCCCGGCCGGCAGGACGTGCGTCTGGATGCCGTCCCCGATATTGGCGAACAGCTCGGGGAAGCGAACCCCACGCGCGTCGCTGACCAGCGCGACGCGGTGGCCCCGCTTCACGAGCTCGGTCGCCAGCGCCGCGGCGGGGACCATGTGCCCGCCGGTGCCGCCGGCGGCGAGGACGAAGTGCTTCGGCTTCACTGCCCGCTCCACCGCACGACATAGGGGCTGCGCGTCAGGAACGGGTTGCGTCGGGTAAAGGCGAGCAGCAGCCCCATGCCGATCGACAAGGCGATCATCGACGACCCGCCATAGCTGATGAACGGCAACGTCATGCCCTTCGACGGCGCCAGGCCGGTGTTGACCGCCATCGACACCAGCGCCTGCGCGCCGAACTGCGTCGCCAGGCCGGCGGCGGCGAGCAGCTTGAACTCGTCCTGCTCGTCGAGCAGCTTGACGAACACCCGCACCACGATCGCCAGGAACGTGACCGCGATCACCGAACAGGCGATCAGCCCGAACTCCTCGCCGATCACCGAAAAAATGTAGTCGGTATGCGCCTCGGGCAGCCCGAACTTGGCGCTACCGCCCCCCGGGCCCGTCCCGGTCCAGCCGCCCGAGGTCAGCGTGTCGTGCGCCGCGTCGGTCTGGAAGTGGTCCGCCGCGCCCGATCCCTCGACGCCGGGGAACAGGAACGCGTCGATCCGCTTGCGCGCCGTGCCGTAGAACAGGTACGCCGCGACCAGCCCGACGGGCGCCAGGCTGACCAGCCCGACCAGCACCCGCGTCGGCGTCCCCGCGATCATCAACAGCGCCAGCCACACGCAGCCGAAGATGATCGTCTGGCCGAAATCGGGTTGTAGCATCAGCAGGCACCCGACCACCCCGGTCAGCGCGCCGGTGATCAGCACCGTCGGCAGCTCCCCGTCCTTGCCCTTGAGCGACAGCAGCCAGGCGACCGTCACGATGAACATCGGCTTCAGGAACTCGGACGGCTGGAACTGGGTGAAGTCGACCCCGATCCAGCGCCTGGCGCCGTTGACCGTGACCCCGATGAACGGGGTGACCACCAACAGCGCAATGAGGATCGCGGTGCCCGCCAACGCCAACCGCCGCGCGAGGTTGGCCGGCAGCATCGACACGAAGAACAGCACGGGCAGCGACACCGCCACCCACATCAACTGCCGCCAGAAGAAGTACAGCGGCGGGAACTTCACCCCCTCGCCCGAATAGCGCACCGCCGAGGCCGGCGAAGCGGCGGCGACCGCCAGCAGCCCGATCGCGATCAGGAATAGCGTCAGCAGCAACAGCACCCGGTCGATGTCGAAGAACCACATGCCGAGCGCCGAGCGGTCGCCGCGCCCGCCGCGCGGCTTGACGCGCGCCAGCATCCCCGACCTGCCTGCCCGCCCGCCTGCTTCTACCCGCACATCCGTCACCCGAGCGCCTCCACCGCCGCGCGAAACGCGGCCCCCCGCTCCTCATAGTCGCGAAACTGATCGAAGCTAGCGGCGGCTGGCGATAGCAGCACGGTATCGCCAGGCTTCGCCCGGCTCGCCGCGCTGGCGACCGCGTCGGCGAGCGTCCCCGCCTCCTCGACCGGCACCCGCCCGCCAAGCACGGCGGCGAAGCGAGGCCCGGCCTCGCCGATCGTGTAGGCGCGCGCGACATGGTCGAAATAACGCGCGCAGGCGTCGAGGTCGTCGCCCTTGGCGCGGCCCCCGACGATCCAGTGCAGCCGGTCGAATGCCGCCAGCGCCGGGGCGGTCGATTCCGGGTTGGTCGCCTTCGAATCGTTCACATAGGCGACGCCGTCCACCACCCCGACCCGCTCCATCCGGTGCGGCAAGCCGGTAAAGGTCGCCAGCCCCCGGTCGATCGCGGCACGGTCGACGCCCAGCGCCTCGGCCACCGCGATCGCCGCCAGCGCGTTCCGCGCGTTGTGCGGCCCTTGCAGCGCCGGCCAGCGCGACTGGTCCATGCACACGCCCGGCGCGATTTTGGTCAGATGCTCACCCCGCGCCGACAACGAGCGCGCGACCGTCGCGGACGCATCGTCGCCGATCCCGACGATCGCATCGTGCGCCGGCGACTGCATCGCGAACAACCGCGCCTTCGACGCAGCATAGCCGTCGAACCCATCATAGCGGTCAAGATGGTCGGGCGTGACGTTGAGCAGCACCGCCACGTCGCAGTCGAGGGTCCGGGTGAGGTCGATCTGGTAGCTCGACAGCTCGAGCACGTACACGCCGCCCTCGGGCAACGCGTCCTGCGCCAGGATCGACAGGCCGATGTTGCCGCCCATTAGCGACGGCACACCCGCCGTCTTCAGGATGTGATGCACCAGCGCGGTCGTCGTCGACTTGCCGTTGGTCCCGGTGATCCCGACGACCTTGTGCGGCGGCAAGTCGGCGCGAGCCTGGGCGAAGAGTTCGATGTCGCCGATGACCGGCAAGCCGTAGCGCGCCGCCTTCGTCGCAACAGGATGGCGATTGAGCGGCACGCCCGGTGAAACAACAACGGCCTCAAACCCGGTAAGATCATGCGCGAGCAGCCAGTTCTTCTCCACGAAGCCGGGTGCGGTCTCAAGCTCTTGTCGATCGGTTTTAAGCTGTTCCCATAAATCCTGCTGGGACGCGCCACCCTCATCCCATCCGACCCCCTTCGCGCCACCAGCGACCAGCGCGCGCACCGTCGCCACCCCCGACCGCGCCAGTCCCAGCACCGCGTACCGCTTCCCCGCCCAGGCCCGGTTGGTGATCACCTGAGCTTCAACGTCGACAGCCCCGCCAGCGCCAGCACGAAGGCGATGATCCAGAACCGGATCACCACCGTCGCCTCGGCCCAGCCCAGCTGCTCGAAATGGTGGTGGATCGGCGCCATCTTGAACACGCGGCGGCCGGTGCGCTTGTAGAAGAACACCTGGATGATGACGGACAGCGCCTCGACGACGAACAAGCCGCCGATGATCCCCAGCACGATCTCGTGATGCGCCGTCACCGCGATCGTGCCGAGCGCGCCGCCCAGCGCAAGGCTGCCGGTGTCGCCCATGAACACCGCCGCCGGCGGCGCGTTGAACCACAGGAAGGCGAGGCCCGCGCCGACGATCGCGCCGCAAAAGATCGCCAGCTCGCCCGCTCCGTCGACATAGGCGAGCCCGAGATAGTCGGCGAACCGGACGTTGCCGACCAGGTACACGATCAGCATGAACGCGACCGACGCGATGATCACCGGCATCGTCGCCAGACCATCCAATCCGTCGGTCAGGTTCACCGCGTTGCCGAACGACACGATGGTGAACGCGGCGAACACGGGAAAGAACCAGCCCAGCTCCAGGTACATCCGGTCGGTGAACGGCAGGTACAGCTGCGTTCCCACCTCCGACGAGATCACCCACGCTGCCGCCCCGGCGACCGCGAACTCGGCGAGGAGGCGCGTCCGGCCGGAGATGCCCGCCACCGCCGCTTTGCGCACCTTGTCGTAGTCGTCGAGGAACCCGATCACCCCGAACCCCAGCGTCACGAACAGGCACGCCCAGACATAGGGGTTGGCGAGGTCCATCCAGACCAGCACCGACAAGCCGATCGCGGTCAGGATCATAAGCCCGCCCATCGTCGGCGTGCCGCGCTTGGCCAAGTGCGTCTGCGGCCCGTCGGCGCGGATCGGTTGCCCCTTGCCCTGGCGTACGCGCAGCCAGCCGATGAACTTGGGCCCGATGATCAACCCGATGAACAACGCCGTCGCCACCGCCCCGCCGGTGCGGAACGACAGGTAGCGGATCAAGTTAAGGACGCTAGGGAAACCAAGCGCTTCGGCGACGAGGTACAGCATCTACACCTTCCCGCCGGCCAGCGCCGCGACGACCCGCGACAAGCCGACCCCGTTCGATCCCTTGACGAGCACCGCGTCGCCCGGCGCCAGCATCGTGGGGAGCACCGCCAGCGCGGCCGCGGCGTCGGCGACATGGACGAAGTCGACCCGGCCCTCAAGCGCCTGGCCGAGCGGCCGCATCGCTTCGCCGACGAGCAGCGCCCGTTCGACGCGCGCCGCCAGCATCGGCTCGGCCAGCGCCGCGTGGTAGTCGTCGCTCGCCGAACCCAGTTCGCGCATCTCGCCCAGCACCGCGACGCGCCGCCCGGGCTCGCGCGCCAGCACCGCCAGCGTCGCGCGCATCGACGCCGGATTGGCGTTGTAGCTTTCGTCGATGACCAGCACCTCCCCGCCCGCGACCGGCGCCATCGACCGCGCGCCCCGGCCCGTCATTCCGCCGAGATCGGCCAGCGCCAGCCCCGCCAGCCCCAGGTCGCCGCCGACCGCGTCCACCGCCGCCAGCACGCCAAGCGCGTTCGACACCCAGTGGTCGCCCGGCTGCCCGACGGTCAGGCTCAGCTCGCGGTTCCCCACGCGCACCGTCAGGAACGTGCCGCCCGTCGCCGCGCGCACCATCTCGGTCGGATGGACGTCGGCCTCGCGCGTCAGGCCGAATGTGACGACCCGCGCCGCATGGGGCCGGGCGGCGGCGATCAGTCGTTCGCGGTGCGCGCTGTCGTGCGGAACGATCGCGACACCGCCCGGCTCCAGCCCCTCGAAGATCTCACCCTTCGCGTCGGCGATCGCCGCCTCGCTGGCGAAGAACGCGGTGTGCGCCGGCGCGATCGCGGTGACCAGCGCGACGTGCGGCCGGACCAGCGCGGTCAGAGCGCGGAGCTCGCCCGGATGGTTCATCCCCATCTCCAGCACCGCATACCGGCTGTCCGCCGGCATCCGCGCCAGGCTCAGCGGCACGCCGGTGTGGTTGTTGTAGCTCTTGACCGACCGATGCGTCGCGCCCGGATCGCCCCGGGCGAGCGCGGCGAACAGCGCTTCCTTGGTCGACGTCTTGCCGACCGACCCGGTCACGCCGATCACCTTCGCCCCCGTCCGCGCCCGCGCCGCCCGGGCGAGCGCGTCGAGCGCGACGGTCGTGTCGTCCACCAGCACGTTCGGACCCTCGCCCGGTTGCGACACGATCGCCCCCGCCGCGCCGTTCCCGGCGACCTGGTCCAGGAAGCGGTGCCCATCGGTCGCCTCGCCCTTCAACGCCACGAACAGGTCGCCCGGTCCCGCCTCGCGCGAATCGAACGTGACCCCGCCGACCGCGAAGTCGGCGTTCGCCATGCCGTTAGTCGCCTGGGCGATCTCGCGGGCGGTCCACAGCGTCACTTGCCCGACCCGACCTCCGGCAACGGCCTGGTCGAGATCGGCCCGCCATATTTCAGGCCGAGCTTGGCGCGCGGCGGCTTGCCGCTCGCGCCCGTCCCGCCGCCGACTTGCGTCTGTCCTTGCACTTCCCTCATCCCACGCACTCCCGCGCCACCGTTACATCATCGAACGGCAGGACCAGGTCGCCTGTGACCTGCCCCTGCTCGTGTCCCTTGCCGGCGAGGAGGACGATGTCGTCCCCCCCCGCCATCGCCACCGCGCGGGCGATCGCCTCGCGCCGTCCGGCGACCTCGATCGCGCCACCCGCGCCCCTCATCACCGCCGCGCGGATCGCCGCCGGATCCTCGGAACGCGGATTGTCGTCGGTGACGATCACCACGTCGGCCATCGCCGCCGCGACCGCGCCCATCGCCTCGCGCTTGCCGGGGTCGCGGTCGCCGCCGGCGCCGATCAGCGCGATCAGCCGACCGCCGGCATGGGGCTTCAGCGCCGCGATCGCCGCCTCGACCGCGTCGGGCGTATGCGCGTAATCGACATAGACCGGTGCGCCGGCCCTCGTGATCACCGCCCGCTCTAGCCGTCCGCGCACCGGCTGCAACCGCGTTAGATTTGCGATCGTCGTCGCGACATCGCCGCCAGTCGCGATGACCAGCCCCGCCGCGACCAGCGCGTTGGCCGCCTGATACGCGCCGATCAGCGGCAACGCCACCTTGTGCTCGCGCCCCTCCGCCTCGATCACCAGCCCCTGCCCCAGCAGTGTCGGGTCGCGCGACACCAGCCGCAGCGTCTCGCCCCGCTCGCCGACGGTGATCAGCCGATTGCCCCGCTCGCGCGCCAGGTCGATGACGCGCGGCGCCTGCGAGTCGTCGGCCCACACCACCGCCGCCCCGTCCGGGCTGAGCACCTCGGAGAACAAGCGGAGCTTGGCGGTGAAATACGCCGCCATGTCGCCGTGATAATCGAGGTGATCGCGGCTGAGATTGGTGAACGCCGCCGCCGCGACCGTCAGGCCCTCTGTGCGATACTGGCTCAACCCGTGACTCGAGGCCTCGAACGCTACATGCGTCACGCCCTCGCGCGCCAGCCCACCGACGTTCGACAGGAACGTCACCACATCGGGCGTCGTCAGCCCGGTCGTCGTCCGCTCGTCGGCGGTGGTGACCCCCAGCGTCCCGATCGACGCGGCGTGGCACCCCGCCATCCGCCACAGCTGGCGCGTCATCTCGACCGTCGACGTTTTGCCGTTGGTCCCCGTCACCGCCACCGTCGTCGCCGGGAACGGCGCGAAGAACCGGGCGGCGGCCTTCGCGAACGCCTCGCGCGGGTCGCGGCTGGCCAGGTGGACCGCGCCCTCGACCAGCGCCTCGGGTCGCGCGACGACGGCGATCGCGCCCGATCGCACCGCGTCGGCGATGTAATCCTCGCCGTTGACCCGCGCGCCGCGAAACGCGCCGAATACCGTGCCCGGCGCGACCTTGCGGTGGTCGATCGCGAAGCCGGTGACGGCCGCGTCCTCATGTCCGCCGGTCAGCGCGCCGAGCTTCATCGCGCGCTCATTCCGCGTGCGCCTTGTCGCCCGGCGCGCTCCACAACAGCTGGGTCAGGTCGGACACGTCGATGTCGCGCTGCTCGTCGGGGATGACGCCCAGGATCGCGCCGGTCCGGGCGATGACCCGGCTGACGACCGGCGCGGCGGTATACGCGGCGGTGGTCTGGAACTGGTTCGCCTCGACCCGCTTCGGGCTGTCCATCATCGTCAGCACGACGTAGCGCGGCGCATCCATCGGGAACGCGGCGGCGAAGGTCGAGACATTGCGGTTGTGCGCATAGCCGCCCGCCTCGGCGGCTTCGGCGGTGCCGGTCTTGCCGCCGACGCGGTAGCCCGGCGCCTCGGCCCTGCGGCCCGTGCCGTTGGTCACGATAAGGCGCAGCAGCTGGCGCATCCGCGCGCTGGTCGCCTCGCTGATCACCCGGCGACCTTTTGGCGCATGGCCCGGCTGGATACGCAACAGCGTCGTCGGACGCCAGATGCCGCCATTGACCAGCGCCGCGTAGGCGTTCGCCAGGTGCAGCGGCGTCACCGCGATGCCGTGGCCATAGGCGGTCGTCATCGTCGTCGTCCGCGCCCAATAGGTCGGCCACAGCGGTCGACCCTTCTCGCGCAGCTCGATGTCAGGCTTCGTGTCGAAGCCGAGCTTGCGGAACATCGCCTGCATCCGCGCCGCGCCGATCTCGTCGGCGATGCGCGCGGTGGCGATGTTGGACGAATGGATCAGCGTCTCGGGGATGTTGAGCCAGCGGTTCTGCGCGTGGTCGTCCTTGATGCGGAAGCGTCCAACCTGGAGCGGCGCGGTGGCGTCGAACCGTCGGCTCATCGATGTCACCACGCCGGTGTCGATCGCGGTCGCCATCGCGATCGGCTTCAGCGCGGAGCCGAGCTCGTACACGCTCTGGGTGTTGACGTTGCGCAGTTCCTCCGTCCCGGCCATACCGACGCGGTTGGGGTTGAACACCGGGAACGACGCCATCGACACGATCTCGCCGGTGTCGACGTCGAGGACGATGCCCGACGCGGCCCGCGCCTGGTACGCGGTCATCGCCCGACCGAGCTCGCTCTCCATCGCCGCCTGGACGCGGGTGTCGATCGACAGGTGCACGGGGGTGCCGGCGAGCGCGGGGTTGGTCAGCCGCTCGTCTAGCACGCGCTCCATGCCGCTCATCCCGCGGCCCTCGGTCGAGATGAAGCCCAGCGCGTGCGCCGCCATCTGCGACTGCGGGTACAACCGCTGCGTCTCGCGGTCGAACACGATCGCCGGCTCGCCCAGCGCGTTGACCCGCTCGACCAGCGCCGGCGATGCGCGCCGCTGGAGATAGGTGAAGCTGACGTCCGCCGTCAGCAACCGGTGGAAGAAGAACTGGTCGCCTCGGTCGGGCATCAGCTCGGCGAGTTTGGTCGACAGCTCGACCGGATCGCCGATCAGCTTCCTGGGATGCACCGCGATCGTCCACGCGTCGATCGTCCGCGCCAGCGGCGCGCCGTTGCGGTCGACGATGTCGCCGCGCGGCGCCTTGCCCAGCACCGACGCGCGCGCGTCGGGGGGCGACAGCACCGCGAGCATCGCCAGCCGCCCGATGATTAGCGTCACCGCCGCCGCGAACAGCAGCATCAGGATCATCAACCGCATATGAGCGGTGGCGACCAGCTGCTGGCGCTGCCCACCGCCGCGCGCGCGCGGCAGCGGCCGGGCGACGACGAGGGCGAAGCTCTGCCCCGGTACCTCGGTCAGCGGCACGGCGACGATGCGGTACTCCACGCCCTGCTCGGAGATCCCCGACCGGGCGGAGAAGCCGCGGCCGAGCCGGGCGACGGCGAGCTCGTTGGGGCCCAGCACGAGCCGGTCGCTCGCGTCGGGCACGAAGTAGATGCTGCCGT
>CAXTRJ010000054.1:0-13458 GCA_964246585.1 uncultured Sphingomonas sp. | reverse complement strand
CGAGCCGCCGAGCACCGCCGCCCACCGGTCGACGCCCAGCGCGTCGGCCAGCGCTCCTTCCTCCGCGCGCGTCATCGTCGTCAGCGCGTCCGCCGTCAGGGTCGGGGTCGGCGCGCCCTGGCCGATGTATCGAACCTGCCGCGCGAGGACCGAGAACGGCGTCTCGCCGGTCGCGCCGATCGGCGCGTGGAGCGCCGCCGCGACCGCGTTCAGCCGGTCGCGCGCGCCGGTCAGCGCGGTCGGCGCGGCGGGCACGGCCGGGATCGCCTGCCCCGCGGCGAGCGTCCGGGCGAGCTCGGCCAGCACCGCCTTCTTGCTCGCCGACTTGGAATGGAGCTCAAGACACACGTCGCGCAGCCCGGTCTTCACCAAGCGGTGATGCACCACCGACAAGGCCGCCATCTTTTCCGCCACGAACAGCACCGATTTGCCCTCGGTCGCGGCGGCGGCGATGATGTTGGTGATCGTCTGGCTCTTGCCCGTCCCCGGCGGGCCCTGGACGACCAGGTTGCGCCCGGCGCGCACCTCCTCGATCACGCGCGCCTGGCTGGCGTCCGCGTCGACGACGTGGAACAGCTTGTCCGGCGGGAGCATGTCGTCGAGCCGGTCGGCGGGGCCGAACAAGGGCGGTTCCGCCTCGAACCCTTCGTACAGCAGCCCGCGGGTGAGCGCGTGACCCTCCAACGCGCCATCCGGCCAGGCATCGAGCGCTAGGTCGAGATACATCAGCAACTTGGAAAACGAGAAGAAGCCGAGCTGGATCGCGTCGCGGTCGACCCGCCAGCGCGGGCGATCCGCGACCACCGCCTCGACCTGCGCCAGATAGTGCGACGGCCGCCAGCCCTCGCCGACCTCGACCGGAGGCAGCTTGATGCCGAAATCCTCCTGCCAGCGCTGCTGCAGCGGCAGGTTGGTGATGAGATCCTCGTCGCGCGGCCGCACGTCGTAGGTCGAAGTGCGGGCGTTGCGCACCAGTTCAACCGGCAGCAGCACCAACGGCGCCTCGCGCGCGACCCCGGACGCCTTGTCCTCGAACCAGGTGACGAACCCCAAGGCGAGGTACAGGATGTTGACGCCCTGCTCCTCCTCGGCGGTCTTCGCCTCGCGCGCGATCTTGAGCAGCTTCTTGCCGAGCGCGTCGGGACCGAGCCGGGTCTCCAGCTGGTTATCGGTATAACGCTCGGGATCGAACGGCGCGTCGTCGACCTGCGCGAACAGGATTTCGGCGTCCTCGTCGTCCCGCGCCGCCCGGTCGCGGCCAAGCGCGCGAAAGCGCATCGCCTTGCCCGCGCACAGGACCGCGTGGACGTCGTCCGATCGTTCGTTGACGATGTTGACGACGTTGCCGCGCGCGTTCGCCCGGTTGACATGGACCAGCCGGTTGCGCGTCCCCGTCTCGACCAGCCGCTTGCGGGTGTCGTCGAACAGGCGCTGGACGGAAGGAGGCTGGGCTTGGCCGGCGTTGGCGCGCGCCGTGCCGGCGGTGTCGTTAATCGCATCCACACGGGCGAGCTTGGCGGCTTCGGCCGATCGGATCAAGCCGGGCGAGCCTTTGAGCATCGTACTCTCGAAAATCGTTCAACCGGCTCCGCTTTGACTATATGCGGCACGTCGCATGACCGTTCCCCGCCCTTCCCGCCGCCGTCCCTGGTCGGCCTTGCGCGCGTTCCTCGCGGGCGAGGCGGCGGGCGGCATGGTGCTGATGATCGCCGCGGTGCTGGCGATGGTCGTCGCGAACCTGCCCGCGACCGCCGACGCGTATGTCGCGTTGCTCGATCGCGAGACCGGGCCGGTGCTCAACCCGCATCTCGGGCCGATGACGGCGCGGCTGTGGATCAACGACGGGCTGATGGCCCTGTTCTTCCTGCTGGTCGGGCTGGAGATCAAGCGCGAGTTCGTCGATGGCAGGCTGGCGACGTGGTACGACCGGCGGCTGCCCGTGCTGGCGGCGGCGGCGGGGATGGTCGCGCCGGCTTTGGTGTACCTGTTCGTCACCGGCGGCGATCCGGCGTTGACGCGCGGCTGGGCGATCCCGGCGGCGACCGACATCGCCTTCGCCATCGGCGTGCTGGCGCTGCTCGGCAGCCGCGCGCCGGCGTCGCTGAAGCTGTTCCTGACGACGGTGGCGATCGTCGACGACATGGGGGCGGTGGCGATCATCGCGCTGTTCTACACCGACGCGCTCGACCCTGGCGCCATGGCGGCGGCGGCGGGCGTGCTGGCGGTCATGTTCGCGATGAACCGGCGTGGCGAGCGGCGGATGTGGCCGTACCTCGCCGGGTTCGCCGCCCTGTGGCTGCTGGTGCTGATGTCGGGGGTGCACGCGACGATCGCCGGGGTGCTGGCGGCGTTCGCGGTGCCGTTGATCCGGACGCCAGGCGCCCCCGACGCGCCCGGGTCGACGCTGCATCGGATGGAGCACAAGCTGCACCCGCCTGTCGCGTTCGCGGTCGTGCCGCTGTTCGGGTTCGCCAACGCCGGGGTGAGTCTCGCCGGGGTGACCGCGGCGACGCTGGCCGAGCCGTTGGTGCTGGGCGTCGCCGCCGGGCTGGTGCTGGGCAAGCAGGCGGGAATCCTCGGCGCGGTCGCGCTGGCCGAGCGGCTGGGCGTCGCGCGGCGGCCGGTGGGGGCGTCGTGGCGGCAGATGTGGGGCGTGTCGCTGGTCGCCGGGATCGGCTTCACCATGAGCCTGTTCATCGGCGGGCTCGCCTTTCCCGGCGACGCGGGCCGGGTCGACGCGGTCAAGCTGGGCGTGCTGGCGGGGTCGATCCTGGCGGGACTGGCGGGGTATCTCGTCCTGCGGACCGCGCCCGACCCGAAGGAGGTATGATGCGTCGGTTCTTCGATCCTCGTCAGCTCGCCCATGCGCCGGCCCAAGAGCTGTATAATGGCGGCTTCACCGCCTATGCCGAGACGCCGGCGCGGGCGCAGGCCATCCTCGCCGCGATCGGCGGGGCGGAGCGGCCGAACGACCGTGGCGACGGGCCGATCCGGGCGGTGCACGACGGGGCCTATCTCGACTTCCTGAAGGACGCGCCCCGGCTGTGGCGCGAGGCGGGGCGGCCGGGGGATGCCATCCCCTATGCCTGGCCGGTGGTGGGGCGTAGGCCGCTCACGCTGACCGGCGTCGATGCGCTGCTGGGGAGATATAGCTTCGACGCGACGACGCCGATCGTCGACGCGACCTGGGACGCGGCCTATTGGAGCGCGCAGACCGCGCTGGCGGCGGCAGACGCGGTGCTGGCGGGGGAGCGCGCCGCCTTCGCCTTGTGCCGGCCGCCGGGGCACCATGCCGGGGCGGACTATTTCGGTGGCTACTGCCACCTGAACGTCGCGGCGATCGCGGCGCAGGCGGCGCGCGACGCCGGCCATGGGCGGGTCGCGGTGCTCGACATCGACTATCACCACGGCAACGGGACGCAGGACATCTTCTGGGAGCGCGGGGACATGTTCTATGCCTCGGTCCATGCCGATCCGGCGAGCGATTACCCGTTCTTCTGGGGCCATGCCGACGAGATCGGCGAGGGCGACGGGCGCGGCGCGACGCTCAACCTGCCATTGCCGCGGGGGACGACGCTGGACGCGTTCCGGCGGGCGCAGGGGACGGCGCTAGAGGCCATCGCGCGGTTCGCGCCGGGGGTGCTGGTAGTGAGCTTCGGCGCGGACACCTGGGTGGGCGACCCGATCTCGCGATTCGCGCTCGAGACGGGCGATTACGCGGTGCTGGCGCGCGACATCGCCGAATGCGGCTGGCCGACTGTCGTCGTGCTGGAGGGCGGCTATGCGGTCGAGGCGCTGGGGGCGAACGTCGCGACGTTCCTGGGCGGGTTCTAGCGCGCGTCAGTGGCGTCGATCGGTGGACGGTCGCGTTGCGCCTTCGCCGCCGCCTCGACCGCTTCCATGACGCGCAGGATATTGCCGCCGGTCAGCCGGGCGAGGTCGGCATTGCTCCAGCCGCGCCGGGCCAGCTCGGCCAGCACCAGCGGGTAGCCGTCGACGCCTTTCATCCCCACCGGGCCGGTCCCCTGGATGCCGTCGTAATCGCCGCCGAACCCAACCGCGGCTTGGCCGGCGATGCGCGCGATATGGTCGATGTGATCGGCGACGGTGGCGGCGGTGACCGGCGGCTCGGGGTCGGCGGCGTCCCACGCCACCAGCGGGGCTGGCGCGCGCGGGCCGTAGATGTCGGCGGGGACGCCGGCGGCCTTGGCGAAGGCGGAACGGCGGGCGTCCCAGGCGCGCCACGCGGTGGACAGGAAGGCGGGGTAGACATTAACCATCACCACCCCGCCCTTCGCGCCGATCATCCGCAGCACGTCGTCGGGGATGTTGCGCGGCGCGTCGGCCAGCGCGCGGGCGTTCGAGTGCGAGGCGATCACCGGCGCGACGGAGGCAGCGATCGCGGCCCGGGCGGTGGCGTCGGAGACGTGGCTGACGTCGACGATCATGCCTAGGCGGTTCATCTCGGCGACGACTTGTCGGCCGAAATCGTTGAGGCCGTTCGCGCGCGTCACGTCGGTCGAGGCGTCGGCCCAGGCGAGGCTGCTTATGTGGGTCAGCGTCAGGTAGGCGACGCCAAGCGCGCGGTACTGGCGCAGGACCGACAGGCGACCGTCGATCTGGTGCCCGCCCTCGACGCCGATCAAGGAAGCGATCGGCCCGCCTTCGCGATCCGGCGGATATCGGCGGCGGTGCGGGCGAGTTCCAGGGTGGCCGCGTTGGCGGCGATCATGCGGTGGACGAGGTCGATCTGCTCCAGCGTCATCGCGACCGCGCGCGGGCCGGTCTCGGTGGCGGGGATCCATACCGACCAGAACTGCGCGCCGACGCCGCCCCGGCGCAGGCGCGGGATGTCGGTCTGGAGCGGGTAGGCGAGCGCGGCCGTGTCGCGCGACAGGTCGACCGCCTCGACCCTGGCTTCGTAGCGTTCGCGCAGTTCCCAGGGGAGATCGTTGTGACTATCGACGATGGGCGCGCGGGCGAGGACGCGCTCGACGCGGGCGGCGATGGCGGGATCGGCGACGGCGCCGGTGGCCTGGAGCGGCAGCAAGGCGGCGACAATGCTCATCGCGGCGCGCTTCGTTCGCGCGCGCGGGCCTTGCGAAGTTGAGGATGTTGAGCCGCCTGTCGCGATCTCGCGCGGCCCGAGCGCCCGAGGCGCGGGATGGCCGAGAGGGGTGCGCGCGCGTTCATGGCGTGTGTTGAAGCAGGTCGGCGGCGTGTAGGACAGCGCGGAATGCGCGGCTCAGGCGAGGCCACATCGGCTCGGCGAAGGCGCGATCGTCGGCCCAAGGAAGCGAGGTGCCGCCGGTGATGACGTGGAGGTGGTGGGCGGGAGTCATGTTGGCCGTCCGACCCTGCCGGGCTTGCGATAACTCAGTCGGCGTTAAGCAATGCCAACCAATCCTGGGCAGCGTGCAAGACCCGGACGATACGAACGCCGTTTCCGGTCGGCACGTAGAACAAGAGAAAATTGCGAAACCCGTCGACCCGCCATTTGCGCAACTCGGCCAGTTCCGGATTATCGGTGGCGATCGGCGTACCAATGTGACTCGCCGATGCCAGCGTCGCGAAGGTCCGGACAAGCGCGTCCGCGTATCGGTCGGCCGTCGCGGGATCGGCTTCGGTTCGCAACCACAAGGTTTGCATCTCGATGTCGCGACGTGCGGCAGGGCCGACGCGAACAATTGGCTTGGTCAACGGCCGGTCGTCGCCAATCGCTTCAGGTCGGCCGTGTCGGCCTCGGTCCACTGAGTGGCCTCGCCTTTAAGACCTTCCTGCAATAGGGCTTCCAGCCTCACCTGCGCTTGCGCCTTCGCTTTTTCGTCGATCAAGGCGCGCAAATAGTCGTTCGCGTCGGCGTATGATCCGTTGACCACCTGTTCGCCCACGAACGCGGTCTGCGAGTCGGACAAGGAAAGGTGGATGCCGTCCATTCAGGTGAGATCGCATCAACGATGGCGGAGATCAAGGCAGGTGCTGATAACGCCGGCACCCCCGGTCGGTTCAGTCGACGTCCGCCCTCTTCACAGCCCGCTCCACGCCAGCGGGTCGGGCAGCGTGTCCGCCGAGTAGTCGACTTGCAGGACGCGGCGATGAGCGTGCCCGGCGGACGCCGCGGACGCGTGCAGGATCGCGGTGGCGTAGACCCAAATATCGCCACGCGTGGCCAGGCAAGTGGCCGTGCCGCAGCGCGCGACCGCGGCCTCGATACCCGATTCGCGAAGGCGGCCCAGACAATGGGAGCCGGGCGCGACGAGCAAGGGTGCGTTATCGGCCGGGACGTCGTCGAGGTGGACACGCAACGTGACCATCGCCTCGATCAGCGCGAATGGTGGCTCGACGTGATAGATGCCCGACTTGATCGACCAAGGGCCATAGCCCGCGACATCGTGGCGTGCGCGGATCGCGATCGTGCGATCCTGATGCCAGCCGAGCGCCCAGTTCGTGCCGGGCGTCTTGTCGAACAGGATAGCGCGGACGGGCTGCGCCGATAGTCCCAAGTGCTCGGTCGCGATACGCCCGATCAGTCCGTCGAACGCCAGCAAGGGTCGAAGGCCGGCGACGCCTTGAAGGCGGACACCGGCCCGATGGCGTGGACAGGTGGCCAGCACGGCTTCCAGTTCGTCCAGGACCGCGAAGGCGGCGCGGTCGTGCCGCACCGCCCCGTGTTGGTCAAAGGACAGGTCGCCTCCGTCCATCCGCGCTTCAAAGCTTCTCCGTCAACTCCGGCACCAGCTTGAACAAATCGCCCACCAGCCCGAGGTCGGCGACCTGGAAAATCGGCGCGTCGCCGTCCTTGTTGATCGCGACGATCGTCTTCGAGTCCTTCATGCCCGCGAGGTGCTGGATCGCGCCGGAGATGCCGACCGCGACGTACACTTCGGGGGCGACGATCTTGCCGGTCTGGCCGACCTGGTAGTCGTTGGGGACGTAGCCAGCGTCGACCGCGGCGCGGCTCGCGCCGACGGCGGCGCCGAGCTTGTCGGCGAGGGGTTCGATCAGTTCGTGGAACTTCTCCGACGAGCCGAGCGCGCGGCCGCCCGACACGATGATCGTGGCGCTGGTCAGCTCGGGGCGGATCGACGCGGCGATCTCGCTGCCGACGAAGGTGGACAGGCCCCGATCGGCACTGGCGCCGCCGGTCGAGGCCACCGCCTCGATCGTGCCGGCGCCGCCCTCGATCGCGGCCTTGTCGAACGCGGTGCCGCGGATCGTCAGCACCTTTTTCGCGTCGGACGATTGGACCGTCGCGATCGCGTTGCCGGCGTAGATCGGCCGGGTGAAGGTGTCCTCGCCCTCGACCGACAGCACTTCGCTGATCTGCATCACGTCGAGCAGCGCGGCGACGCGCGGCGCGATGTTCTTGCCGCTGGTGGTCGCGGGCGCGACGAAGGCGTCGTGGTGGCTCATCAGCTCGACGACCAGCGGCGCGACATTCTCGGCCAGCGCGTGGGCGAAGGCGGCGTCGTCGGCGACGTGGACCTTGCCGACGCCGGCGATCTTCGCGGCCTGCTCGGCGATGGCGGCGACGCCCTCGCCGGCGACGAGGAGGTGAACCTCGCCCAACCGCGAGGCGGCGGTGACCGCCGACAGCGTGGCGTCCTTGACGGTCTTGCCGTCATGCTCGACCCAGACCAGCGTCTTCATTTCGCGATCCCCATTGCCTTCAGTTTCATCACCAGCTCATCGACATCGGCGACCTTGCTGCCGCCGGCGCGCTTGTTCGGCTCGACCACCTTCAGCGTCTTGACGCGCGGCGCGGTGTCGACGCCGTAATCGGCGGCGGTCTTCTGCGCCAAGGGCTTCGACTTCGCCTTCATGATGTTGGGCAGCGAGGCGTAGCGCGGCTCGTTGAGGCGAAGATCGGTGGTGACGATCGCGGGCATCTTGAGGTCGACCGTCTCGGCGCCGCCGTCGATCTCGCGGGTGACGTGGACGCGGTCGCCTTGCACCTCGACCTTGGAGGCGAAGGTGCCCTGCGCCCGCCCGGTCAGCGCGGCGAGCATCTGCCCGGTCTGGTTGTTGTCGTCGTCGATCGCCTGCTTGCCGAGAATGACCAGCCCCGGCTGCTCCTCGTCGGCGATGGCTTTGAGGATCTTGGCGACCGCGAGCGGCTCGGGGGCCACGTCGGTGACGACCAGGATCGCGCGGTCGGCGCCCATCGCGAGCGCGGTGCGGAGCGTCTCCTGCGCCTTTTGCTCGCCGATCGACACGACGACGATCTCGGTCACGCCGGCGCTCGCCTTGAGCCGGATCGCCTCCTCGACGGCGATCTCGTCAAACGGATTCATGCTCATCTTGACGTTGGCCAGATCGACGCCCGTGCCGTCCGCCTTGACGCGAGGCTTCACGTTGTAGTCGAGCACGCGCTTGACCGGGACGAGTACCTTCACATCACTCTCCGTTGAACAAACCTGCTTTCAGCGATGAAATCAGGTGGTCTCATCGTCATTGCCGCAGTTGAGTAGGCGCATCACTCGATGTATTCGTCGTAGTCGTCAGGCCAGCTGTCCAGCGGGGCACCCCAGCAAATGCGGTCGTCGACCCAGCGATACAACCCGCCCAAGCGGAAATTACCTGAGTCCCGAAGACGAGTGAACTCGGTTTGCGCCTCGGCCAGTTGCGTGAAGCAGGTCTGGGACTCATCAGCTTCTTCGGTCCGCCATGTACTGACCGAAAAACGCGCGTTGGGATGATCGCAATCGACGATACCCACCGCTAAGCCGCCTTTTGCACCTCGGCGACAATCTTACGCGCGGCATCGCCCAGGTCGTTGGCGGGGACGATCGCGAGGCCGGAATTAGCCAGGATTTCCTTGCCCTGCTCGACATTGGTGCCCTCCAGCCGAACGACCAGGGGAACCGACAGGTTCACCTCCTTGGCCGCCGCGACGATGCCATCGGCGATGATGTCGCAGCGCATGATGCCGCCGAAGATGTTGACCAGGATACCTTTCACCGCCGGGTCGGACAGGATGATCTTGAACGCCGCCGTCACCTTTTCCTTGTTGGCGCCGCCGCCGACGTCGAGGAAGTTGGCTGGGAACATGCCGTTCAGCTTGATGATGTCCATCGTCGCCATCGCCAGGCCGGCGCCGTTGACCATGCAGCCGATGTCGCCGTCGAGCTTGATATAGGCGAGGTCGTATTTCGACGCTTCGAGCTCGGCCGGATCCTCCTCGGTCTCGTCGCGAAGCTCGAGCAGATCCTTGTGGCGGAACATGGCGTTGCCGTCGAACGCGACCTTGGCGTCCAGCACCATCAGCTTGCTGTCCTCGGTGACCGCGAGCGGGTTGATCTCGATCTGTTCGGCGTCGGTGCCGATGAACGCGGCGTAGAGCTTGGAGGCGACGTTGGTCGCCTGCTTGGCCAAGTCGCCGGTCAGCTCCAGCGCGGCGGCGACGGCGCGACCGTGATGCGGCATGAAGCCGGTCGCGGTGTCGATGTCGATCGACTGAATCTTCTCGGGGGTGTCGTGCGCGACGGCCTCGATGTCCATCCCGCCCTCGGTCGAAGCGACCATCGATACGCGGCCGGTGGCGCGGTTGACGAGGAGCGCGAGGTAGAACTCTTTCGCGATGTCGACGCCGTCGGTGACGTAGAGGCGATTGACCTGCTTGCCCGCATCGCCGGTCTGGATGGTGACGAGCGTATTGCCAAGCATGTCCTGCGCTGCGGCGCGGACCTCGTCGGCCGAGCGGGCAAGGCGGACGCCGCCCTTGGCGTCGGGGCCGAGCTCGGTGAACTTGCCCTTGCCGCGGCCGCCGGCGTGGATCTGGGCCTTAACGACGTAGAGCGGCCCGGGGAGCCGCGACGCGGCGGCGACCGCCTCGTCGACGGTCATCGCGGCGTGGCCGGCGGGGACGGGGACGCCGAACTTGGCGAGGAGTTCCTTGGCCTGGTATTCGTGAATGTTCATGGGCGGCCTCGAGCCTTTCGAAGATCGGGAATGCGCTTGGGCAAGGCTTAGGCCTAAAGCACAGGCGCGCGCGCGAATCCAGCGCCGGGGCGGTGTCGGGCGCTTACCGGACGTTAACCGGTTTGCGGCATTGTCCCGGGTCATGGAACACGCCGCTTCTCCGCTGTCGTTCGTGCCGCCCGCGAGCGACGACCACCGCCGCGCGCTGCGCAAGCCGGTCAAGATGCGCGCGCACCTGCGCGACCGGGGCACGACGCGCTTCGAGATCGAGGTCGTCGACCTGTCGATGACGGGCTTCCGCGCCGAGACGGGCTTCACGCTGTGGCCGGGCACCACCGTCTGGCTGACGCTGCCGGGGCTGGCGGCGCTCGAGTCGGTCGTCGCGTGGCGCGACCGGGTGCGCTATGGCTGCGCCTTTCGCAAGCCGCTGCATCCGGCGGTGTTCGACCATATCGTTCGGCTGGGCGACCGCTAGGCGCGGCCACGTCCGTGCCGGTGCGCACAGCGCAAGCGGTCGACCGGCCGGCGGGGGCGCGAAGCGCGACCCGTCCGACGACGGCTTCGCCGGCGTCCTGGGTCAGGCCAGGTTCTTCCCTCCACCAGCGACGACGGCAAAGCCGCCGTCGGTCGGGGTAGCTACGCTGCCCGCCGGCCGTGCCGAACGCTGCGCGGCTTGCCACGCAGCGGCGCGGGCGTGGCCGCGCCTGCGTCCGTCAGTCGAAAAGGCTCGACACCGAACTCTCGTCGGCGATGCGGCGGATCGCCTCGCCGAGCAGCGGCGCGATCGGGAGGTGGCGGATGCGGCTGCCCGCGCCGCCCAGCCCCGGGATCGTCTCGGCGTGGGAGATCGAGTCGGTGATGACGAGCTCGCTCAGCGCCGATCGCTCGACCCTGGCCACCGCCCCGCCCGACAGGACGCCGTGGGTGACGTAGGCGACCACGTCCTCGGCGCCCGCCGCCCTCAGCGCCGCCGCGGCGTTGCATAGCGTTCCCGCCGAATCGACGATGTCGTCGACCAGGACGCAGCAGCGGCCCTCGACCTCGCCGATGATGTTCATCACCTCCGACTCGCCCGCGCGCTCGCGGCGCTTGTCGACGATGGCGAGGGGCGCGTTGTCGAGCCGCTTGGCGAGGACGCGGGCGCGGACCACGCCGCCGACGTCGGGCGACACCACCATCAGGTTGCGCCCCGAAAAGCGCCGGTGGATGTCGGCCGACATGACGGGCGCGGCGTAGAGGTTGTCGGTCGGGATGTCGAAAAAGCCCTGGATCTGCCCGGCGTGGAGGTCGACCGACAAGACGCGGTCGGCGCCGGCGACGGTGATCAGATTGGCGACGAGCTTGGCCGAGATCGGCGTGCGGGGGCCCGGTTTGCGGTCCTGCCGCGCATAGCCGAAATAAGGGAGGACGGCGGTGATCCGCCGGGCCGAGGCGCGTTTCAGCGCGTCGATGCAGATCAGCAGCTCCATGAGATTGTCGTTGGCCGGGAAGCCGGTCGACTGGAGCACGAACACGTCCTCGCCCCGGACATTCTCGTTGATCTCGACGAACACCTCCTCGTCGGCGAAGCGGCGGACGCTGGCGTCGGTCAGCGCGATGTCGAGATAGCCGGCGATGGCGCGGGCGAGCGGCAGGTTTGAATTGCCGGTGAGTAGTTTCATGGTCGTCGCGTCCCCGCCAGTCGGCGCGTCCTTAGGACCGGCGAGCCCCAAGCGGAAGTGGTTTGCCCGGGCGCGGTCTCCTGGCCTACGGCGCGGGACATGACGATCACCCGCTTCGCGCCCTCGCCCACCGGGCGGCTTCATGTCGGCAACCTGCGGACCGCGCTGCACAACTGGTTGCTGGCGCGGCGCGAGGGGGGGCGGTTCCTGCTGCGGATCGACGACACCGACGCGGAGCGGAGCGAGGAGCGGTTCGTTGACGCGATCCGCGCCGATCTCGACTGGGCGGGAATGACGCCCGACGGCGAGGCGCGGCAGTCGGAGCGGTTCGCGCTCTACACCGCGCGGTTCAACGCGCTGGTCGTCGCGGGGCGGGTCTATCCGGCGTTCGAGACGGCGCGGGAGCTCGACCTCAAGCGCAAGGTGCTGCTCGGGCGCGGGTTGCCGCCGGTGTACGACCGGGCGGCGTTGCGGCTGGACGAGATCGAACGCCAGCGGCTGGCGGCGGAGGGGGTGAAGCCGCATTGGCGCTTCAAGCTCGATCACGACGCGGCGATCGAGTGGGACGACCTGGTGCGTGGGCCCCAGCGGTTCGACCCGGCGACGATGAGCGATCCCGTCGTGCGGCGGGCCGACGGGTCGTGGCTGTACATGCTGCCGTCGGCGATCGACGATGTCGAGCTGGGCGTCACCGATGTCGCGCGGGGCGAGGACCATGTGTCGAACACCGCGCTGCAGCTGCAGATGTTCCAGGCGATGGGGGCGACGCCGCCCCGCTTCGCGCATTCGGCGTTGCTGACGGGGGCGGAGGGCAAGCTGTCGAAGCGGCTCGGGTCGCTGGGCGTCGACCATTTCCGCAAGGTCGGGATCGAGCCGGAGGCGGTGTGCGCGCTGCTGGCGCGGATCGGGACGAGCGACCCGGTGGAGGCGATGGTCGACGCCGAGCCGCTGATCGCGACGTTCGACTTCGCCCGGTTCGGTCGGGCGCCGGCGCGGTTCGACGAGGCGGAGCTGGCGCAGGTCAACGCCCGGATCGTCCATCAGCTGGGCTACGACGCGGTCCGCGATCGGTTGCCCGCCGGCATGACCGAGGACGAATGGGAGGCGGTCAGGCCGAACCTCCACACCGTGGCCGAGGCGGCGGAGTGGTGGGCGGTGATCGAGGGCGACGTCGTGGCGGCGGCGGCCGAGGAGGACCGGGATTACCTCGCCGCGGCGGCGCGGGTGGCGGGGGAGATCGACTGGGCGGCGGACCCCTGGCACGCGCTGACCGGGCGGTTGAAGGCGGAGACGGGGCGCAAGGGCAAGGCGCTGTTCCTGCCGCTGCGCCTCGCGCTGACCGGGCGCGAGCAGGGGCCGGAGATGGCGGCGCTGCTGCCGCTGATCGGACGGACGCGGGCGGTGGCGCGGCTGACGCGAAGCTGAGGAAACTGACTTATGCGAAGCCCTTGCGGACCCGTGTTGGATATGTTGTAACATCAACTAGCCGGACGGACGATCCGGCTGACCTAGGAGCTTCACGCACGAAGGAGAGGCACGATGTACGCGGACCGATACAGCCGGGATGGCTTCAAGCCGGGCAGCATGGGCGTGGCGCTGGCGATCAATGGCGCGGTGCGCGCCGCCCTGCTGCTGGCCGCGCCGGAGATCGTCACCCGCGCGCCCGTCGAGCCACCGATCAAGATCGTCGACGTGAAGCCCGTGCCGATCCCCGAGCCCGTCCCCGTTCCCGTTCCCGAGCCGGAATTGACCCGCGAGCAGCCGCGCCCGTCGCCGCCGGTCGACCGGCCGATCACGCTGGTGCCCTTGCCGCCGATCGCCGACGGCTGGGTCACACCGGCCGAGCGGCCGCCGGTGCCCGGCACACTGGGCGGCA
>CAXTRJ010000053.1:0-13466 GCA_964246585.1 uncultured Sphingomonas sp. | reverse complement strand
GCGCTGTTCGCGCGGCTGGCGGGGCGGGGGCAGGTATGGGTGACGGGGACCGAGGCGTCGCTGTTCGCCGCGATCGGCGGCGATGCGTCGTGGGTGGCGCTGGAGGCCAAGCCATCGCCGCTGGCGGGTTGAACCGGCCCCCTTGTCGCTACGGGCGATTGGTCGACGCCGGAGGGTCTTCGGCGCCGCCTCCCATTCCACCGCCGCCACCCATGCCGCCGCCCACCCCGCCGCCACCGCCGCCTTGCCGGGAGCCCTCCTTGTCGCGGCCGCCCTTGGCGCCCCCGCCCCCACCCGATGGCCGCGTCGGCCCCTGCGCCGGAAGCGCCAAGTCGGACGGGATGGGATCGAGGTCGAGCGCGTCGCGGATGAAGGCGCGCAGCGTGACGACGAGGTCGTGCGTATGGACGGGACGTCCGGCGACCAGTTCGCGCGCGGCGCTCGCGGCGAGGCGGACATGGTCCTCGGTGCCGAGCAGGACGACGTCCGACAGGGCCGCCTCGACCGCGTCGCGAATCCGCCGCGTGCGGTCCGATCCCGCGACGCTCTCCGCGCTGAGGTCGAGCGCGCCGTCGGTCGCGCCCTCGGCGACCGGCATGCCGCGTCGGCGCAGGTCGCGCAAGTGCGTCGGATCGACGCTCAGGTCGCCGGTGAACGATCCGCCCAGCACCTTGTAGGCCGCGATCAGCGTGCGAAGGCGCTCGTTGATCTGGCGGTTCATCCGCTCGCGTCTTTGCTGGATCGTGACCATCATCAGCAGGCGCACACCGACGCCGACCAGCGCGAACAGCGCCACGCCGATCAACGTCGAGAGGAGGCCGTTCCAGGAACTGACGTCGATGCCGCGCAAATGAAACCTCCTCGACCGCCGCTATCCGGGCGGTGAACCGCCGCTGACATACACGATCACGGCGCGTTCAAGCGAGGATCGGCAGGTCGGCACGATTGGCGGGGGCCGAGCAGGAGTTCGCATCATGATCCATTGTCGTTTCGCCGCAATCGCCGTCACCGCGCTCGTCATCGTTGGCGGCGCGGGGGCCGCCACCGCCCAGGACCGTTACGACTGGGGCGGCGGACGCGCCGGGGACCGTGCTTACCGCCTCCTCGGCGCGGGCGTTCCCGACCTGTATCCCGAGCTGCGTCGGACCAATCGCGGGCGAGCGTTCGTGTTGCGCAATTTCGACGCGAACCGCGACGGGCGGGTCAACCGGCGCGAGGCGGCCGAGGCGAACCGCGCCTTCGCCGCCGTCGCCGGGCCCCGGCGCGACCGATTCGACTGGGACCGGCGCGACGTCGTCGTCGCCCAGGGCGGCTGGGACCGGGGCGCGATGCGCGATTATGGTTTCCGCCAGACCTCGCGCGGCGCGACGTTGACGTTTGAGGAAGAGGTGCTGTTCGCCACCGACAGCGACGTGCTGCGTCCCGGCGCGACCCAGCGGTTGCGCCCGCTCGCCGGTTATCTGCGGTCGGAGCCGGGCGTCCGTGTGGCGATCGACGGGCATACCGACAGCCGGGGGACCGACGCGCACAACCAGGATCTGTCGGAGCGCCGCGCCGCCAGCGTCCGCGCCGCGTTCGACGACATGGGCGTGACCCGCGCCCGCTTCGCCGTCCAGGGGTTCGGCGAGGCACAGCCGGTCGCGACCAACGCGACGACGGCGGGACAGCGGCGCAATCGCCGGGTCGAGGTGACGCTGCTCGGTCAGCGCGCGGATCGCTTCTCGCGGGGCGAATGACGACGGCGCGGTCGGCTGGAGTCGCGCCAGCCAACCGCGCCGTCGCCGCGAGCGACAACTGTCCTACACGTGGCTTGTTCGCCAAGGCGGGTCGATGTCGTCCACCCGCCCAGTTACAGCCGTGCGCCATGCTCGCGATCAGGTCGCGATGCGCTCGCCGGCGCGGTCGCGCGAGAACGTGCCAGCGGCTCAAGTTCCTCAACTTCGCCTCGCGCTGGCGCATCGTCCCGGGCCCGGCCGACGCCGCCATTTCGCTTCCGTTCCGGCTCCCGAATCCCTATATGCTGGGCATGGCGACAGACCCCAACGACAACGCGTACGGCGCTTCCTCGATCAAGGTATTGAAAGGGCTCGACGCGGTGCGGAAGCGCCCGGGCATGTATATCGGCGACACCGATGACGGCTCCGGCCTGCACCACATGGTGTTCGAGGTCAGCGACAACGCGATCGACGAGGCGCTGGCCGGGCATTGCGACCGGATCGACATCGTCCTCAACCCGGATGGGTCGGTGTCGGTGACCGACAACGGTCGCGGCATCCCGACGGGCATCCACCCCGAGGAAGGCGTGTCCGCGGCCGAGGTCATCATGACCCAGCTCCATGCCGGCGGCAAATTCGACAACACCAACGACGACAACGCCTACAAGGTGTCGGGGGGCCTCCACGGCGTCGGCGTGTCGGTGGTCAACGCGCTCAGCGAGTGGCTCGACCTGACGATCTGGCGCGACGGCGTCGAGAACCGGATGCGCTTCGCGCACGGCGACGCGGTCGCGCCGCTTGAGGTCACCGGCGAGGCGGAGGGGCGGAAAGGGACGATGGTCACCTTTCTGCCCAGCCCCGAGACGTTCAAGATCGTCGAGTTCGATTTCGACAAGCTCGAGCATCGCTACCGCGAGCTGGCGTTCCTCAACTCGGGTGTTCGGCTGTTCCTGTCCGACGCGCGGCACGAGGAGACGAAGACCGTCGAGCTGTATTACGAGGGCGGGATCGCCGCGTTCGTCAAATATCTCGACCGCGCCAAGCAGCCGTTGATGCCCGAGCCGGTGGCGATCAGCGGCACGCGCGACGACGTGACGGTCGACGTCGCGCTGGAGTGGAACGACAGCTATTACGAGAACGTCCTCGCTTTCACCAACAACATACCCCAGCGCGACGGCGGCACGCACCTGGCGGCGTTCCGCGCGGCGCTGACGCGGACGCTCAACAACTATGCCGAGCGATCGGGGTTGCTGAAGAAGGAAAAGGTGACGCTGACCGGCGACGACATGCGCGAGGGGTTGACCGCGATCGTCTCGGTCAAATTGCCCGACCCCAAGTTCAGCTCGCAGACCAAGGACAAGCTGGTGTCGTCCGAGGTGCGCCAGCCGCTCGAATCGCTGATGGCGGACAAGCTGGCCGAGTGGCTGGAGGAGAATCCGGCGCACGGCCGCGCCATCGTCGGAAAGATCATCGACGCCGCCGCCGCGCGCGAGGCGGCGAAGAAGGCGCGCGAGCTGACCCGGCGCAAGGGCGTGATGGACATCGCGTCGCTGCCGGGCAAGCTGGCCGATTGCCAGGAGCGTGATCCGGCGAAGTCCGAGCTGTTCCTCGTCGAGGGCGACAGCGCCGGCGGCTCGGCCAAGCAGGGCCGCGACCGGCATTTCCAGGCGATCCTGCCGCTTCGTGGCAAGATCCTCAACGTCGAGCGCGCGCGGTTCGACCGGATGCTGGGGTCCAAGGAGATCGGCACGCTGATCCAGGCCATGGGGACCGGGATCGGCCGCGACGACTTCAACCTCGACAAGCTGCGCTACCACAAGATCGTCATCATGACCGACGCCGATGTCGACGGCGCGCATATCCGCACGCTGCTGCTGACGTTCTTCTATCGCCAGATGCCCGATATCATCGAGAACGGGCATCTCTTCATCGCCCAGCCGCCTTTGTACAAGGCGGCGAAGGGACGGTCGGAAGTTTATCTGAAGGACGACAACGCGCTCGACGATTATCTGGTCGAGGGCGGGGTCGCCGGCACCGTGCTGGAGAGCCCGGGCGGGTCGCGGTCGGGGGCCGACCTGCGCGGACTGGTCGACCATGCGCGGCGGATGCGGACGCTGACGCGCTACGTGCCCCGGCGCTACGACCCGACGATCGTCGAGGCGCTGGCGCTCGGCGGCGGGCTCGATCCGAACGCGTCGCGCGAGGACAAGGGCGAGCGGCTGCGTTCGGTCGTGACCCGACTCGACGCCGCCGACGAGGACGCGCGCTGGACCGCGCGGCTGGCCGAGGACGGCGGCTATCATTTCGAGCGGGCGTGGCGCGGGGTGACCGATCATCACATCATCGAGGCGGCGTTCCTGATCTCGGCCGAGGCGCGTAAGCTCCACGCGCTCGCCGACGAGCAGGCCGACAGCTACCTGGTTCCGGCCAAGCTGGTGCGGTCGAAGGCGGTCGCGGCGGCGGATGCGGAAGCCGAAGCGGCTGCCGACAACGCCGACGAGCCGGTTACCGTGGGCCCGATTGTGGGTAGGGGCGAGTCGCTCGTCTCGCGGCCGAGCCAGCTGCTCGACGCGGTGCTGGCGGCGGGACGCAAGGGCCTGTCGATCCAGCGCTACAAGGGGTTGGGCGAGATGAACGCCGAGCAGCTGTGGGAGACGACGCTCGACCCGGCGGTGCGATCGATGCTGCGCGTCGAGATCGCCCAGGCCGACGTCGCCGACGAGATCTTCACCCGGTTGATGGGCGACGTCGTCGAGCCCCGCCGCGAGTTCATCCAGGAGAACGCGCTCAGCGTCGCCAACCTCGACGTGTGACGCGGGTCAGTAGGTGATCGTGACCACGACCGTGTCGGTATAGGTTCCGGCGACGGGCGTGGTCTGAACGGGGACGCGGCCATAGACGGTCAGGCTCTGGCCATTGCCCGTCCCCGACCCGGTCGCGACATTGCCCGCGTCGGTGAACCAGGGCGCGGTCCGGCCGGCGTCGCGGTTATTGGCCGATCCCGCGCCGTTCTGCGCCAGCTGAAGCTTGTAGCCGCGATTGGGCCCCACCACGACGCCGTTGGCGTGGCGTTGCGACGTGCCGGCGTCCAGCTACACGTCAAAGGCGAGCCGGGCGGTCCCGGCACCGGCCATGTAGCGCGGTCCTCCCGCGCCGGCTGGTTCCTCCGCCAATGTAGGGGCAGTAGTCGATGACCTGGTTCGCCGCGCCCCCGGTGCAGCGGAACACGATCGTCGCCGTCGCGCTGTGGCTCGTGTTGGTGGCCGTCGAGATAGTGCCGAACTGCATCCGCGTGGCGGTGGTGGTGCAGGACTGCGCCTGGACGGACGGGCGAACGGGCCGCACGATGGCGCCAACGCCAGCGCCGCCCATCGGAGCAGGCGTAACAGGGGCGGGAGAGGCGTCACTTGGCGGCCTTGGCCGTCGTGGCGGTGTAGCGCACCGGACGCCGACACGTCAGCGAGCCAATCCGACGCAGGCCATCGCTCGGACCCTCGACCGCGAACGACACGGTGCAGTCGCCGCCGGGCGCGCGGACCTCGTAGCGATTGAGCCGGCCCAGCCCCGCCAGCATGACCAGGCCGTCATAGCCGACCACCGTCTCGCCCCCGTCCTCGGCGACGATCGTCGCGCCAACGGCCAGGTCGACCCCGGCCTCGTCGACCAAGTGGACCAGCGCGCTGCCCGCCATCCGGTCGACGGCGAAGCTCACGTTGACGCCGCCGAACCCGACCGGGCGCACCGACAGGTCGGGCCGCGCGATCACCGCATCGAATGGCATCGTGTCGGTCTCGAGCGACAACCGGCTCCGCTCGAAGGCGCGCAGATTGGTCACGAGCAGGCGGCCGCGGTCGTTGGTCCGGCCGACCCGTTGGCTGTCGCGCAGCACCGCGACGTCGGCGACGCCCGCATCCACCACGGCGAAGGCGCCGGTGATCGGCGGCGCCGCGTAGAGGCCGCAGTCGAGCGAGCGATCGACGGGGGGAGTTAGAACCTGTTAGGGCGAGCGGTCGCGCCGCGTCGGTCAGGAACGAGCGGCGACGGCGGGCGATGCCGGCCGCACCGCCGCGCGCAGCGTCGCGCGGACGCCGGGCTGGCCGGGGCGGTATTCGACGCTCGAATTGAGGCTTTGCGCCATGGCGCGAATCAACCGGGTGCCAAGGCCCGTGCCACGCGGCGGCGCGCCCGGTTCCATGCCGCAACCGTCGTCCTCCACCGCCAGCAGGAAGCGGTCCTCGCCGTCGCGGTGCAGCCCGACGCGGACCTCGCCGGCGCCGTCGGGATAGGCGTATTTACAGGCGTTGCTGACCAGTTCGGTGACGATCACCCCCAGCGACACGGCGCGGTCGGTCGGCAGCCGGATCGGCTCGGCGGCCAGGCTGAGCGTGCGCGGCGCGGCCTCGGTCGACCAGGTCTCGCCCAGTTCGTCGACCAGCGCGCGCAGGTACTCGCGCATGTCGACATGCTCGACGTCGTTGGAGGTGTAGAGCCGGCGATGGACCTGGGCGATCGCGGCGATACGCCGCTGCGTGTCGGCCAGCGCGTCGCGCGCGGCGCCGTCGCCGAGCGTCGCGACCTGCATTCCAACCATTGCCGAGACCATCTGGAGCGAGTTCGCGACGCGGTGGTTGACTTCGCCGAGCAGCGCCTCGAGCCGCGCGTTGCTGGCGCGCAGGCCGGCCTCGGCCGTCACCTTCGCCGCCGACAGCCGCGCGACCTCGCGGACATGGGCGATCGCGGCGAACAGCAGGTCGAAGAAATCCTCGCCGACCGTCTTCACGACATATTCGGCGGCCCCGGCCTTCAACGCGGCGACGGCGATGCGGCCTTCCTCCGAACCGGTGACGTAAAGTACCGGCGGCGGCTCGGGCAGCGCGCGCAGCCGCTCCAGCGTCTCCAGCCCGTCGAGGCCGGGCATGTAATGATCGACCGCGACGACGTCGAACCGCTCGACGGCGGCGAGCGCCAGGCCTTCCTCGCCGCCGGCGGCGACGGCGACGCTGCAGCCGCGCCGCTCCAGCGCACGCGACACCAGTCGGCGCAACCCCGCGTCGTCGTCGATATAGAGGACGCGCGCGCCGGTCGGCATCAGTCGGCTTCCGCGTCCGGCACCTGGATCACCGACAGGAACAGCCCGAGCTGACGGATGGCGGTGGCGAAGCTTTCATAGTTCACCGGCTTGGTGATGTAGACGTTGCAGCCGAGGTCGTAGCAGCGCTGGATCTCGACCTTGTCGTCGGTGGTGGTGAGGACGACGACGGGGGTGCGCTTCAACGGGCCGTCGTCGCCCTTGATCTTCGCCAGGATGTCGGTGCCGCTCATGTCGGGCAGGTTGAGGTCGAGCAGGACCAGCGCCGGGCCGTTCCGCGTCGGGCCGTCGGGGGCGTTGAACAGATATTCGAGCGCGGTGGTGCCGTCGGTGAAATGCGTGATGCCGTTCATGATCCCGGCGCGGCGAATATTCTTTTCGATGAGGCGGGCATGGCCCTCGTCATCCTCGATCATGACGATGTTGACGGATGCAGGCGTGTTCATCGGGCCTCCCGTGGTTCGATAGCGGCGGTCGTCGGCAGGAGCAGGCGGAAGGTCGAGCCCTCGCCCAGCGTCGAGGACAGGTCGATCGTGCCGCCGAGACGATAGGCGAGCGCGCGGACGTGCGCCAGCCCGATGCCCTCGCCCGGCTGGTCCTGATTGCCGGCGCGGCGGAACAGGTCGAACACGCGGGTAAGGTCGCTGGCGCCGATGCCGCGGCCGTTATCGGAGACCTCGACGACGACGCGGGGTCCCTCGCGGCGTCCGCGGACGACGATACGGCCTGGGCGGCCGGGCTGGAGATACTTGACCGCGTTCTCGACCAGGTTGGACAGGATCTGCTCGATTGCCAACCGGTCGCTGGTCAGCGCGGGCAGCGGGCGTTCGACGACGACCTCGGCGCCGCGTCCCTCGATCTGTTGGTGGAGCGAGGCGGCGATGGTGTCGACGGTGGCGGCCAAGTCGACCGGCTCGGGGGTAATCGTGCGCCGGCCCTCCCGCGACAGCTTCAGGATGGCGTTGATCAGCCGGTCCATCTTTTGCGTCGAGGTGCGGATGAAGCCGATCGCCTCCGGCAAATCCTCGCGCGCCGCCAGCCGCGCCTCCTCCGTCACGATGTCGGGAGCGGTGGCCTCTGCGCGGTCGACCAGTTCGCCAAGTGCGCGATTGGCGCCATCGAGTTCGGCGGTGAAGCCCAGCACGTTGACCAGGGGCGAGCGCAGATCGTGGCTGACGATGTAGGCGAAGCGCTGAATCTCCTCGTTGGCGCGGGTCAGGTCGGCGGTGCGCTCGATCACCTGGTCCTCTAGCGTGTCGTTCAGCTCGCGGAGGCCCTCGGACGCGGCCGTCAGCTCGCGAGTGTAGCGGAGCACCGTCAGAAGCGAGGTGACCGCGACCAACGCGAGCAGTACGCCGGCGATCGCGAGGATCACGTAGAACATTTGAACGATCGCGCGCTGCTCGGCTTCGCGAATGGCTAGCAGGCCGAGTTCCTCGACCCGCATCGTATCGAGCGAAGCGCGAACGCGGCGAACGCGGGCGTCGCTTTCCAGCGCGAACGTGGCGCGCGCTTCCTCATATCGTCCGGCGCCGACCAGCGCCATCGTCGTCGAGCGCTGCCGATCGAGATCGACCAGGATCGCGCGAATGACGGACACCCGCCGCTGCTGGCGCGGATTGTCGGTCGTCAGCACCGCGATCCGGTCGATCGTCGGCCTCACCTGCGCGTTCGCATCGCGGTACACGTCGCGGTAATAGGGTCGTCCGGTCAGTAGATAACCGCGCCGCGCCGCCTCGCCGCGCTCGACCAAGGCGCTGGCGGAATTGACCGCGAGCCCGACATCGTAGGTGTGCGTGACCCAGCCGGTATAGTCCTGATTGCGCACGGTGGCCCAGGCGGCGGCGACACCGGCGGCGATCAACGCCAGGAAGCCGAGCACCATGCACAGCGTCAGCAGCCGTCGAGGAAGGCCCTCGGACGAGTCCAGCCGATGGGCGAGCGCGCGCAACATCGCGGCCGCTTAGAAGAAGTTGCGGGGGATCGCCAGTCGGATCGCTACAGCAACAACTCCTGCGCGGTCGCCCGTCCGACATGGCCACCGCCCCGCCGCCGGTCCATCTCGGCCTGCGCGGTGTAGCGGACATCGGGGTCGCGATCGGTGAGGAAGCCCATCAGCGATTCATGGTCGATCTCGCGCCATTCCTTGCCGCGGTCGGGACCATAGCGCACACGCGGCAGGAGGCCGGGATCGCGCGACCATTCGATCAACTGGGCGAGGCTCGCCTCGTTGAGCATGTCGCGCAGATGGAAGGCGGTGACATAGGCGTCGGGAAAGGCGCGGTGGACCGGCAACCCGCGCTCGTGCTCCATCCCCTGGGGCTTGCGCCAGTAACGCAGCACCTGGTTGGAAAAGGCGGGGCTATCGGGCCACAGCCGAAGCGCGCATTTCCACGTGCAGATCCAGTCGGCGCCGCGGGTCAGCGCCGGGGTGCAGAATTGCTGCTCGAAATCGGCGCGGTGGGCGGCGAGGGCGAGACGCCGCGGCCACGGATCGAGCGCCTGGCGGGCGACGTCGAGCCACCACGGCGCGTCGGCAACCTGGCTGTCGAGGATGTGGTGCACCGCCTGCGTCACCGGCGGGATCGGCCGGCCGGGGTTGACCAGGATGGCGCCACCCTCGCCGTGCAGTTCCCAGCGGCCATCCTCGCCCAGCGCCACGTCCTGCCAGCCGATCTCGCATACCGCGTGGGCGGGAGGCGCGTTGCCGGTGGTCTCGAGGTCGATGACGCGGACGATCTGGTCGGTGCGGGAAGCCATGGCGGGCATGTGGGGCGGTCGCCGCCACTTATCCAGCGGCTTAGCCGAGCGCGTAGGCATCCTCGCGCTCGACATCGACCTCGCGGACGCCGCGGCGCGCGCGCGCGCGCTCGACCAGGCCACGCAGGCCTTCGCGCCGCTCGCGCGCCATCGGCACGTCGCGCAAGACGAACTGGCCGGCGCCGGTCGTCAGGTCGCTCGATCGCAGCGTGATGGTGCCGATGTCGGTCATCTGGTTGAGCAGCGAATAGTCGAGCCGGACGTCCTTGACCCGGTACAGCTCGACCTCGTCCACCGTCTTGAAGACGATCCCACGACGGACGATCAGCCGCTGATCCGTCACCTCGTAGAACGACGCGCGATTGCCCAGCCAGCGGATCGCGATCAGGACGAAGCCGACCCCGATCGCGCAGGACAGGAGCGTCGCCCAGCCGGCGAAGCTGCCGAGCAGCCAGCGGCCGGTGGCGGAGCGGAACTGGTCGACGGGACGCTCGGTCATGGGGCGATCGTATAAGCTTTTCGGGCGGGGTGAATAGCCGTCAGTGCGCCGCCTGTGGCCCGCGTTGCAGCCCCGACTTCGCCAGCTGGTCGTCGACCATCGCCATGAGGCGGTCGAGCCCGGCCTGGTCCTTTGCCTCGGCGCGGGCGACCAGTACGTCCTGGGTGTTGGACGCGCGCAGCAGCCACCAGCCGTCGGCGGTCGACACGCGCGCGCCATCGGTGCGGTCGACCTCGGCGCCGTCGACCTCCAGCCGCTCGAGCACTTCGTCGACCACCGCGAACTTCCGTGATTCGTCGACCTGGAAGCGCATCTCCGGCGTGTTGACCAGCGCCGGCATCGCGCCGCGCAACTCGGTCATCGAGCGGCCGATCATGTGCACCGCGCGGATCAGGCGGACGGCGGCGTATTGCGCGTCGTCGAAGCCGTAATAGTCGTGCGCGAAGAAGATGTGACCCGACATCTCGCCGGCGAGGGGGGAGTCGGTTTCCTTCATCTTGGTCTTGATCAGGGAGTGGCCGGTCTTCCACATCAGCGGCTTGCCGCCGAGCTCGGCGATGCGGTCGTAGAGCATCTGGCTCGCCTTCACGTCGGCGATGATCGTCGCGCCGGGCAGCTCGCGCAGCACCGGGACGGCGAGGATCGAGAGCAACTGGTCGCCCCAGATCACCCGGCCCTCGCCATCAATCGCGCCGATGCGGTCGCCATCGCCGTCGAACGCCAGGCCGAAGTCGAGCTGCTTGTCGGCGACGAGGCGCTTCAGGTCGGCGAGGTTCTTCTCCTCGGTCGGGTCGGGATGGTGGTTGGGGAAGCGGCCGTCGACCTCGGCGAAGATGACGTGGTGCTCGCCGGGGAGGAGCTTGACGAGCCGCTCGATCACCGGCCCCGACGCGCCGTTGCCGGTATCCCAGCCGATGCGGAAGGAACCGCCGGCATAGCCCGCCATCAGCCGCCCGACATAGTCGTCGATGATGTCGACCTGGGTAACGTCGCCAGCACCTTCTTCCCAGTCGCCGTCGGCGGCCAGCTTGCCCAGATCCTGGATGTCGGCGCCGAAGAACGGCTTGTGCTGGAGCACCATCTTGAAGCCGTTGTAATTGGCCGGGTTGTGACTGCCGGTGATCTGGACGCCGCCATCGACCTCCAGTGTCGCCTCGGCATAGTACAGCATCGGCGTCGGACCCATGCCGACGCGGACGACGTCGACGCCGCTGGTGACGAGGCCGTCGATCAGCGCCGCCTCCAGTTCGGGCGAGGAGGTGCGGCCGTCATAGCCGACCGCGACACGCGTGCCGCCGGCCCGGCGGACGCGGGTGGCGAAGCCGCGGCCGATGGCGCGCGCGTCGGCCGTGCCGAGCGTTTCGCCGACGATGCCGCGGATGTCGTATTCGCGGAGCGAGGTGGGGTCGAAGCGATGGATCATGGTTGGGGTCTCCTAAACATCCGTTCGTCACGCACCCGTTCGTGCCGAGTAGGGACCGAGCTAGTCGAGGGCTCGTATCGAGGTACCCGACCCTTGTCCCTCGATACGCCGTTTCGACAAGCTCGACGGCTACGCGGGACGAACGGTGGGGTTTGATATCAAATCGAAACGGCTCACCGTCCGCGCTCCAGCAGCAAATCCCGCGCCGCGTTCAGCGCCCGCGTATCCTCGGCCGAGCCGCCGCGATCGGGGTGGGCGTCCGACACCAGGCGACGGTGGGCGGCGCGGATCTTGTCGGCGCCCGCGCGTGGGCTGACGCCCAGCGTTCGGCGGGCCGCCGCCTCGTCCGCCGGCATCGCCGGCTTCGTGGCGCGCCGGAGCAGCACCCAGGCGCCGTAGATCACCAAGGCGATGAGGAGGAACTTCATGCCGCGACCACACCCTGGACGGCGGTCGCGCCCGCGTCGGGCAGCGCCAGCGCCGCCATCATCTCGCGCAGTTCCTGGCGCGCGGCGACATGGGCCAGGCCCATCGAGCCGAACTCCTTCGAATCGATCATGGTTAGGCCAGCGGGGAACAGCTCGCGGTAGATGACCCGCTCGCCGAGCCCGGGGATGATGCGGAAGCCGACCCGCTTGGCCAGCTGCCCCAATGCGTCGGACACGCGGCGCATATTGCGCGCCTCGATGTGCTGGAGGCGGTTCCTGAGCACGACCCAGTCGATCGTGCTGCCGTCTGCCTTCGCGCGGATCTTGCGCGTTTCCCAGATCAGCTCGGAATAGAAGGACGGGCGAGTCACCTTGAACGTCTCGGGATCGACCTGGCCGATGAGGTCGAAATCGACGAAGCTGTCGTTCATCGGCGTCACCAGCGTGTCGGCGCGCTGCGCGGCGGTGCGGGCGAACGGATCGTCGCGGCCGGGCGTGTCGATGACGAAGTAATCCGCGCCGGCGACCAAGGCGCCGAACAGTTCCTCGAACCGCGTCTCGCTGACCCCGTCGTGCGTCGCGTGGACCGGCATCGGCAGGTCGCGGCCGGTGCGCTTCACCGTCGCCGCGCGGTTGTCGAGATAGCGGCCCAGCGTGCGCTGGCGATGGTCGAGGTCGAGCGCGGCGACGCGGTGGCCGCGCGCCGCCAGCGCGATCGCGACATGGACCGCGGTGGTCGACTTGCCCGTCCCGCCCTTCTCGTTGGCGAAAACGATGACATGGGTTCGGTCGGGGCCGCTCGGCAAACCTTGTTCCTTGATCGCTTCTCGGTGCGTCCATAGAAGGCCGGCCCGCCGGTAACCAGGGGTAACGTCGTGCAAACCATCCGTCACCTCGCCCAGTTGCGGGACACCGTCGCCGCCTGGCGCCGCGAGAGGCTGCGCGTCGCGCTGGTGCCGACGATGGGCGCGCTCCACGCCGGGCACATGGCGCTGGTCGACGCCGCGCGGAAGCCGAACACGCGGGTGGTGGTGTCGATCTTCGTCAACCCCAAGCAGTTCGCGCCACACGAAGATCTGTCGCGCTATCCCCGGCGCGAGGCGACCGACGCCCGGATGCTGGCCGAGGGCGGCTGCGACGTGCTGTGGGCGCCGTCGGTGGACGAGATGTACCCGGCTGGGTTCGCGACGACGGTGTCGGTGACGGGGGTCAGCGACGGGCTGGATGGCGCGGCGCGGCCGGGACACTTCGACGGCGTGGCGACGGTGGTCGCCAGGCTGCTCGGCCAGGTCGCGCCCGACGTGGCGTTGTTCGGCGAAAAGGACTGGCAGCAGCTGGCGGTGGTCCGGCGGACGGTCGCCGACCTCGCCATCGCCGTCGAGATCCAGGGCGTGCCGACGCAGCGCGACGATGACGGTCTCGCGCTGTCGTCGCGCAACGTTTACCTGTCCGACGACGAGCGCGGGCGGGCGGTGGCGTTGCCGAGGGCGTTGGGCGTCGCGGCGCGGGCGATCGGGCGGGGCGAGGAGGCGGACGCGGCGCTGGCGACGGC
>CAXTRJ010000052.1:0-13553 GCA_964246585.1 uncultured Sphingomonas sp. | reverse complement strand
CTCGGCCATCGGCGCCGACCCCGCCTCGCCCTCGGCCTATGGCCGCTCCAAGGCGCGCGGCGAGGCGGCGGCGCGCGAGGCGTACCCGGGCGTGACGATCCTGCGCCCGTCGGTGGTGTTCGGCCCCGAGGACGGCTTCCTCAACCGCTTCGCCGGGATGATCGCCAAAACGCCGGTGGTGCCGGTGCTGCGCGCGAATGCCGAGTTCCAGCCGGTGTTCGTCGGCGACGTCGCCGATGCGGCCGTCCGCGCGCTGGCCGATCCGGCTCGCCACGCCGGGCGCACCTATGAGCTGGGCGGCCCCGACGTGATCACCATGGGGGCGCTCAACCGCTGGATCGCCGAGACGATCGGCCGGACGCCGCGGATCGTCGAGGTGCCCGATTCGGTCGGCGCGCTGATCGCCCGCGCCGGCGCGCTGCCGGGCGCGCCGATCACCTGGGACCAGTGGCAAATGCTCGGCCGCGACAATGTCGTCGGCGAGGGTGCGGAGGGGCTCGCCGCGCTCGACCTCGTGCCGACGCCGATGGGCGCGGTCGCGCCCGAATGGCTGGTCCGCTTCCACCGCCACGGCCGCTTCGGCCGCCGCGCCAAGCACGCCTGACGGACCATGCCCGACATCCTCGTCTACATCCTCCTCGGTATCATCGAGGGGTTGACCGAGTTCCTGCCGGTGTCGTCGACCGGGCATCTGATCCTCGCGGGCGAGCTGTTCGGCTTCTCCGACCCGGGCTCGGTCACGTTCAAGATCGCGATCCAGCTCGGCGCAATCCTGGCGGTGATCGTCGCCTATTGGGGGCGGTTTCGCGGCGTCGCGTTGGGCCTACTCGCGCGCGATCGCGGCGCGTTCGTCTTCACCCGCAACATCCTGATCGGCTTCCTGCCCGCGATGGCGATCGGCGTCGTCGTCTACGACGCGGTGCGCGCGGCGATGCAGACGCCGGCGACCGTCGCCGTCGCGCTGATTGTCGGCGGCGTCGTCATCCTCGCGATCGAGCGCGCCGGGCGGCGCGTCGTGGTCAACAGCGTCGAGCGGATGCCGCTCGCCACCGCCGGCGCGATCGGCGTGGTCCAGTGCATCGCCATGCTGCCCGGCGTCAGCCGGTCGGGCGCGACGATCATGGGCGCGCTGCTAATGGGGGTGGAGCGCCGCACGGCGGCCGAGTTCAGCTTCTTCCTGGCGGTGCCAACGATGACCGCGGCGACCGCCTACGCGCTGTACAAGGATCGCGCGCTGCTCAGCTTTGACGATCTCGGCGCGATCGCGATCGGCTTTGTCGCCGCGTTCGTCGTCGCGCTGGCGGTGGTGAAGGCGTTCGTCCGCGTCGTTGGCCGCTTCGGCTTCGCCCCCTTCGCCTGGTACCGCATCGCGGTCGGTACGATCGCCTTGATCGCGCTCCAGGCAGCTTAGGTCCGATCCGGCTATTTAGAAGGCAGAGCTACCTTCGCCCGTAGCGAACGGCTAAAAGGAAAAATAAACAAGGACAGCACTACTTACCTATTTGCAAGATAGGCAGTGACACGCATAGGTCAGCTTCGTATGGATCGCGCCGAAGGAGGCGCGCGATGGCCCAGAATATGCTCCAGTTCGTCGGTCGCGAGCAGGTCTATCCGGCCAAGCGCGACGCGACCGACCGCGCCGACGACTTTCGCGAGATCGCCGACCGCTACGCCGTCCCGTCCGCCGAGGAGCAATCGAGCCGCTGCTCGCAGTGCGGCGTCCCCTATTGCTCGGTCCATTGCCCGCTGCACAACCACATCCCCGACTGGCTCCGCCTGACCGCCGAAGGCCGGTTGCGCGAGGCGTATGAGCTCAGCAACGCGACCTCGACCATGCCCGAGATCTGCGGCCGCATCTGCCCCCAGGACCGCCTGTGCGAGGGCAATTGCGTGATCGAGTTCTCCGGCCACGGCGCCGTCACGATCGGTTCGGTCGAGAAGTTCATCACCGACAAGGCGTGGGACGAGGGCTGGGTCGAGCCGCTCGTCGCCGGCCCAGCGCGCGGACAATCGGTCGGGGTGATCGGCGCCGGCCCGGCGGGGCTATCGGCGGCCGAATACCTGCGCGGCTTCGGCTATGAGGTCCACGTCTACGACCGTCACGACCGCGCCGGCGGTCTGCTGACCTACGGCATCCCCGGCTTCAAGCTGGAGAAGCCGGTGGTGACGCGCCGCGTCGATCGGCTGAAGGCGGGCGGCATCGTCTTCCACGAAGGCTTCGCGGTCGGCGAGGACGCGACGATGGACGAGCTGCGCCAGCGCCACGACGCGGTGCTGATCGCGACCGGCGTCTACAAGGCACGGGCGATCGATGTCGCCGGGCATGAGGCCGAAGGCGTCGTCGCGGCGCTCGACTTCCTCACCGCGTCGAACCGCAAGGGTTTCGGCGACGCCGTGCCCGCGTTCGACGACGGCCGGCTCGACGCGGCCGGCAAGGACGTGGTGGTGATCGGCGGCGGCGACACCGCCATGGACTGCGTCCGCACCGCGATCCGCCAGGGCGCCAAGTCGGTCAAGTGCCTCTACCGTCGCGACCGCGCCAACATGCCCGGCTCGAAGCGCGAGGTCGCCAATGCCGAGGAGGAGGGAGCCCAGTTCGTCTGGCTCTCCGCCCCGCTCGGCTTTGTTGGTGCCGAGGGCCGGGTATCGGGCGTCACCGCCAGCCGGATGCGGCTCGGCCCCGCCGATGCCGGCGGCAGGCGTGCGCCCGAGCATGACCCGGGCGGCAACTTTCACGTCGAGGCCGACCTAGTGATCAAGGCGCTTGGCTTCGACGCCGAGGACTTGCCCGCGCTGTTCGGCGCGCCCGAATTAGGCGTGACGCGCTGGGGCACGGTGCTGGTCGACGGCAAAACGCTGATGACCAGCCTCGACGGCGTCTTCGCGGCGGGCGACATCGTCCGCGGGGCGAGCCTGGTCGTGTGGGCGATCCGCGACGGCCGCGACGTGTCGGCGGCGATGCACAAATGGCTGAAGGCGAAGGCGGCTAGCGAGAAGGTGGCGGCGTGAGGTTGTCGGCCGATCAGGTGACGGCGATCAAGGCCGCGGCGGCGACCGCCTTTGGTGACGATGCGGTCGTGCGGCTGTTCGGCAGCCGGACCGACGATGCCCGACGGGGCGGCGATATCGACCTTCATGTCGAGGCCGCCGCCGACAAGGCCGATGTCGATCATGAGGTCCGATTCCGCGCGCTGGTCTGGCAGGCGCTGGACGAGGAGCAGATCGACGTCGTGGTTGCCGCGCGGGGCAGTGATCGGTGGATCGACCGGGCGGCATTGCGCGAGGGGCTAGTGCTGTGACCCTCGAGGAAATTCGCGAGGCAACGATCGAGGCGGTACAGTCCGCCGAGGAATTGGCGGCGCATCTCGAACGGTTGACCGCTCGAATGGCGGCGCTCCTGCCGGCGCAGGATGACGCGCTGTCGGGTTGGGGGGACGATCCTTGGGAGCGGTTGCACGCGATGCTACGGATGTTCGAGCAGTTGTACGACCTTACCAGCCGCAAACTCTTTCGCGGGTTCCTCGCCCTGTCTGGAGAGATGGTCGCGGGATTGTCCTCGCGCAACCAATTCCGCCGCGTCGAAGCGCTTGGCGGGATCGACAGTGCCGACCGGTGGATCGAGATCGGCGCGACTCGCAACATGCTGGCGCATGATTATCCGACCAATGCGGCGGCCCGCGCGCAACGCGCCAACCGCGCATGGGCGGATGTGCCTGCGCTGCTCGCCGAAACCCGCCGGACGGTCGCGTCGCTCCGCACGGAGAAGTTGATATGATGACCGATCAACGCACTCGTCTAGCCCGCGAAGGCATGTACCGGCCCGAGTTCGAGTCAGATGCGTGCGGTGTCGGCCTCGTCGCCGCGACCGACGGCAAGGCGTCGCGCCGTGTCGTCCAGTCGGCGATCGATGCGCTCAAGGCCGTGTGGCACCGGGGCGCGGTCGATGCCGATGGCAAGACCGGGGATGGGGCGGGGCTCCACCTCGACCTTCCCGCGCGTTTCTTCGACGATGCGATCGCAGGCTCTGGGCACAAGGTCAGGCCGAACCGGCTGGCGGTCGGGATGATCTTCCTGCCGCGCACCGATCTGGGCGCGCAGGAGGCGTGCCGGACGATCGTTGAGTCCGCGATCATCGAGGCGGGCTACACCATCTATGGCTGGCGGCAGGTGCCGGTGGACGTGTCGGTCATCGGGCTGAAGGCGCAGGCGACTCGCCCCGAGATCGAGCAGATCATGATCGCCGGGCCGCTCCCCGACGAGGCCAGCGCGGCCGAGTTCGAGAAGAACTTGTACCTCGTCCGCCGCCGGATCGAGAAGCGGGTGATCGCCGCGCAGATCCAGGGTTTCTACATCTGCTCGCTCAGCTGCCGGTCGATCATCTACAAGGGCCTGTTCCTCGCCGAGAGCCTGTCGCTGTTCTACCCGGACCTGCTCGACCAGCGGTTCGAGAGCCGGGTCGCGATCTTCCATCAGCGTTACTCGACCAACACCTTCCCGCAATGGTGGCTGGCGCAGCCGTTTCGCTGCCTGGCGCATAACGGCGAGGTCAACACGATCCGCGGCAACAAGAACTGGATGCTTTCCCACGAGATCCGCATGGCGAGCCTGGCGTTCGGCGAGCACTCGGAGGACATCAAGCCGGTGATCCCGGCGGGCGCGTCCGATACCGCCGCGCTAGACGCGGTGTTCGAGGCGATCTGCCGCTCGGGCCGCGACGCGCCGACCGCCAAGCTGATGCTGGTGCCCGAGGCGATGGCCGACGACCTGCCGCCGACGCATTCGGCGATGTACCAGTATCTCGCCTCCGTCATGGAGCCGTGGGACGGGCCCGCCGCGCTGGCCATGACCGACGGCCGCTGGGCGGTGGCGGGGATGGACCGCAACGCGCTCAGGCCGCTGCGCTACACGCGCACGTCCGATGGATTGCTGATCGTCGGGTCGGAAACCGGCATGGTCGTCGTGCCCGAATCGACGATCATCGCCAAGGGGCGACTCGGGCCGGGGCAGATGATCGCGGTCGACCTGGACGAAGGCGTCGTGCTGGATGACCGCGCCGTCAAGGACCGGATCGCGGGCGAGGCCGACTATGCCGGGATGATCGGGGCGTTCCATAATTTGGACGACCTGCCGATACCGAGCGACGAAGGCGTCGCCCGCTATCCCCGCGCGGAGCTTGCGCGGCGTCAGGTCGCCGCCGGACAGACGCTGGAGGACATGGAGCTGATCCTGTCGCCGATGGTCGATGGGGCCAAGGAAGCGATCGGCTCGATGGGGGACGACACGCCGCTCGCGGTCATCTCCGACAAGCCGCGCCTGATCAGCCAATTCTTTCGCCAAAACTTCAGCCAAGTGACCAATCCGCCGATCGACAGCTTGCGCGAACGCCACGTGATGTCGCTCAAGACCCGCTTCGGCAACCTGTCCAACATTCTCGACACCGCCGACCGGCGTGGGCGGGTGCTTGTGCTGGAATCACCCGTGCTGACCGGCGCGAACTGGGCGCGGCTGAAGGCGCATTTCGGGAGCAGCGCGGCGGAGATCGACTGCACCTTCGAGGCGGGCGGCGGCCCGGAACGGCTGCGCGCGGCGATCGGGCGCATCCGCGACGAGGCCGAGCAGGCGGTCCGCCAGGGTAAGAGCGAGCTGTTCCTGACCGACGAGGGCATCGGGCCGGATCGGGTGGGGATCGCCGGGGTGCTCGCCGTGGCGGCGGTGCATACCCACCTCGTCCGGCGGGGCTTGCGTTCCTACGCCAGCGTCAACGTCCGCACCGCCGAGTGCCTCGACACGCATTACTACGCGGTCCTGATCGGCGTCGGCGCGACGACGGTGAACGCGTATTTGGCGGAGGCCGCGATCGCCGACCGGCATGCGCGCGGGCTGTTCGGTGACTTGTCGCTCGACCAGTGTTTGCAGCGTCACCGCGTCGCGGTCGAGGAAGGACTGCTCAAGATCATGTCGAAGATGGGGATCGCGGTGATCTCCTCCTACCGCGGCGGCTATAATTTCGAGGCGGTTGGCCTCAGCCGCAGCTTGGTCGCCGACCTGTTCCCCGGCATGCCGGCCAAGATTTCGGGCGAGGGTTACGCCTCGCTCCACCTCAACGCCGCCGACCGGCACGAGGCAGCGTTCGACGCCGGCGTCGTCACTTTGCCGATTGGTGGATTTTATCGGCAGCGCGAAGGCGGAGAGGTGCATGCTTATTCGGCGCAACTAATGCACCTGCTGCAGTCGGCGGTCGCGACCGACAGCTATTCGAGCTACTTGCAATTCGCGCGCGGCGTCGCCGACCTGCCGCCGGTGTACCTGCGTGACCTGCTCCAGTTCAACTATCCCGCCGATCCCCTGCCGGTTGACCAAGTCGAGGCGATCACGGAGATACGGAAGCGCTTCGTCACGCCCGGCATGTCGCTCGGCGCGCTAAGCCCCGAGGCTCACGAGACGCTGGCGATCGCGATGAACCGGATCGGCGCCAAGGCTGTGTCGGGCGAGGGCGGCGAGGACAGCGCCCGCTACCAACCCTACCCCAATGGCGACAACGCCAATTCGGGGGTCAAGCAGATCGCGTCGGGGCGGTTCGGGGTCACCGCCGAATACCTCAACGCCTGCGAGGAGATTGAGATCAAGGTCGCCCAGGGGGCGAAGCCCGGCGAGGGCGGCCAGCTGCCCGGGTTCAAGGTGACCGAGTTCATCGCCAAGCTGCGCCACGCGACGCCGGGCGTCACGCTGATCTCACCGCCGCCGCACCACGACATCTACTCGATCGAGGATCTGGCGCAGCTGATCTACGACTGCAAGCAGATCAACCCGCGCGCCCGGGTGTGCGTCAAACTAGTGTCCTCCGCCGGCATTGGCACCGTCGCGGCGGGCGTGGCCAAGGCGCATGCCGACGTGATCCTCGTTTCCGGCCATGTCGGCGGCACGGGCGCAAGCCCACAGACCTCGATCAAGTACGCCGGCACACCGTGGGAGATGGGGCTGTCGGAGGTCAATCAGACGCTGACGCTCAACGGCCTGCGCGGTCGCATCCGCCTGCGCGCCGATGGCGGGCTCAAGACCGGGCGCGACATCGTCGTCGCCGCGATCCTGGGCGCGGAGGAGTTCGGCATCGGGACGCTCAGCCTGGTCGCGATGGGCTGCATCATGGTGCGCCAGTGCCACTCGAACACCTGCCCCGTCGGCGTCTGCGTCCAGGACGAGCGGCTGCGCGCCAAGTTCACCGGCACGCCGGAAAAAGTGATCAACCTAATGACCTTCATCGCCGAGGAAGTGCGCGACATCCTGGCGCGGCTCGGCGTCCGCAGCCTCGATGAGGTGATCGGGCGGACCGAGCTGCTGCGACAGGTCAGCCGCGGAGCGGAGCATCTCGACGATCTCGACCTTAACCCGATTCTGGCCAAGGTCGACGCGACCGACGCCGAGCGGCGGTTCTCGCTCAGCACGTTCAGGAACGAGGTGCCTGACAGCCTGGACGCGCAGATCATCAAGGACGCCGCCGCCGTGTTCAGCCGCGGCGAAAAGATGCAGCTGACCTACTCGGTCAGGAACGTCCACCGCGCGGTGGGCACGCGGTTGTCGAGCGAGATCACGCGGACGTTCGGCATGTCGAAGCTCGCCGATGGGCATGTCACCATCCGGCTGCGCGGGTCGGCGGGGCAGAGCCTGGGCGCGTTCCTGTGCAAGGGCGTGACCTTGGAAGTGTTCGGCGACGCCAACGATTATGTCGGCAAGGGATTGTCCGGGGGGACCATCATCGTGCGCCCGGCGGTCTCGTCGCCGTTGGCGAGCCAGGACAACACCATCATCGGCAACACCGTGCTCTACGGCGCGACGTCGGGCCGGCTGTTCGCGGCGGGGCAGGCGGGCGAGCGCTTCGCCGTCCGCAACTCGGGCGCGACCGTCGTCGTCGAAGGCTGCGGCGCCAATGGCTGCGAATATATGACCGGCGGCACGGCCGTGGTGCTGGGCGGGGTCGGGGCCAATTTCGGCGCGGGGATGACCGGGGGGATGGCGTTCGTCCACGACCCCGACGGGCGCTTCCCGACGCGCGCCAATGGCGAATGCATCGTCTGGCAGCGGTTAAGCTCGGCGCATTGGGCGGGGGTGCTACACGATCTCGTCAGCGATCACGCCGGCGCGACCGACAGTCGCTGGTCGAGGGGGCTGCTCGACGACTGGGGCCGCGCGGTCGCCCAATTCTGGCAGGTGGTCCCAAAGGAGATGCTGAACCGGTTGGCGCACCCGCTCGACGACCGTGTCGAACTGGTCGCGGCGGAGTAGCTAGGCGACGCGTACGATGCCGGTGTGGATGAGGTCCGATCCCTTGAACAGCAACGGACATCCGGCGACGGACGCGATCGCATAAGCCATGCAATCTCCGTAGTTCAGCTTTGCCCGGGCCAACCAACCCTTGCCGAATCGCTGGAACGCGTCTGCCGCCGCCTCCAGATGCCGAGTGTCGAATGGTACCAGCTGGAACTCCGGCTCTTCTAGCAACGCAGTCGCGTCGGCTTCGCCCCGATCCTTTGCCTGGCCGAGCGCGACCATGCGGAATTCCAGCTCGGTGGGCGCGCCAATCAGCGCCCTACCATGGGCCTGAATCGACGCTACGAACTCGACCGCCTCGGCTTCACCGAACAGGATCGCGATCAGCGCGGACGTGTCGACCGCGATCACGTCGGCAGCCCGTTTTCGTCATAGCCGATGATCTCTTCGGCGGTGAGTGCCGACATCCGGGGATAGCCAGCAACGCGGTCCTGTAACTTCTTTACCCGCTCGGCGAAGCTATCCCCGTCGGGAAAGGCGTTCTCGCGGTCGAGCGCATCGGTTACCGCGACCCGGATCGCGCGCGTATAGCTGAACCCTTTCAGCTGGGCATAGCGCCGGACCAGTCAATCAGTCTGCTCGTCCTTGATACTCAACGCCATGACGCCGTCTTTTAGATATATTGGTTGTATGTAGCGGGACTAGTCGGCCATCAACGAACTTCCAGCCCGCGGTAACGGCGCAGCGCGAGCCAGCCGCCGGTGCCGTAGACGCCCAGCGCCGGCCAGCCGCCGTCGGTGACGAATAGGTACGATGCGCCGATCGCCAGCACGACCGAGAGCAGCGCTAGCGCAATACGCCAGGCGAAGTCGCGAGCGGCGAGGACGACGCCGGCGAGCGTCGCCGCGACCGAATTGGCGGCGAGCCACAGATAGGACGCACCCGGGCCCATCGAGCCGGCGAAGGGGAGCTTGACCGTCGCGAACCCGACCATCGAATTGGGGAACACGTCGGCGGCGAGGTGGAAGCCGAGCCCGAGCGCGAGGCCGCCCGCGACCGGCCACCAGCCCGGGCGATAGAGCGCGACCGCGATCGGCAGCACGCTGTGCGTGATCGCGCTGCGGTGATCGAGCGGCAAGAGCTGGTCAAGATCGGGGAGCGTCAGCCCCGCCATGCTGGCGAGCACTAGCGCGGCGGCGCGCCCGAGCCAGTGTCCGCCGCCCAGGCCGAGCACGGCGGCGGCGAGGATCAACCAGACCAACGCTTGCATTCGCCTATCAACACCCTTCCGCCTCGCCGCCGCTCCGCCTAACACGCGGCGTTATGTGGCAGCTCTACCAATTCCCGCTTTGTCCCTTTTCGCGCAAGGTCCGGTTGCTGCTGGGCGAGAAGGGCGTCGGCTATGAGTTGAAGCGCGAATCGCCTTGGGAGCGCCGCGACGAGTTCCTCGACATGAACCCCGCCGGGCAGACCCCGGTCATGGCGGATGCCACGCGCGGCATGCTGCTGATCGATTCGATGGCGATCTGCGAGTATTTCGAGGAGACGGTCGAGAAAGCGGCGACGATCAATGGCACCGCGACCAACCGCGCCGAGATCCGGCGACTGGTGACGTGGTTCGACACTCAATTCTACCGCGACGTGACCGGGCCGCTGCTCCACGAGCGCATGATCAAGCGCGTCGCCCACCGCGCCGCGCCCGACGCCAAAGGTCTGCGCGAGGCAATGAAGGCGGCGGTCGGGCACCTCGACTATACCGATTACCTGCTCGACCATCGCAACTGGATGGCCGGGGCGACGATGGGCCTCGCCGATTTGGCGGCGGCGGCGCAGATCTCGGTGGTTGATTATCTCGGCGGCATCGACTGGAAAGGGCACGAGCAGACCGCGCGCTGGTATCGCGGGCTGAAGAGCCGGCCGAGCTTCCGCCCGCTGCTGTCCGAGCGGATGGAGCTGGTCGCCCCGCCGGCGCATTACGACAACGTCGATTTCTGATCGGTAAGCGCCCGCGATGTTCCCATTGCCCGAACCGATGGCCCACGCGCTCGCCGCGGCGGGTGAGGCGGGCGCCTCGGGCGAAGTGCCCGTCGGCGCCGTCGTCGTGCACGCGGGCGCGGTGATCGCAACCGCCGGCAACGCGCCGCGTCGGCTGCGCGACCCCACCGCCCATGCCGAGATCCTGGCGATCCGCGCCGCCGCCGCCGCCCTCGGTCGCGATCGGCTGGAGGATTGCGACCTGTGGGTGACGCTGGAGCCGTGCGCGATGTGCGCCGGCGCGATCACCCATGCTCGGCTACGTCGGCTCTATTACGCCGCCGCCGACCCGAAGGGCGGGGCGGTCGAGCATGGCCCGCGGTTCTTCTCGCAGGCCACCTGCCACCACCGCCCCGATGTGTATCCCGGCATCGGGGCAGTGGCGGCGGCGGGGCTGCTCAGGGAATTTTTTTCCGAGCGGCGTTAGCGTAACTCCTCCTGCGAGATCGGCACGATCTTGATCTCGACGCGGCGATTGGCCGCCTGGCCGTCGGGAGTGTCATTGGACGCGATCGGCTGGGTCTCGCCATAGCCGCGGGTGCCGATACGGGCGCTCTGGACGCCGCGCGACGACAGATAATCAGCGACGGAGACGGCGCGACGTTCCGACAGGCCCTGATTGTACGGATCGCCGCCGGTCGAATCGGTGTGGCCGTACACGTCGACATAGGTCTGGTTATACTGCGCCAGCGTCTGCGCGACCTGGTCGAGCGTCCGCTGGAATTGCGGCTGCACCTCGGCGCGGTCGTAGGCGAAGGTGATGCCCGACGGGAGATTAAGGACCAAGTCGTCACCCTGGCGGATCACCTGGACGTCGGTGCCGGCGGTGCGCTGGCGCAGCTCGCGTTCCTGGCGGTCCATATACGCGCCGATGCCCGCGCCGGCGAGGCCGCCGATGCCGGCCCCCAGGATTTTCTCCGTCCGGTCGTTGCGGCCGCCGACGAGGTCGCCGAGCAGGTAACCGCCCAGCACGCCGCCGACGCCGCCGATCGCCGCCTTGGAGATGCGGCGCTCGCCCGTCACCGGATCGGTGGTGCACGCGGCGGTGGTGACCAGCGCGCCCAGCGCGGCGGTGGCGAGCAGCTTCGAATATTTCATGGTGGTACTCCCTGTTACGATGCCCGGGCAACTCCGCCGCCGGGCGCTTGTTCCGCCCCCGTACTGAACATCGCGAACTGAACCATGAATGACGCGGGCGGTTGTGGGACGGCGAATTTCCCGCCAAAGGACTCCCCGCGCGCCATGGCCCCGCTTCCCCCATTCCCCTGGACCGACGTCCTGATCATCCTGGCGCTGGTCGCGCTCAACGGCGTGTTCGCGATGAGCGAGCTGGCGATCGTGTCGGCGCGCAAGGCCCGGATGGAGGCGCTGGCGCGCACCGGTAGGCACGGCGCGCGGGCGGCGATGGACCTAGCCGCCGACCCCGGCAAGTTCTTGTCGACGGTGCAGATCGGCATCACGCTGATCGGCATCTTGGCCGGCGCCTATTCGGGGGCGAGCCTCGGCACGCCGACCGCCGCGCGGCTCGAACGGCTCGGCCTAGCCCCCGCCGTCGCCGAGAACGCGGGGTTCGCGGTCGTCATCGGGCTGACCACCTATGCGTCGCTGATCATCGGCGAACTCGTGCCCAAGCAGTTCGCGCTGCGCTCGCCCGAGGCGATCGCCGCGTTCATGGCGACGCCGATGCGCTGGCTGGCGGTGATCACCGCGCCGGTCGTCTGGCTGCTCGATTCGACCAGCCGGCTGATCTTCCACCTGCTCCGCCTCGATCGCGAATCGGAGGACCACGTCACCGCCGAGGAGCTGCACCTGGTCGTGGCGGAGGCGTCCAAATCGGGGGTGATCGACGAACACGAGCGCTCGATGATCTCGGGCGTGGTGCGGCTCGCCGACCGGCCGGTGCGTGAGGTGATGACGCCGAGGAACCAGATCGACTGGCTCGACGTCGATCTCGACGCGGACGGCATCCGCGCCGCGCTGCTGGCGTCGCCGCACAGCCGTCTGCCCGTGGCGGAAGGGTCGGTCGACGCGGTCATCGGCGTCGTCCAGTCGCGCGATATCGCCACCGCGCTGTTCGCCGGCCGGCCGTTGGTCCTGCGCGAGCTGGTCCGCAAGGCACCGGTGGTGATCGACCAGATCGACGCGCTCGATGCGCTGGTCGCGCTGCGCGAGGCGGACGTGCCGATGGCGTTGATCCATGACGAATATGGCCACCTGGAGGGGATCGTCACCCCCGCCGACCTGCTCGCCGCGATCGCCGGCGACTTCGCCTCCGATACCGACCCCGACGTCGCCCCGGCGATCGTCGAGCGCGACGACGGCTCGCTGCTCGTCGCCGGTACCACCGCCGCCGACGCGCTGGCCGAGCGGATCGGCATCGAGCTGCCCGAGGACCGCGACTACGCGACCGTCGCGGGGCTGGCGCTGGCGGTATTCCGGCACCTGCCCAATGAGGGGGAGAGCTTCGTCGAGCAGGGGTGGCGGTTCGAGGTGGTCGACCTCGACGGGCGACGGATCGACAAGCTGCTGGTTAGCGCGGTGTGAGCAGGGTGTACGGGCCCTAGATTTCATGGTGGCGGACGAATGAAACGCGAGTGATGGATGACGACGCATTGCTAGCCTTCGGGCGCCTACTTCACCAAGATATCAATGTCGATGTGACTGATAATGCTGAGCTGGCGCGGGCCGTGCTTTTCAATATGCGGCCATCGAACGTGGTACACTTCGCACCTACCTTGAGGGCGCTCTGAACACGTTTTCGCCGTCCGAGCTGAAGGGAAAGCTCAACCGTTAAAACACGGACTGGCGATTCAATTCCAAGAATGCTCATGCGCTTTTGGTGGCCACGGTCGAACAGCTCCGGGCCGAGCGTAAAACTCAGGGAATACCGACGCGGGATTAAACCCGCGTCGTCGGCCGCAGCTGTATCCGCGCCCCGCCGGGCTAGTTCATGCGCTTGCTTCGCTCGCTGCACCGGCGCGCTGCTTCGCTGCACCTCAAAGCCGGCCGAATACCGCTTCGAACCCCGCCCGGTCCCCCGCCGCCAAGAAGCGCGCCTGCTCGATCCAGCGGTCGCGGGCCATGCGGCCGGTGAAGGGGCCGAGGCGGGCGTCGATCGCTTCGGCCTCGCCCGCGTCGAGCGCGGCGAGCTGGCCGACGGTGGTGATGCCGTGATCGGCTAGCATGGCGGCGACCTTCGGGCCGAGGCCCTTCAGGGTTGTGACCGGCGCCTGCGCGGCGGCGGGGTCGGGCAC
>CAXTRJ010000051.1:0-13752 GCA_964246585.1 uncultured Sphingomonas sp. | reverse complement strand
TTCCCGCGCGCCCGCCGGAGTCGCCCCCGCTTGGCTGGTCGAGGCGCTTGCCGCCTCGGCGGTCGATCCGGCGGCGCTGGCCGCCCTGGTCGCGCGCGCGCCGCTCGACGTGCGGGTCAACACGATCAAGGCCGACCGGGCGACTATTCTCGACAGCCTGCCGGACGCGGAGCCGACGCCACATGCCGCCAACGGCATCCGCCTCGCGGAGGCGCTGGTCGAGTTCTTCGGCGAGCAGCGCAACGTCGAGGCGCTGGACGCTTTTCGCGACGGCGCGATCGAGGTCCAGGACGAGGGCAGCCAACTCGTCGCCTCGGCCGCCGAGGCGCGCCCCGACATGCGCGTCGTCGACCTGTGCGCCGGCGGTGGCGGCAAGACGCTGGCGCTGGCCGCCGACATGGCGAACCGCGGCGCTGTCCTCGCCTGCGACGTCGACCGTGGCCGGCTGTCCCGGCTAGCCCCCCGCGCGCGCCGCGCTGGCGTCGACATCGTCGAGACGAGGTTGCTCGATCCCGGCCGCGAGGACGCGGCGCTGGCCGACTGGCGCGCGACCGCCGACTTGGTCGTGGTCGACGCGCCTTGCTCGGGGACCGGCACCTGGCGACGCAACCCGGAGGCTCGGTGGCGGCTCGACCCGGCGCGGCTCGACCGGCTGGTCGCGACACAGGCGCATGTGCTCGACATCGCCACCCCGCTGGTCCGCCCGGGCGGCGCACTCGTCTACATCGTTTGCTCGCTGCTCGACGCGGAAGGAGCGGGGCAGGTCACCACATTTCTCGCCAAGCACGCCGCTTGGCGCACCGAACCGATCACGCTCCCGGTCGGTGCGCCGCGAGAGGGCGGATGGCGGCTCGATCCGGCAAGTAGTGGCACCGACGGCTTTTTTGTCGCGCGCCTTCGCGCGCCATGCTAGCCGCGAAGCCTGTGCCCAAGCTGGAGACGATCATGCGTATCTCGTCCATCGCCATCGCCGCCGCGTTGGCCGTGGTGTCGATCTCGACCTCGCTCCAGGGGCAGCGGCCGGACGATCAGATCGACGCCCGCTCGCTGGCGCTCCTCGCCCAGGGGAAGGCGGCGCGCGCCGCCGGCAACCTCGACGGCGCGACCGACGCGCTGGAAAGCGCGGTGGTGGTCGATCCGCGCAACCGCGCCGCGTTCATTGTCCTGGCCCAGGTCGCCGTCCAGCGCGATCTGCCGGGCAAGGCCATCCGCCTGTACCGCGAAGCGCTATTGCTGGAACCAAACGACGTCACCGCGCTGCGCGGGCAGGGCGAGGCGCTGGTCAGGAAGGGCGCGGTGACGCGCGCGCGCGACAACCTCGCCAAGATCAGGACGTTGTGCAAGACCGGCTGCGCCGACGCGACGGTCCTCGCCGCGGCGATCGCCAAGGGCCCGCCGATCGTCACCGCCCAGGCCCCGGCGAAGGCGCCGGCGACCTCCACCGAGTGACCGGCTAGGCGTCTATCGCCCTGGCCAACGCGACGAAGTCCGCGACGCTCAGCGTCTCCGCCCGCCGCATCGCGTCGATGCCGATCGTGGCCAGCGCCGTCAGCGCGCCCGGCATCGGCTTGAGGCTCTGCCGCAGCATCTTGCGCCGCTGGCCGAACGCCGCCGCCGTCACCCGCTCCAACGTCGCGAACGCCACTCCGGCCGGCGCTCGCTCGGGCACGATGTGGACCACCGCCGACATCACCTTGGGCGGCGGCGTAAAGGCCGAGCGGTGCACCGGCATCGCGATCCGCGCGGCGCCGCGCCACTGCGCCAGCACCGCCAACCGGCCATAGGCATCGCTGCCCGGCGCGGAGACGATCCTGTCGGCCACCTCGCGCTGGAACATCAGCGTCGCCGACCGCCACCAGGGCGGCCACGCCTCGCCCGACATCCACCCGACCAGGAGCGCGGTGCCGACATTATAGGGCAGGTTGGCGACGATATGCGGCGACCCCGCGAACAACGCCAGCGCGTCGACCGCCAGCGCGTCGCCCTCGATCACCCGCAACCTGTCCGGGTAGGCCTCGCCCAATTCGGCCAGCGCCGGGATGCAGCGCCGATCGCGCTCGATCGCGGTCACCCGCGCGCCCGCGGCCAGCAGCGCCCGGGTAAGCCCGCCCGGACCAGGGCCAACCTCCAGCACCTCGGCCCCCTCCAGGTCGCCGGGCACCGCGGCGATACGGCTTAGCAATTGCGCGTCGAACAGGAAGTTCTGCCCCAGCGCCTTGCTCGCGGACAATCCATGCCGGGCGATCACCTCGCGGAGCGGCGGCAGCGCGGTCACGAGATCGTGTCTGACGCCGCCCGTTGTTGCGCCGCTTCGCCCGCCATGACGATCGCCGCGATCATCGCGCCGGGATGGGCGCGGTCCTGGCCGGCGATGTCGAACGCGGTGCCATGGTCGGGCGAGGTCCGCACCATCGGCAGGCCCAGCGTGATATTGACGCCCTCGTCGAAATGCAGCGTCTTGAGCGGCACCAGCGCCTGATCATGGTAGCAGCACAGCGCCACGTCATAGGCGGCGCGGGCGCGGGCGTGGAACAGCGTGTCGGCGGCGAACGGCCCGCTCGCGTCGATCCCCTCGGCGCGAAGCTGCTCGATCGCGGGTTCGATGATGTCGATCTCTTCCCGACCCAGCGCGCCCTGTTCGCCGGCGTGCGGGTTGAACCCGGCAAAGGCCAGGCGCGGTTCGGCGATCCCGAACAGACGCGACAACCCGCGCGCAGTGACCCGCGCCTTGGCGACGATCAGCTCGACCGACAACAGCGACGCGACCTGGTCGAGCGCGACATGGGTGGTGATCGGCACGACCCGAAGCGTCGGCCCAGCCAGCATCATGACCGCGTTCTCGCCGGATATGCCGCACCGCTCGGCGATGAACTCGGTCTGGCCGGGATAGGTGAAGCCGATCGCATAGAGTTGCGCCTTGCCTACCGGTCCCGTCACCAGCGCGCGCGCCGCGCCCGACCGAACCAGTCCGGCGGCGAGCTCGAGCGAATGCAGCGAGCATCGCGCGCCATCGGGGTCGGGCTGGCCGGGGACGATGTCGCCGGCGTCCTCGACGCTCAACACCGGCAGCGCGTCGGCGAACGCCGCTTCCGCTTCGGCCAGGTCGGCGATCCGGGCGATCGGACCGTCCCACACCCGCTCGATCGCGCGGGCGTCGCCGACCGCGACGAAAGCGGGCAGAGCGCGTTCACCCCGCAAGCGCCAGGCCTTGGCGATGATCTCCGGCCCGATCCCGGCCGGATCGCCCATCGCGATCGCCAAAGGCGGCGTCACGGTCCGCACCCGCTCAGCGATACTCGACCACCGCGTCGCGCCGGAGGTCGCGCAATTTCTGCTGGGCGCGCAGGTTCACCCGCTGCTGCTCCAGCTGTCCCTGGATCTGGTCGGCGCGCGGTAACTCGCCCGAGCGCGGGTCGTCGCGACCGCACAGCACCAGCGAACGAACGCCGTCCGAGGCCGACCCGAATGGCGGCGTCGCCTCGCCGACCTGGAGTTTCAGGATGATCTCCTGCAACGCGGGCGGCAGGTCGCGGACGCGCACCGTGTCGTTGTCGACGACTTCGGCGCCGATCGTCGCCGCAACCGCTTCGACCCCGCCGCAACCGCGAATCGCTTGGACCGACTGGGCAAAGGTCGCCGCGCGGGTCGACGCGCTCGCTTCGCTGGTCCCGGCGGGAAAGCGGACCGTCAGCTGTTTCAGGTTCAGCCGGGCATCGCGCGGATCAGCGGTCAACACTTGGCGTCGATCGGTCAGGTACAGGATCGAAAAGCCGCCCGACACCTCGATCGGTCCCGCGACCTGACCCACCTGAAGCTGCTGGGTCGCCGCCGCCAGCTCGGGCGGCAGCTGCGACGCGCGCACCCAGCCGAGATCGCCGTTGACCGCGCGGGTCGACGCCTCCGAAAAGGTCCGGGCGAAATACTCGAACGGTGCCTGGCCCTTCTGGATGTCGCCGACGATCCGCCGGGCGTTGGCGAACACCTCCTGGCTGCGGTCGGGGGTGGCCGCGAGGTAGATTTCCTTGATGTTGAACTCTTCAGTGCCCTTGTTCGCCTGTAGGCGAGCGATGATCGACTGGACCTCCTCGTCGCCGACGTTGACGAACGGCTCGACCCGGCGCCGCAGGTACCGCGTCCAGGCGAGCTCGCCCTCGATCTGCCGCCGCAGCGAACGATCGGACGACCCTGATTCGCGCAGGAACGCGGTCATCTGCGTCGGCGTCCGATTGAAGTTCTTGGACACCCGTTCATAGCTTTGCGCAATCTCGGCGGGAGTGATCGTCACCTCGGCGGTGCCGGCCTCTTGGATCTGCAGCGTCTCGTCGATCAGCTGGCGCAGCACCTGCACCTTCAGCCGGTCGCGCTCCTCCCCCTCGATCTTGGCGTTGTTCGCCGCCATGATCAGCGACACGCGCTGGTCGACATCGGTGCCGGTGATCACCGCCTCGTTGACGATCGCGGTCGCCTTGCGGACATTGGGGTCCACCTTGCCGAAGATCTGAAGGTTCGACGGAATGTTGAGCGAGGTCGCCGGCGTCGTTGCGTCCGGCACCGTCTGCGCCGCGACGGAGGCGGCCAGGGTCAATCCCGCCAGTGTTGCACCAATTCGCTTCACGTTATTCAACCTCACGCTCGACTGTACGGCTTCACGCCCGCGGCACTGCCCCGGCATGGCTGAACGGGGGCTTAGCGGCCCAGGTTCGTGAAGGCCAGCGTCACCAGGAAGCTGTTGCCCCGCCGCGCGTCGCCGCGATCCTCGTAATCGCGTCGCCAGGTCAGCCCGAGGCGAAGGCAATCGTCCTCGTACGCCACCCCGATCCGGTGCCGGATCGGGTCGAAGCCGTCGGACGCTGACAGCGGATCCTCCTCCCGGTCGGTCAGGTCGACGACGGCGGAGGCGAAGGCCGACCAGAAACGTGCGACCTGCACCCGCCCGGCGACCCGCGCTTCCTCGCGGTCCTGCAAGTCCTCGGCCAGCGCCAGGTCGCGGTTGAGCCGGAGATAGCCGAGCAGCAGATAGGTCTCACGCGACCCGATCGTCGCATCGACCTCGTTGCGACGCACCGCGAACCCGTCCTTGTCGAGCCGGTAGCGGTGGGTGAACGACACGAGGTCGCGCAGCCGCACCTCCGTGCGCCCGACGTAATCGGAGAAGCGGTCGGACAAGCCGGTGCCGTCGGGCAGGATCGTCGGCCGGGTGTTCAGACGATAACTCTGGCCGATGACGGTATCCAGGCTGAACCCCGGCAGGTCGAGCGCCCATTCCGCGCCGTATGTCGCCCGCGTCGAGTCCTCGAACCGGTCGTACCCGGGAAAGCGATTGAGCGCGAACAGGTTGGAGTCCTCGAGATCGATCGCGCGGGCATCCTCGTTTGGCACCGCTAGGTTCGCCAGTTTGGGCGCCGCCACGACCTGAAAGCGCGGGGTCAGCCGCTGGGTGCCGCCGCCCAGTTCGCCGATCAACGGCCAGCGCACGTCCACCGCCAACGCGCCGATCCCGCGCAGCTGGAATCCCTCGTCACCCCGGTACCGCTCGATCGCGGTCAAGGCCGTGTCGCTGGTATTGTAGGCGTCGCCGCGCGCATAGGCGGTGAAGGTCACCTCCTGCCCCCAATTCGTCAGCCGCCGCAGATCCCATTTCGCCCCGGCGAATGCCCGCTGGGTGTCCTGCCCGTCGCGCCGCCCAATCGCCAGCGAGTTGAGCTGCACCTCCAGCCGCCCCCCGGCCAGGTCGTTGAACCGACGGCGGTAGTCGAGCTCGGGCAGCGCAATCGGCTGCATCCCCTGGTCGTCATTGATTCTGAGCGTCTGCACCGCCCAGCCGGTCAGCGAGAAATAGCTGTTCGCGTCGATCCGCTCGAGCGCGGTGGTGCTGCGCAACCGGTCGTCGCGCGAGATGTCGTAGCGGCGCAGGAAAGTGCGGTCGGTCGTCAGCCGGAGCGAGCCGCTGGCGCTCCAGTTGGGCGTGAACTGGTATCGCGCGACCCCGTCGACATAGCCGCGAAACGCCTGCTCGGTCGCGGTCGAGCCGAGGTTCGACAAATCCTCGGTCCGGTCGCTCACCGTCGCGTAGCCGGTCAGCCTGAACGCCCCGCTCGTCCCCAAAGCCTGGTAGTCCGCCTGCATCATGGGCAACACGCTGGTGAAAACCCGCGGCGTCAGCGTCAGGCCGCGATTGGGCCCGAGCGACCAGTAATAGGGTATACCGACCTGAAACCCGTTCACCCGGCTGAGGCGGATGTCGGGGTTGAGGAGTCCGCTGTCGCTGCCACCGCCGACGGGGTAGGAAAACTTAGGCAGCGGCACCGTCGGCAGGCCGAACAGGTTGAACCGGGCCCCGCTGAAATACACCCGGCCGCGTTCTGGCCGATAAGTGATCCTGACCGCCGTAATCTTCCACGACGGCTCCTTGGGGCACCCTTCGGCATCGACCACCGCGCACGGCGTATAGGCGGCGCGGTCGAGCGACACCGTGCCGTCTTCCGAGCGCGTCCCGCGATCCGCCGCCAGCCGCCCGCCCTCGTCGAGAACGACGAGCATGTTGTCGACCACGCCGTCCTTCAGCGTATCGGTCAGCTCGATCTCGTCGCCATAGGCGACGTCGCCTTGCGGATTGGTCACCGCGATGTTGCCGGTGGCGACGACGCGACCGGTTTTACGATTCCACACCACCCGGTCGGCGCGCAGCCGGTCACCGGCGCGGACCATGCGGACATCGCCGGTCGCGGTAACCACCTCGGCATCGATATCATATTCGAGCGCGCCGGAGCTGAACTGGACCTGGTCGTCGCCGACCGGCGCGACGGTGTCGGAAGCGGCCGGGGCCTCCACCGGACGGTCACCCAGATCCTGCCCGGACGCTCCCCCGCCGAGCACCAACGCGGCCGGCAACGCGCAACAGGCCAAAAGGTCGAGACGCGTCACTTGGTCGGATACCCCCTCGCCGGCGCCGGAGCCGGCGACCACGAAGCTGTCCTATCGCATCGCCCGACGCCCCCTGCAATCGTGACGCGGCCGCTTTGCGTCGCCGACCCGCTAGCCTAGAGGGACGTCGAGACCGCTCATCCTCGAGGTTACCGTCCCGATGCAGATCACGTTCGTCCCGCAAGCCGAAGTCGACCACTCGGCCCTGGTCTTCCCCATCGAGAAGAACGGCCTGGCGCACGCGCGGCTCGGCTCGATCGGTGATGAGGCGCGTACGCTGGTCGAGGCGGCCGCCGGCGGCGCCCGTTTCGAGGGCGAGGCGGGCGGCATCGTCGAGCTGTTCGTGACCGGCGAGGCTGGCGCGCGACGCTTGCTGCTGGTCGGGATCGGCGGCGGCGGCGAAGGCGACTGGACGCTGGCGGGCGGCGCGGTCACCGCCAAGCTTCTCACCTCCGGCGTGGAAGCGGTGACGCTCGACTGCGCCGCGCTGCCCGCCGCCCCGACCGCCAGGTCCGTCGCGCTGTTCGCCGCGGCGGCGGTTCAGCGCGGCTGGCGCTACGACGTATACCGCACGAAGCTCCCCGAGAAATCGAAGCCGACGCTGCGATCGCTGACGATCGCCGGCGCGCCCGACGGCGCGGAGGAGGCGTGGGCGCAGCAAGACGCCCTGACGCGCGGCGTGTCGCTGACCCGCATCCTGGTGTCCGAGCCGCCCAATAAGCTTTATCCCGAGAGCTTCGTGACGATGGTGACGAAAGCGGTCGAGCAGTTCGGCGTCGAGGTCACCGTCCTTGACGAGGCGGCGATGGCGGAGCACGGCATGGGCGCGCTGCTCGGCGTCAGCCAGGGCTCGACGCGCGAGGCGCGCATCCTGGCGCTGCGCTGGCAGGGGGCGGGGGAGGGCGATCCCGATCTCGCGCTGGTCGGCAAGGGCGTCACCTTCGACACCGGCGGCATCTCGCTGAAGCCCGGTCCTGGCATGGAGGACATGAAGTGGGACATGGGCGGCGCGGGCGCGGTCGCCGGCGCGATGCTGGCGCTCGCCGCGCGGGGGGCCAAGGCGAACGTCGTCGGCGTGCTCGGGCTGGTCGAAAACATGCCCGACGGCAACGCCCAGCGGCCCGGCGACGTCGTCACCTCGATGTCGGGCCAGACGATCGAGATCCTGAACACCGACGCGGAAGGCCGGCTGGTCCTCGCCGACGCGATCACCTGGACGCAGAAGACGTTCCGGCCGAAGACGATCGTCGACCTGGCGACGCTGACCGGCGCGATGATCGTCAGCTTGGGCCACGAGCATGGCGGGTTGTTCGCCAACGACGACGCGCTCGCCGACCAGCTGCTCGCCGCCGGCCTCGCCACCGGCGACAAGCTGTGGCGCTTCCCGCTGTCCGACACCTACGACAAGATGATCGACAGCCCGATCGCCGACATGAAGAACATCGGCGGCAAGGGCGCCGGCTCGATCACCGCGGCGCAGTTCATCAAGCGCTTCGTCGACGAGGGCGTCCGCTGGGCGCATCTCGACATCGCCGGCATGGTCTGGGCCGACAAGCCGGCGGCGACCTGGGATAAGGGCGCCACCGGCTACGGCGTGCGCCTGCTCGACCGCTTCGTCGCGGACCATTTTGAAGAATGATCGGCCGCGCACCTGAGCCCGTCACCCCAGCGTAGGCTGGGGTCTCTGGCCTAGCGCGTGAAAGGTCCGAACCAAGCGACCCCAGCCTTCGCTGGGGTGACGGGCCAGGGGAGGAGCGTGATGCAGGTCGACTTCTACCACCTCACCACGACCCCGCTCGACCGCGTCCTACCGCAGATCGCCGAAAAGGTGCTCGCCAGCGGCGCGCGCCTCCTCATCGTCGCCGGCGACGACGCCCAGCGCGCCAGCCTCGACCGTCTGCTCTGGACCTATGCCCCCGACAGCTTCCTGCCGCACGCCTGTGTCGGCACGGACGACGACGCCGCGCAGCCGATCCTGCTCGCCCCCGACGTCGACGCCGCCAACCGCGCCCGCACGGTGGCGCTCGCCGACGGCATCTGGCGCGACGACGCGCTCGATTTCGACCGCGCCTTCCACTTCTTCGACGAGGACCGCATCGTCGAGGCCCGGACCGCCTGGCGAGCGCTCGCGGACAAGCCCGACGTCCAGCGCCGCTACTGGAAGCAGAACGACGCCGGTCGTTGGGAGCAGGTGGCCTAGGGTCTAGACCATCGCCAGTCATGGGCCCGGACCCTAGCCTTGCTTCCCCACGGTTCGCCGACTAGGGAACCGCCACTTTTCTCATCCCACGCATCACAGGAGCCCGTGACCATCATGGCCGCGACCCGTACCTTCTCGATCATCAAGCCCGACGCCACCCGTCGCAACCTGACCGGCGCCGTCACCCGGATGCTGGAGGAGGCGGGCCTGCGCGTCGTCGCGTCCAAGCGGCTCCAGCTGTCCCGCGACCAGGCGGAGGGTTTCTACGCCGTTCACCGCGAGCGGCCGTTCTTCGGCGACCTGGTCAGCTTCATGATCTCGGGCCCGGTCGTCGTCCAGGTGCTCGAGGGCGAGGACGCGGTGAAGCGCAATCGCGACGTCATGGGCACCACCAACCCGGCCAACGCCGACGCCGGCACGATCCGCGCGGAACTGGCCGAGTCGATAGAGGCCAACACCGTCCACGGCTCCGATTCAGAAGAAAACGCCGCGATCGAGATCGCCTATTTCTTCACGCCGGAAGAGATCGTCGGCTGATGGGCTGGCGGCTGCGGCGCGCGACCCCGGGCGACGCGCCCGCCGTCGCGATCGTCGCCGCCGCCAGCTTTCTCGAAACATTCGCCGGCATCCTGTCGGGCGGGGACATCGTCGCCCACTGCGCCCGCAACAGCTCGGCCGAGAAGTTCGCCGGTTGGGCGGCTGACGCGGCGAGCGTCGTCACCCTGGCTGAGCATCCCGACGGCGGCGCCCCGGTCGGCTACACTCTGCTGGTCCCGCCCGAACTCCCGGTCGAGCCCGCGACCGGCGATATCGAGCTCCGCCGCATCTACGCGTTGACCCTGACCCGCGGCACCGGCCTCGGCAGCGCGCTACTGCATCAAGCGACCCGCGACGCCATGGAGATGGACAAGCGCCGGTTGCTGCTTGGCGTGCTCGCGACCAACACGCTCGCCCGCGCTTTTTACGAGCGTCAGGGTCTCACGCTCGCCGGCGAACGGCGGTTCCTCGTCGGCGCAACCTGGCACGACGACGTGATCTACGCGCGCGATATCGCCGCCTAGCTGGCCGGCTTCTCCCGCGCCCACGCCGCGTCGACCACCGCCTGCGACCCGCCACGCTGGCGCAGCCGCACCGCCTCGATCGTGAGCGATCGGCCGCGCAGCACGCGCCCCTCCGTTCGCCACGCCACGTCGTACACCGCGCTCGCTCGCCGCGACACGTCGTCGTCCCAATAGCTCGCGGTGACCAGAACCGGCAGCCGCCCTTCGCGCTCGTCGGCACCGCCGTCGGTCGCCTTCAGCAGCACGCCCGCGAACCAATCGCGCTCGATCGCTGCCTCCGCCACCGGCCGCTGCACCGGAATGCCGAGCGCCTTTGGAAACGCGATAGTCACCTCGCGCAGGTCGTGCTTGTCGTCACGCAACACCGCGCGGTCGCCACCGCCCTCGACCGTCGCGACCAGGTTCAGCCGCGCCCGGGCCCGCTGCTCGCCGACGCTCGCCACGGCCTTCTCCGCCTCCGCCGTCCGCCGCTCCGACCAGTTGTTGTACAGACCCAATGCGCCGATCAGTACGCCGGCGACCGCAACCAGTTCGGCCAGCGAAACCCAGCGTCGCCGGGTCGCCGCCGCTTCCTGCCGTTCGCGCGGGGTCTCGCTCATCGTCCACCCGCCTCGAGCAGCCGCACCGGCGCCGCGAACTCCCAGGACAACGCGACTCGCTCGTCGACCAGCGCCCAATCGGCGTCGCCGGCCAGGTTCACCGCCACCCACCCCGACGCGCCCAGGTAAGCGGGCTTGCTATACGTCTCTGGGTCCGCCTCGATCAGCATCGCCTGCTCGTCGTCCCCGCTGGTCCTGACGCACACAACGGTCATCGCGTCACCATGATGGTCGGCGCGGAATTGGGCGAACTGCTTGCCGGCGACGAAGAAGGTCGGCTGGCCGTGACTCTCGCGCTCCTCCGTTTCCGGCATGGTGAGGGCGACCTCGCGTAAGCGGGCGAGCAGGGCAGGGGCATCGGTCATCGTGTCACGAACTCCGCCAGGATGCGTGGGTACAGTTCGTGCTCGGCGGCCAGGACGCGTGCGCCGAGCGTCTCGGCGGTATCGCCAGGCGACACCGGCACCTGCGCCTGGCCGAGCACCTCGCCGCTATCGAGCTCCTCGGTCACCAAATGCACCGAACACCCCGCGACCGCGTCGTTTGCCGCCAGCGCCCGCGCGTGGGTGTCGAGCCCCTTGTAAAGCGGCAGCAGCGAGGGATGGATGTTGACGATCCGCCCGCGCCAACGCGCGACGAACGCATCCGACAATAGCCGCATGTAGCCCGCCAGCGCGATGAACTCCGCCCCGGCGCTGCGCAGCGCGGCGTCGAGCGCCGCCTCGAACGCGGGTTTGCCGATTTCCTTGGGCGACAGCGCGAAAGTGCCGATCCCGGCCTCGTGCGCGGTGGCCAGCCCCGCCGCGCCCGGCCGGTCGGAGCCGACCGCGACGATCTCGAACGGGCAATCGGAGTCGCGCGCCGCCGCGATCAACGCCGCCATGTTCGATCCGCGGCCCGAGATCAGCACCGCGACCTTAGCATTCATGCGTCGCCGTCCAGTCTTCCCGCGCGCTCCACGTGCCCGCGCTACCCCGCACCGTGCAGCCGCGCGTCCCCGCGTCGATCCGCCCGATGGCGAAAACCGTTTCGCCCGCCGTCGTCAGCTCGGCCACGACCGCGTCGGCCTCCTCGGGCGCGACCACCAACGCCATGCCGACACCGCAATTGAACGTCCGCGCCATCTCCCCCGGCTCGATCGCGCCCTGCGCCTGGAGGAACGCCATCAGCCGCGTCTGCACCCAGGTATCTGCGTCGATCGTCGCATGAACGCCGCCCGGCAGGACGCGCGGAATGTTTTCCAGCAAGCCGCCTCCGGTGATGTGCGCCATCCCTTTGACCCGTCCCGCCGCCAGCACCGACAGCAAGCTCTTCACGTAGATCAGCGTCGGCGCCATCAGGATATCGATCAATAGCCGGTCCTGGTCGAACAGCGCCGGCCGCTCAAGCTTCCACCCCCGGTCCATCGCCAGCCGCCGCACCAGCGAAAAGCCGTTCGAGTGCACCCCGGACGACGCCAGCCCCAGCACCACGTCGCCCGCCGCGATGCCCGCGCCGGTCAGCACTCGGTCGCGCTCGACCGCGCCGACGCAGAACCCCGCCAGATCGTAATCGCCCGGCGCGTACATTCCCGGCATCTCCGCCGTCTCGCCGCCGATCAACGCGCAACCCGCTTGCCGGCATCCTTCCGCGATCGACGCGACGACGCGTTCGGCGACGGCGGCGTCGAGCTTGCCGGTCGCGTAATAATCGAGGAAGAACAGCGGCTCGGCGCCCTGCACGATCAGGTCGTTGGCGCACATCGCCACCAGGTCGACGCCGACGCCGTCGTGCCGGTCCCACTCGATCGCGAGCTTCAACTTGGTACCGACGCCGTCGTTGGCCGCGACCAGCAGCGGATCGACGAACCCCGCCGCCTTCAGGTCGAACATCCCGCCAAAGCCGCCAAGCTCGGCATCCGCCCCCGGCCGCTTTGTCGCCCGCGCCAGCGGCCCGATCGCGCGAACCAGCGCGTTGCCCGCGGCGATTGAAACGCCGGCATCGGCATAGGTGTAGGGCGCGTTCCGCCGCTGATCTTCGGTCATCGTTCCCGCGCCTAGCCACATCGCGCTTGGATTTCCACGCCCCCTTCGCCAAAAGGCGCGCGATGCGCCGCCATTTGCCTCGTTCCATGCTCGGGTTGACCGCCGCCGCCGCGCTGGCGACCGCGACGCTGGCGCAAATCGACGGCGGCGACCGCGGCGTCGCGCCGATCGACAGTTCGTCGAACTACGAGGTGTCGGGCGTCACCGTCGACGTCGCCGCCAAGACCGCCGACGCCGCGCGCTACGGCGGTTGGCGCGTGGCGCAACGCAAGGCCTGGGCCGAGCTGTCGCGCCGGTTGGGCGGCGGCGGCGCGGCCGTGTCCGACGGCACTCTCGACCAGATCGTGACGGGTATCGTCATCGAGGACGAGCAGATCGGCGCCACCCGCTACATCGCCCGGCTCGGCGTCCTCTTCGATCGTGGCCGCGCCGGCTCGCTGCTTGGCATCAGCAGCTATGTCTCGCGCTCGGCGCCGACCTTGGTCATCCCCGTCCAATACTCGGCCGGTGTCGGCGAGGTATTCGAGGCCCGCTCGCCCTGGCAGCAAGCATGGGCGCGCTACCGCACCGGCAACAGCGCGATTGATTATGTCCGTCCGACCGGGACCGGCGCCGACTCGCTCCTGCTCAACGCCGGCCAGGCGATCCGGCCGGGGCGGCCATGGTGGCGGACGATCATCGACCAGTATGGCGCGTCCGACATCGTGGTGCCGACCGTCCGCCTCTACCGTCAATGGCCCGGCGGCCCGGTGATCGGCGCGTTCGAGGCGCGGCACGGCCCCGACAACCGCATCGTCGAGCGCTTCACGCTGCGCGTCGCCAGCGCCGCCGGCCTGCCGCGACTGCTCGACGCCGGCGTCGCCCGGATCGACCAGGCATACCTGTCGGGGCTGCGTAGCGGCTTGATCCGGCCCGATCTCACCTTGTCGCCGCCACCCACGCCC
>CAXTRJ010000050.1:0-13980 GCA_964246585.1 uncultured Sphingomonas sp. | reverse complement strand
AGGCGGGCGGCTCCAGCATGGGCGGTATCGCCGCCGCGGTCAAAGGCGCGACATCGCAGAAGGTCAGCGGTGCGCTCGGGCTGGGCCAAGCCGCCGAGCGCGGCCGTCAGGGCGCGTGGGCGGCGCTGAACCCCAAGCCCGCGACCGCTGGCGGCCCTGAGGGCGACGCCTCCGGCGCGCCGGCCTGGGCGCGCCAGCTCCGTAGCGAGCAGACCGGCCGTCACCACCGCCACGTCGCGCTCCAGACGTTGAAAGACGGCGATCGCGGCGGCGCTTCCGCAACCCCGGACATCAAGGAACCCGAATGATGCGCTTCCGACGCTCCCTCCAACGCTACGGTCGCACCCCCGAGCCGGAGACGCCCTACCATCGGGCGGGCCAGCTCTGGGACGAGCGGATCGGCTCGGCGCGTGTCCAGGCCCGGAACTGGCGGCTGATGGCGTTCGGCGGCCTCGCGCTAACCACCGGCCTGTCGGGCGCGCTCGTCTGGCAATCGATGCAGAGCCGCGTCGTGCCCTACGTCGTGGAGGTGGATCGTCTCGGCGAGGCGCGGGCGGTGTCCCCGGTCGAGAGCGACTACCGGCCGACCGATCCGCAGGTCGCGTGGCACCTCGGCCGCTTCATCGCCAACGTGCGCGGCGTCTCGCTCGATCCCGTGCTGCTGCGCGAGCAGTGGCTGTCCGCCTACGACTTCGCTTCCCCACGCGGAGCGCTGTTCCTGGGCGAATATGCCCGGGCTGCGCAGCCGTTCGCCCGCGTCGGCGAGCGCACCGTGTCGGTCCAGGTCACCAGCGTCGTCCGCGCGTCAGATCGTTCGTTCCAGGTCAAATGGACGGAGACGGCGTTCGAGCGCGGCAGCGCCGCCGGTACGTCACGCTGGACGGCTATCCTGACCGTGATCGTGCGCCCGCCCAAGTCGGCCGACACGCTCCGCAAGAACCCGCTCGGCTTCTACGTCGACGCGATCGACTGGAGCAGCGAACTCGATGCGCCGGCGGCAGCGCCCGCCGCGCCACCACCTGGTCCTGAGCCGTCAGCCTCGATCCCCGCGAGCCCGCCAAACCTGCCGCTCGGTTCGCCGCTCGACCCGAACCTTTCCGCCCCAGCCAGCTCGCCCCAGAACCAGAGGACCGACCAATGAACCGCACTATCCTGCTCGCATCAGCCGTTCTGCTGTCGATCCCAGCACCGACGGGGGCTCAGCGAACGAGATCGAAGGCGCCAGCCGCACGCGTCACCGCCGCGAACCGGGCTGCGTTGCGCGAACCGATCACGCCGGGGTTCGTCAATGCCGTGCAGATCTACCCCTACTCGGAAGGCGTCGTGTACCGCCTCTACACAGCGCCGGAGCGGGTCAGCGACATTGCCCTCCAGTCCGGCGAGACGCTCGTCTCGGTCGCAGCCGGCGACACCGTCCGCTGGACGGTCGGGGACACGTCGAGCGGTGCCGGCGAGGCCAAGCGCACTCACATCCTTGTCAAGCCGTTCGCGCCGGGTTTGAGCACCAACCTCGTCATCGCGACCGATCGGCGCATCTACCATCTCCAGCTCGAGAGCACGGCGGCCACCGCGATGGCGGCGATCTCCTGGACCTACCCGCAGGACGCACTGCTCGCGATTGCCCGAGTCAAAGCGCAAGCCGACGCCGCGCCGCCGGTCGCGGCGGGGCTCCAGGTCGAGGCGCTCCGGTTCGGCTACCGGATCGGCGGCGACGACCCGCCCTGGCGACCGCTGCGCGCGTTTGACGACGGCCGGCAGACCTTCATCGAGTTCCCCGCCTCCATCGCCGTGACCGAGGCGCCGCCGCTGTTCCTGATCGGTGCTAAGAACGAGGCCGAGCTCGTCAACTATCGGGTACGCGGGCGCTACTACGTCGTCGATCGGCTTTTTGACCGGGCCGAGCTACGTCTCGCCACCGAGCCGCAGCAGGTCGTCACGATCAGCCGCGTCGGCGAGGAGCCGTCGCGCGACCAGCGTAAAGGACGGCGGTCGTGACCGAGACGCCCGAACAGGCAGCCCCGCCGAAGGTCGACCCGGAGACGATGGTGCTGCGGGGCCGACCCGCCCGCGTCGTCCGGTTCCGGCGCGGCGTGATCATCGGTGCCGCGGCGCTCGGCTCGACCGCGCTCGTCGGTGTCGCCTGGGTGGCGCTGAAGCCGCCTACCTTCCGCGTCGTGGCGAACGAGGACAACCGGCCGGAAGAGGGCGTGAAGGCGCCTCCCGACGCGCTGGCGAACGCGCCGAAGACCTACGGCGACGTGCCCGTGCTCGGGCCGCCGTTGCCCGGCGATCTCGGTCGACCGATCTTGAAAGCGCAGCAGGGCGGGGAGGCGATGTCCGTCGCGGCCGGTCCGGACGTCGAGCGCACCCGTCGTCTGGAAAGTCAGGCCGAAGCGGCGCGCGATCGGCTTGCGGCCGAACGAAAAGCCGCGCGTGAGTCAGGCGTCATGGTACAGACCGGCGGTGCCGCCCGGCCGTCTGCCGTGGCGACGGTCGACAGTCCGGCGGAGCCGGTAACTGCGTCGGCGACCGCGACAACCGAGCGGTCGGCCATCGCGCTCGATCCGGCGCGCGATCCTGGCAGCCAGCAGCGGAAGGCCGACTTCCTCGGTAATGCCCGCGATCGGGACGACGTGAACCCGCACGCGCTGACGCGCGCGGTATCGCCGTACACGCTGTCGGCGGGCAGTGTCATCGCGGCGAGCCTGCTCACCGGCATCAACTCCGACCTGCCGGGGTTCATCACGGCGCAGGTGACGCAGAACGCGTACGACAGCGTGACGGGCCGCACGCTCCTTATCCCACAAGGCTCGCGGCTGATCGGAAGCTATGACAGCGTGGTGGCATTTGGGCAGAAGCGCGCCCTCGTCGTCTGGCAGCGCATCATTCTGCCGAACGGATCGTCGCTCCGCATCGACAACATGCCCGCGAGCGACGCCCGGGGCTTTGCGGGACTCGCCGACAAGGTCGATCTGCATACCTGGCAGCTCCTCAAGGGCGTGGCGTTGTCCACGCTGCTCGGCGTCGGCACGGAGCTCAGCATCGGCGGCGAGGGCGACCTCGTGCGCGCCATCCGCGAGACGACACAGCAGAGCGCGTCGCGAGCTAGCGACCAGATCGTGTCCAAGAACCTGAACATCCAGCCGACGATCACCGTCCGCCTGGGCTGGCCGTTGCGCGTGGTCGTCAACAAGGATCTCGTGCTCGAACCGTGGAGCGGATAATGCTGAAATTGCCCAAGCTGCCTGATCGGGTACCGGTCAAGGTCACGATCAGCCTCACGCCGGAGCTCAACCAGGCGCTCACCGACTACGCGGCGCTGTACGCCAAAATCTACGGCCAGCCCGAACCCGTCGCGGAACTCATCCCCGCCATGTTGGCCGGCTTCCTGGAAAGCGATCGCGCGTTCAATCGGGCGCGACAGTCGCGCGAGCGGGCTGCGTCGTGACCGCTTTGCCGGAGCCGGCCGGAGACGCCCTGCTGCGCATGAGCGAGGTGAAGCGGCGTGTCGGACTGGGCAAGACGAAGATTTATGCGATGATCGCCGAGGGCAAGTTCCCGAAGCCGCATCGCGTCACGGCCGCCGCCGTACGATGGAGCGCTCGTGACATCGACCGCTGGGTCGGCGAGGTGACCGGCAGCGGCTCAAGCGGCGAGCGGTAAATCGGACCGGGCCGCCTTGGAGCGACGCCGGGGCGTCTTCGCCTTGGCTTCCGACAGCAGATACATCTCCCGGTCACGCGTGAGGGTGCGCTGCTTCGCGAACGCATCGCCGCGGCGGTAGGCGCGCTCGGTCTCGTCGCCGACCTGATGCGCCAGCGCATGCTCGACGACCGACTCCGGGTGATCGGTCATGTCGCCCATGTAGTCGCGAAACGCGCTACGCATGCCGTGGACGGTGTAGTGGCCTAGGTCCATGCGGCGGAGCATCATTGTCATGGCCATGTTGGACAGCGGCCTGCCCGGCCTCTCGCCCGGGAACACATAGGCGTCCGGCTCCTGGTTCGAGCGCCTGGCTTGAAGGCGCAGAATCTCGATCCCGCGCTCCGTCAGCGGAACGCGATGCTCAGCCTCCATCTTCATCCGCTCCGCCGGAATGGTCCAGATCCGCATCTCAAGATCGACTTCTCTCCACGTCATGCAGAGCGTCTCGCTCGTCCGCGTCGCATAGAGAATGGTGAACTCGAGCGCCCTGGCGGCGGTCGCCGGTCGGGCTTGCAGCTTCGGATAGAAGCCGGGCAGCTCCGCATAGGGCATCGCCGCATGGTGTTTGACCTGCGACTTCTTGCGCCTCTTCGGCAGCAGGTGGATGAGGTTGCCGCGCCAGCGCGCGGGGTTCTCCCACGGGCTCGCGATGTGCTTGGCCGCCTTCGCGGCGTCCAAGATGTTCTCGATGCGACCGCGCAGCCGTCCCGCCGTCTCGGGTACCTTGCGCCAGATCGGCTTCAACACCGCGACGATATCGTCGCTCGTGATCTCATCGATAGGCTTTTCCAGCAGGCTAACCCCGTAGGTCGTGATCGTGTTGCGCCATTGCTGCCGATGTTTCGGGCTCTTCCAGCCGTCCTCGTGCGTGTCGATGTAGGCCTCCGCGTACGTTCCGAAGAGCGGCACGGCCGAGGCGGCGAGCTCCGCTTCCTTCTCCGCCTGCGCGGCCCGCTCGGCCGCGCGGCGCTCTTCGACCGGGTCGAGACCTTGCGCGAGCATCTCCCGCGCAGCGGCGGCGGCGTCGCGGGCTTTCTTGAGGGAGACGTCGACAGCGCTGCCGAGTCCCATCTCGCGCCGACGCTTGTCGCGTTCCCAGGTGAAGACCCACCGCCTCGAGCCGTCCTTGTCCAGCCGGAGCCAAAGGCCGCCGCCGTCGCCGTGCCAGCCTGGCGTCTTGAGCACCTCGACCTGGCGGGCGGTGAGCTTGTGCATCGTGCGCGACATATCGGCTTGCCTGGCTCCTCATGCCGGCTGCAATCGGCAGCCGGGTTGGTTCGGCTCCCGCATCGTCCGCTGAGCACCTCGACCTGGCGGGCGGTGAGCTTGTGCATCGTGCGCGACATATCGGCTTGCCTGGCTCCTCATGCCGGCTGCAATCGGCAGCCGGGTTGGTTCGGCTCCCGCATCGTCCGCTTGGCATCGCTAGCAGCCGGGTTTCCGTCCGGGTTTGAGTCGCGGATCAGGACGATCTGGCGCGAACCGGTGCGGACTTTTCGGCACTGCTCCAAGGCAGAAAACGCGAGAGTTTCTAGGACCTTAGCTAGCAGATTTGCTCGATTTCAGAAAGCGTTGGGAAGGGAGGGTCCGAATCCCTCCGTCTCCGCCAGTTTCCGCCCTAGCGTCCGGTTTGCCGACAAGCTTAGGAGCGATTGGTGTTCATTTTACGGCCCCGTGGAGGGGGTCGAGGACTCGACGTGACAGCGAATGATTGTTCGCGCGGCTTTCGTCCGAGCTCATGACTGACCGCCCAGCGGTCCGTCGGTCGGTCCGAGCCCAATCGTCATCATGCTCGCGCCAACGCGCCGGGCCTACGACGTCCGGTCGCTTCGGACACGACGCGCCGGTTCGAATAACCGGCGGCGATCAGCGATCTCGTTACAGGTCTATTGCACCCGTCAAGCGAATCCTCTAATCGTTGGAAGCGCTTCCAAGGTGGCCCATTCGAGGCCACTCGCGCCGCAGGCGATCATGCGCCTGTCGTAAAGGGGGAGGATTAGATGTTGAAGTCCGTCGACTCGCGTTCCTGGGCCACGCTGTCGCGCCTTCGTCTCGCCGCGTCGGCGATCGCGATCGCGACCGCCCTGCCGACCACCGCCTTCGCGCAGGAAGCCGCGGCGCCGGTGCCGGGCAGTACCGAGTCGCAGGAGAGCCGGACCGAACAGCAGGAAGCGATCGGTCAGGCGTTGCCCCCGGAGGACGCGCCCGCGCAACAGCCGGGCAACGTCCAGCCGGACTCCGTCTCCGATGACAGCGACATCGTGATCACGGGCATCCGCCGCGGCATCGCGGACTCGATCGAGCTGAAGCGCAACGAGGACTCGATTGTCGAGGCGGTGTCGGCCGAGGATATCGGCAAGCTTCCCGACGTGTCGATCGCCGAGTCGATCGCGCGCCTGCCGGGCCTCGCGACGCAGCGCGTCGCCGGTCGCGCGCAGGTGATCTCGATCCGCGGCCTCGCGCCCGACTTCACCACCACGCTGCTCAACGGACGCCAGCAGGCGAGCTCTGGCGACAACCGTTCGGTCGAGTTCGACCAGTACCCGGCCGAGCTGCTGGCCAGCGTCGTCGTCTACAAGACGCCCGACGCGCGCATCGCCGGCCTGGGCCTGTCGGGCACCGCCGATCTTCGCACCGTGCGTCCGCTCGAGTTCGGCAAGCAGGCGCTCGCGGTCAACATCCGCGGCGAGGTCAACGACCTCGGCAAGCTGAACGACGACGTCCGCAACTATGGCGGCCGCGCCAGCATCAGCTACATCGACCAGTTCGCCAACGGCACGCTGGGCATCGCGCTCGGCTACGCCCGCCTCGACCAGCCGTCGGGCAACCAGCATTTCAAGGCGTACAACTACGAGGCGTTCGGTGGCGAGGGTTCGCCGACCGATCCCTTCGTGTCCCCGGCCGCCGCGAGGGGCGCGCAACTCGTCAACGGGCAGGAGCTGTTCGTCACCTCGCGCCTCGCCAAGCGCGACGCGTTCATCGGCATTCTCGAATGGGAGCCGGGCGACGCCTATCATGCCACGTTCGACGGCTACTATTCCCGGTTCGACCAGGAGGAAATCCGGCGCGGGATTCAGTATTTCTCCAATCCCTTCGCCGACAACGCCCGCTTCACCAACGTCGTCACCGAGGATCGTGGCGGCACGCTGATCGGGCGGTCGGGCGTGGCGAACAGGGTCGTGCCGATCATCCGCAACGACGTGAACGACCGTAACGACGAATTGCTGTCGTTCGGGTTGAACAACCAGTTCACGATCGACGATCAGACGCGTGTCGCGCTCGACCTTTCCTATTCGCAGAACAAGCGGACCGAGAGCTTCATCGAGACCTATGCGGGCTATGGCCGCGGCGTGGGCGGCGTGTCGCCGGCGACGCCCGATATCGGCCGGACGTTCGACTCGATCGGGTTCGATACGCCCCCCGACGACTTCCCGACCTATTCGGAAGGACTGGACTATGCCGACGCGTCGCAGGTGTCGCTCGGCGATCGCGCGCCCTGGGGTGGTTGGGGCCATGACGGCCGGATCAGCCTGCCCGACGTCGAGGAAAAGGTCTACGCGGTCGACCTCGGCTTCAGCAAGGATGTCGAAGGGTTCTTCAGCGGCCTCGACATCGGCGTCAACTATACCCGCCGCGAGAAGAACAAGTTCGTCTACGACGCCGACCTGTTCCTCGATCCCCGCGGTGTCGTCGGCGGTCAGCAGGTGCTGGTCGACCCGCGCTTCCTGAAGGAGCCGACCTCGCTCGGCTTCGCCGGCTTCGGCGACATCCTGAGCTACAACGCGGCCGACCTGCTCGACACCTATTATACCCAGCGGCAAATCCAGGACGCCAACTTCTACGACAAGAACTGGGACATTTCCGAGGACGTCTTCACGGTCTTCGCCAAGACCCGGATCGATTGGGGTCGCCTACGCGGCAATGTCGGCGTACAGATCATCGCCGTCGACCAGCGATCGACCGGCGTCGTCATCAACAACGTCAACGGCGTCGTCGTGCCCGCCAATATCACCGATGGCGATCAATATTCCAATGTCCTGCCGAGCGTGAACCTGATCTATGACCTGGGAGGGGGGCACCGCATCAGGGCGGCCGCGTCCAAGACGCTCGCCAGGCCACGGATGGACGAGATGCGGGCGAACGTGACGCCCAGCTTCAACACGTTCGTCTGCCAGGACCAGCCTTGCACGCCCGGGTCGGTGGTCAACGCGTTTTCCGCCACGGGCGGCAACCCGAGGCTGCGGCCTTGGGACGCCGACGCGCTCGACCTGGCGTATGAATGGTACATCAATCCCACGACCTACGTCTCGATCGCCGGGTTCTACAAGAACCTGAACACCTACATCTTCAACCAGACGCTCACGTTCGATTTCACCGGCGTTCCGCAACCGGCGGGCTCCAACGCCATCCCCGCCGGCGTCATCGTCAACCCGCTTGGTCCGATCACGCGTCCGGCCAATGGTCAAGGCGGCGTCGTCCAGGGACTGGAGTTCAGCGGCGCGCTGAACTTCGGGACGATCGTCGATGTGCTGAACGGGTTCGGCGTGCAGGGAAGCTTGTCGCTGACCGAGTCGGACATCGACACCTCGGGCAACGCCGACCCGGACCAGGCGGTCCGCATCGCGGGCCTGTCGGGCACCGTCTACAACGCCACCGGCTATTATGACCAGAACGGGTTCCAGGCGCGGATCAACTATCGCTACCGTTCGGGCTTCAAGGGCGAGGTGGTCCAGCTGTTCGCGACGCGCGGCGCTACCGAGATCTTGGCCGAGCGGCAGGTCGACGCTCAGATCGGCTACACGGTCCAGAGCGGCGCGCTGGAGGGTCTGGGCGTCCAGGTGCAGGTCTACAACCTGACCAACTCGCCCTACCGAACCAGGCTCGGGCTGGACTTCCAGGGGCCCCAGACCGCGGATGGCGACTTCCTGCTGCAGGATTACGAGCGCTACGGCCGCAGCTTCCTGGTCGGGCTGAACTACCGGTTCTGACCGGTTGGCGGGCGCGGGCGGTGGATCGACGCCGCCCTCGCTTCGCGTCGCCGTCGGCGATAATGTGGGGACGATGAGACAGCTCAAGCGCATCCTGATCGTCGGCGGCGGGTCGGCCGGGTGGATGACGGCGGCGCTGCTCGCCAAGCTGTTCGGCGGCCTCTACGAGATCGTGCTGATCGAGTCGGAGGCGATCGGGACGGTCGGCGTCGGCGAGGCGACGATCCCGGCGATCAAGAAATACAACGAACTGCTCGGGCTCGACGAGGACGACTTCCTTCGACGCACCCAGGGCAGCTTCAAGCTCGGCATCCAATTCGTCGACTGGTGGCGGCGCGGCGAAAGCTACGTCCACGGCTTCGGCGTGATCGGGCAGGAGCTGGAATGGCTTCGCTGCCATCAATATTGGCTGAAAGCGCGCTCGCTCGGCGACGTGCCGCCGTTCGATCGCTATTCGATCAACACCGCGGCGGCGCTCGACAACCGGTTCATGCGCGCGGCGCGCGACCGGCCGACCTCGCCGATCGGCCAGATCGCGCACGCGTTCCACTTCGACGCCGGGCTTTACGCGAAATATCTGAGCGGTTTCGCCCAGGAGCGCGGCGTCCGGCGCCGCGAGGGGCGGATCGCCGGCGTCCGGCTTCGACCCGATAACGGCTTCGTCGAGTCGGTGGTGATGGACGATGGGGCGGTGATCGCCGCCGACCTGTTCGTCGACTGTTCGGGCTTTCGCGGGCTGGTCATCGAGGAGGCGCTGGAGACCGGCTACGAGGACTGGAGCCACTGGCTGCCGTGCGACCGCGCGGTGGCGGTGGCGTGCGAGCGGAGCGCCGACTTCACCCCCTATACCCGATCGACCGCGCGGCCCGCCGGCTGGCAATGGCGTATCCCGCTGCAACATCGCACCGGCAACGGCCATGTCTACGCCAGCCGGTTCATGGACGAGGGCGAGGCCGAGCGCATCCTGCTGGACAACCTCGACGCGCCGCCGATCAGCCAGCCGAACCGCCTGCGCTTCCTGGCCGGCAAGCGTCGCCGGGCGTGGAACCGCAACTGCGTCGCGGTCGGGCTGGCCGCCGGGTTCCTCGAGCCGCTCGAGTCGACCGGACTTCACCTGATCCAGTCAGCGATCATTCGCCTGGTCCGGTTGCTGCCCGACGCCGGTTTCGACCAGGCGGGGGTCGACGAGTTCAACCGCCAGACCGACTTCGAATATGAGCGCATCCGCGACTTCATCATCCTGCACTACAAGGCGACGACACGCGACGACACGCCGTTCTGGCGGCATTGCCGCGACATGGAGGTGCCCGCGACGCTCCGGCGCAAGATGGACCTGTTCGCCGCCAATGGCCGCATCTTCCGCGAGGACGACGAGATGTTCGCCGAGGAGAGCTGGATCCAGGTGTTCCTGGGCCAAGGCGTGATCCCGCGCGGCTACGACCCGCTAGCCGACCTGAAGGACGGGCCGGCGGTCGCGCGGTTCCTCGGCGATATCGAGGCGGTGATCGGCAAGTGCGTGGCGGTGATGCCGCGCCACGCCGACTACGTCGCCCGCACCTGCCCGGCCCCGGCCTGACGCGGCGCGGCGTGGTGACCGTTCGACCGCATCCACCATCGGTTCGGGTCGAGCGGATCGGCGCGGAAGGCGAGCCGGTCGTCGTGATCGACGGTTTCTCGTCCGATCCCGACGGGTTCGTGACGGCGGCGGAGACGGTGCGCTTCGCGGAGATGGGCAATTTCTACCCCGGTGTTCGCGCGGCCGTCCCGCCCGCCTATTTCGCCAGCGTCGGCGACTTGATCGGCGCGGCGCTCCAGAAGATCTTCGGCTACCGATCGTCGCTGGCGGTCGACCGGGCGCTCTACTCGCTCGTGACGACCCCGCCCGATCGGCTGAGCCTGCCCCAGCGCATTCCGCATTTCGACGCGGTCGAGGACGGCAAGATCGCGATCCTGCACTATCTGACCCATGGCGACCGGGGCGGCACCAGCTTCTACCGTCACCGCGCGACCGGGTTCGAGACGGTCGACCAGTCGCGCCACCGCCGCTACCTCGACGCGCTCGCCGCCGACCTGGCGCGGCACGGCGAGCCGTCGCCGGGCTATATCGACGGCGACACCGCGTTGTTCGAGCGGATCGGGGCGTTCGCCCCCGCCTATAACCGCGCGCTGATCTATCGCAGCAGCCTGCTCCACTGCGCGGCGCTGCCCGCCGATCTGGCGCTGTCCGCCAACCCGCGTGACGGGCGGTTGACCGTGGCCAGCTTCCTGTCGGCCAGCTGAGCGCCACGGCGGTCGGTTGAGTTTGCCCCGAAGGTCCGGCAAACGGGGCGGGCGCGATGCGGTCGTCGCCAAGGGAGGGTCACCTGACGGCGCGAAAACCGACGATCGACGACGTGGCGGCGCTGTCCGGCGTCGGGCGGACCACGGTATCGCGCGTCCTGAACGACGGGCCCAACGTCAGCGACAAGGTGCGTCGCCGCGTCCAGGAAGCGGTCCGGTCGCTCGGCTACACGGTCAACGTCCAGGCGCGGACGCTGGCTGGCGGGCATGGCCGGACGGTCATGCTGATCTGCGCCTCGACCGTCGATAGCGAACCCAATTCCTACTACCAATCGGCGCTGGAGATCGGCGCGCTGCGCGCCTGCGCGCGATCGGGGCTGCAACTCATCACGCAGGCCGTCGTCCAGGACGCGCCCGACCACACCGGCCATATCCTGGAGCTGATCCGCGACAGTCGGGCGAACGGCGCGATCCTGACTCCTCCGTTCAGCGACGACGTCGATCTGGCGCGCGCGATCCTGGCGCGTCGCTGCGCGATCGTCTGCGTCTCGCCCGGGCCGCGCGCGCGCGCGCTGGTCCCGTCGGTCGGCATCGACGACGAGGTCGCCGCATTCGAGCTCGCCTGCTACCTGTTGTCGCTCGGGCACCGCCATCTGGGGTTCATTCAAGGGCTTGAGGGACATCTCTCGGCCGAGCAGCGCTATCGCGGCGTGGTGCGGGCGCTGGCCGGGTATGGCCTGGGGGAGGGCGACCTGGTGACGCGGCGGGGCGACTTCACCTTTCGGTCGGGCAAGGACCTGCTGCCGGCGATGGTCGCCGCGACGCCGAACCCCACCGCGATCTTCTGCGCCAACGACGACATGGCCGCCGGCGCCCTGTTCGCCGCGCACCAGCTCGACATCACGGTGCCGCAGCAGCTGTCGATCGCGGGGTTCGACGACACGCCGGTGTCGGGCATCGTGTGGCCGCCGCTGACGACGGTGCATCAGCCGTTGCAGGACATGAGCCAGCGCGCGGTGGAGATCCTCGCCGAGATGCTGCGCGCGCCGGACGCGCCGCCTTGCGCGCCCGAGACGATCGCCCACGCGATCGTCGCGCGCTCGTCCACCGCGCCACCCGCGCCGCGCCGCCGCTGAGGCGGCTTGTTGACAAATTAAAGCAAAGCAGCGACCACTGGTTTGGAAGCGCTTCCAATCGCGGCGATAGATCGGTGAGACGCGCGGGCCGGCGGGTTGTCTGCCCGTGGCCGGAGGGAGGACGACTTGACCGAACAAGCGTATCCCGTAACGCAAGCGCGTTTCGTTCGTACCGGCGGGGGCAAGGGCGCCTCCATCGTCGCGCTCGTCACGGCGGCGATGATGTCCGGGTGCGGCGGCGGTATTGGCGGTTCGTCGAGCGCGCCGGTGGTCGTCGCGCCAACTCCCACATCAACGCCCACGCCGACCCCAGCCGCCAGCCCAACGCCCGCATCGCCGACCGGCGCCACCGTCGAGGTCTGGCTGACGACCCCCGACCAGGCCGCGCTGCTCGCGCCCCAGCCGGCGCTGCAGCTGTTCAACGGCGGGGCGCCCGCCACCGCGGTCAGGATCGATCCGGCGCAGCGCTTCCAGGAAATCGTGGGCTTCGGCGCGGCGATCACCGATGCGTCGGCGTATCTGATGCAGCGCGTCATGTCGGCCACTCAGCGCGATGCGCTGTTGACGGATCTGTTCGGCGCCGACGGTCAGCGGTTCGGCTTCACGCGGGTGACGATCGGTTCCTCCGACTATTCGCGCACGCACTATAGCTACGACGATCAGCCAAGCGGCCAGACCGACCCGACGCTGGCGAACTTCTCCATCGCGCCCGCGCGCGAGGACGTGTTGCCGACCGTGCGCGCCGCGCGCGCGCTGAACCCGCAATTGGCGGTCATGGCGTCGCCGTGGAGCCCACCGGCCTGGATGAAGACGAACGATTCGCTGATCAAGGGCACGCTGCGCGCCGACGCCTACGCGCCGTTCGCCGCGTACCTGACGCGGACGGTCCAGGCGTTCGCCGCCGAAGGCGTGCCGGTCGACTATCTCAGCATCCAGAACGAACCCGATTTCGAGCCCGGCGATTATCCCGGCATGCGGCTCAGCCCGGACCAGCGCATCGCGCTGATCGGCGATCATGTCGGGCCGGCGTTCCGCGCCGCCAATCTCACCACCAGGATCCTCGAGCTCGATCACAACTGGGATTTGTCGGCGCAGCCGATCGCCGTGCTGTCGAACGCGAAGGCGGCGAGCTTCATCTCCGGCGTGGCCTGGCACTGTTACCGCGGCGACGTCAGCGCGCAGGGGTCCGTGCACGACCGTTTCCCCGACAAGGACACGTTCTTCACCGAATGCAGTGGTGGCGAGTTCTCCCCCGGTTGGAGCAGCACCTTTTCCTACAACATCCGTACGCTGATGATCGGCGCCACGCGCAATTGGGCGCGCGGCGTGCTGTTGTGGAACATGGCGCTGGACGAGAATCACGGCCCGCACCTCGGCGGCTGCAACGATTGCCGTGGCGTGGTCAGGATCAACAGCCAGACCGGCGACGTCACGCGCAATCCGGAATATTACGCGCTGGGCCATCTCAGCCGTTTCGTTCGGACGGGCGCGCGGCGTATCGCCTCCACGACCAACGACGATGGCATCCAGACGGTGGCGTTCGTCAATCCGGACGGGTCGCAGGTGTTGCTGGCGTTCAACAACACGCAAGCCGCGGCCGACGTGGCGGTCGACTCGCCCGGTGGCGCGTTCAGCTATCGCCTGCCATCCTACGCCGCCGCGACGTTTCGGTGGAGTGCCGCGGCGAGCGCCGCCAAGCGTTGATATCCGGGCATGCGCCCGAATGTGATCCGATGAAGAGGAACATGGTTTGAGCAGAGTATCCAGTCGCGGCCATCTCGGCCTCTTGGCCTCGTGCGCGGCGATCCTGGCCGTGGCGCCGACCTGGGCGCGGCAGGCCCAGCCGGTCGCGGGCAGGGCGGCCCCCACCC
>CAXTRJ010000049.1:0-14334 GCA_964246585.1 uncultured Sphingomonas sp. | reverse complement strand
GGCATAGACGCGGTGGCGCTCGGCCTCGGTATCCTCGGCGACGGTGTGCTCGATCGTGACGCGCGGCTGGTGGAACACCGCGCATCCGGCCGCCATGCCGTCGACCAGTTTCTGGCCCAGGATGCGGGTCGGCGCGGTCGATTGCGGGCGCTGAGCGGCGGCGCCGGCGTCGATCAGCCCGGCATTGGCGATCAGCTCGGACAACACCATCGCCACCGTCTGCAGCGCCTCGATCTCGACATCGGCATAGCGACGCGGATCGACATGCTGGACGGCGAGTACCCCGACCGCGCGCTCGCGGCGTATGATCGGCACTCCGGCGAAGCTATGAAAGCGGTCCTCGCCGGTCTCGGGCTTGTAGGCGAAGTCGGGATGCGACGCCGCCTCGTCGAGGTTGAGCACCTCGATCCGCTCGGCGATGCTGCCGACCAGCCCCTCGCCCATCGCGAGCCGCGTGACGTGGACCGCCTCCTGGGCCAATCCGCGCGTCGCGTAGAGTTCGAGCACACCCTCGCGCAGCAGGTAGATCGAGCACACCTCGCTATCGATCGCCTCGCCGACGATGCCGACGACCGAGTTGAGCTTGGCCTGCGCGGTGGTCCGCGCCGCCATCACGTCGTGAAGACGGACCAGGATCTCGCGGGCGGAAGCGGCGGCGGTCGGCATTGGGGGTGGCTAGCAGGTTGGGAGCGGCGCTGCCACCGCCGCCGGCTCAGCGCGCGCGCCGCGCGGAGACGATCCTGACCAGGTCGGCCAGCATCTGCCCCCGCATCGCGCCCTCGCCGGCGGTCGGGGAGGTCGGCGCGGCCAGGATGCGCCGGACCACGTCCATCCCCTCCACCACCCGGCCGAACGCGGCGAAGCCGAGATTGTCGCCGGGCTTGGTCGGGTCCGCGTCGAGCGACGGCATCGCGCCGACGGTGATGAAGAAATCCGCGCGCGCCGACCCGGGCGCGGCGCGGGCCAGCGAGATCGTGCCGTCGAGGTGCTTGATCCCGGTCGTGCTGGTCGGCTCATGCGCGATCGGCGGATACAGCCGCGCCGCGTCGCGCACCCCGCCCTGGATCAGCCCACTGTCGGGGCCAAGGTTCATCGCGCGGTAGAAGGTGATCCCGTCGAGCCGCTTGGCGTCGAGGTAGCGCAGGAAATTGGCGGTCGTCACGGGCGCGCGCTTGTCCAGCTCCAGCGTGATCGGGCCTTCGCTGGTGGTGAGCACGACACGCACGGTGGCGACTGGTTCAGGTGCGACGACCGGCGGTGGCGGCCATAGTGGAACGGTGTTCTGCGGCGCTGAAAAGCCCAGCATCGTGAAAATCGCGACTAAGAACATGCTGCTTGCCACCCTTTCATAGGCGATTGCTATCGCTTCGGTCGCGCGATCCCCTAAAATCGTAATCGCATTTGGAACAGCCCACGTCGGGCACGGGCTTGCTCGCCATCCCAAGCGGGTCCCATCGCTAGCCGCCCGGTCGACACCCCGCCCCTTCGAGCACCGCCCAGACGGGCTCCAGGTCCGGTTCGCCGCCGTTCTGCGCTTGCGTGTCGAGGCGCACGCGGATGACGCGGGACGGGCACGGAAGTTCGGCGATAAGCGTGACTTCGTCGCCGCCCGATCCGCCACCCTCCTCGCGGTCGATGCGGTAAGTCGCGGTCCGCCCGCCGATCCGCCGCGTTTCGGTCAGTGGCGTGGCGGCGGCCCTAGCGCGTCCGAGGGTCACGGTAATCTCGTAAATGCTGCGTCGCTCCGCATGGTCGTTCGGCCGGACCACGAACCCATCTTGGCCGGGCGTGGCGACGAACCCGTCGGGAACGCCGATCGTCAGGACGGCGCCGTCCACGCGCGCTTCGGATGTTTGCATATCGACTCCTCGCGCCTGACACGCGGTCAAGGCGACGGTCACGAGACCGACGCGGAAAAGGGTGGCGAACACAGGCGGTCCTATCAAAAAACACCCGAGCGTGTCATGTCGTTATACGCCTCGTAGACGAAATCGCCCCAGCCCGGCGAAAGCCGGTCGTCCCACGGCTTCGACGTATACTCCGACCCCAGCGCGCGTATGTTGTCGAGCGGCCAGTCGCTCGAGGCGCGGCCAAAAGCGGAGAAGCTCATCCCTGGAAATTTGGCGTTGGTGTTAGGCAGCGTCGTCATCGTCTGCTTCGTCGCGCGATCGGCGACCAGGCGTATGTACTTGGCGACGGCGAAGATGTTGAATTCCTCCGACACCAGCAATTCGGACAGTTGATCGTGTGTCAAGCTCATGCGGAACGGGCCGAGCAGGCGCGAGAACAGATCCTCCCGTTTGGCCGTCGACACGACGACCTGCCCCAATCCGATCGAGGTATTGGCCTGTTTGAGTATATTGGTCGCGGCGCTGTACTCGACCGCATCCTCGTTGCGCGACTGGTCGCGCTGCTCCGCCAGGATGAATGCCGCCACCAGCGCCGGTTGCAGCCGGTAGGCGGCCCCCGCCACGCGCAAGACGTCGGCCCGCGAAGGCCGTCCGCCCAGGTAGGAGAAAGGCACGACCGTGTTGATCGGCTGTATCAGGAGATGCCGGGCCTGGTTGCGCCGTTGCGCGGGAGTCAGGCTCGCGAGATAGCCGGGCAAGCTTCCCGGGATCGGGTTGCGATAACGGGCTTCCGTCGCCGAGTCGCCCCGCAACAGACGCCATTGATCGCCGAGCTGGACGGAGACCGCGGTCGCCGGCACCCCCGTGGCGCCGACGCCGCCGAACGGCTGACGCGCGGCGTCCGACCCACTCGGCAGAAGGTCGGGATGGCCGGCCGGATTATATGTCCTGGCGGCGAACCGGGCGCCCAGTTGGCGAAAGTTCGCCTGGGCATGATTGCTGAGGCGGAAGAGGAATTGCAGCCGCAACGGCCAGTTGGGCCATCCCTCGATCAGGCCACCCGCCGCCAGCCCCGACCCCGCGCCAAGGATCTGCGCCAGTTCGGCCGCCTCGCTGAACTGCGGTGGCCCACCACCAGCCATGAAGTTCGCCAGGAGCTTGCCGAGCTCACCCGTCGCCTGCAGATCGCGCACCGTCGCCGGCATGTCGCGGTCGGACCGGAGCAGCCTCAAGATCGCGTTGCGCTCTTGGCGGGTGACAAGCCAGTCGTTCCACGCCGTGGCCTGCAGCTGCGTGATCTGCTGGCTGACTGCGGTCATCGTCCCTCGCTTGTCGAATTTGGCCGGCCAGGCGTCTGAACCGCTGCCCCAGCGATGGCGTGGTTCCGGCCGGCAAGCAAGCCTTCCCGCAAGTCGCGCTCACCCGTCGAACAACCCCTCTTGACTGCCCGCCGGCGGGTTCAGCCCCAGATGCTTCCACCCGCCCGCATTCAGGCACCGCCCCCGCGCGGTGCGGGCGATCAGGCCGAGCTGGATCAGGAACGGCTCGATCACCTCCTCCACCGTGTCGCGCGGTTCGGACAGGCCCGCCGCCAGCGTCTCCACGCCGACGGGGCCGCCCCGGTACACGTCGGCGATCATCGTCAGATACCGCCGGTCCATCGCGTCCAGCCCCAGCGCGTCGACCTCCAGCCGGTTGAGCGCCGCATCCGCGGCGCGCCGGTCGACGATCGCCTCCCCCGCCACGTCGGCGAAATCGCGCACCCGGCGCAGCAGCCGCCCAGCGATCCGGGGCGTGCCGCGCGACCGTCGCGCGATCTCGACCGCGCCGTCCGCCGAGATCGCCAGCCCGAGCAACCCGGCGGCGCGCGTCACCACCCGCTCCAGTTCCTCGACGGTGTAGAATTGCAGGCGGACTGGGATGCCGAAGCGATCGCGTAGCGGCGTCGTCAGCAGCCCCTGCCGCGTCGTCGCCCCGACCAGCGTGAAGCGCGGCAGGTCGATCCGTACGCTCCTGGCGCTCGGTCCCTCGCCGATCATCAGGTCGAGCGCGCGGTCCTCCATTGCCGGATACAGCACCTCCTCGACCGCGGGCTGCAACCGGTGGATCTCGTCGATGAACAGCACGTCGCCATCCTCGAGATTGCTCAACAGCGCGGCGAGGTCGCCCGACTTGGCGATGACCGGGCCGGAGGTGGCGCGGAACCCCACCCCCATCTCGCGCGCCACGATTTGCGCCAGCGTCGTCTTGCCCAGCCCCGGCGGCCCGAAGAACAACACATGATCGAGCGCGTCCCCCCGCGCCTTCGCCGCCTGGATGAACACCCGCAAATTCTCCCGCGCCGCCCGCTGCCCGACGAAGTCGTCGAGCGACTTCGGCCGCAGCGCGGCGTCGACGTCCTCCGGGCGGCGCGCGGGGGTGAGGAGGCGGTCGTCGGTCACTACGGTTCTCGGAGCGCGCGACGCACGTCGCGGGCCTGGTGGATGATGCGGTCGATCACGACGGTGTCGTCCTCGATCCGATACAGGATGCGATGCGGCCGATGCGACAAGGAGCGGACGCCCAACGCGAGTTCCGGTCGCTCCTGTCCGGCGAAAGGCTGCTCCCGAAGGAGCCGGAACAGCCGGCGAAATCCGTCCAGGTACGCGCCGGCGGCGACAGGGCCATGATCCCGGACGCCTACTCTCCCGATTTCCTCAAGGTCGCGCCGAGCCTCCGCGCTGACGCGGAGCTTAGCCATGCGCCGTCGGAATACCAGCGATGATCTCGTCTAGGATGTCCTCGGGCTCCGCGTCGATGACGCCGGACGCTCGTCCTTGCTCGACCAGCGCACGTACCCGCCGCACGTCCGCTTCATACTCGTCCTGATCGCGGCGGATTAGCGCGCGCACATACTCATCCAGGTCCGCGTAGCCGGCGCGCGCCACGCGCGTATCGACCCAGTGCCGCAGATCGGCGGGCACGGAAATGCTGAGTTGCGCCATATCCCTGATATAGTTTCTTCCGCCGAAGCCGTCCAGCAAAGCGAGCGCGGCGGATCATCTGGTCGCCGTACTGGGAACCGCCGCGCGATGGCGCCCGTTCACCCGAAAATGGCGGACGACCCCAAGAGTATCGGCGACATCCTCGACAAGCTGAACGAGCTGGCCGACGCGGGCGAGCAAGTTTCGCTCGGCGAGGCGTTGGAGGCGTTCGGCAGCCGCAGCTACGGCCCCTTCCTGCTCGTCCCCGCGCTGATCGAGATGTCGCCCATCGGCGGCATCCCGGGGCTGCCGACCGTCCTCGCCGCGATCATCATCCTGTTCGCGGTGCAGATGGTGTGGGGCCGCGAGCACCTTTGGCTGCCCGGCTTTCTCAAGAATCGTTCGGTCAAGTCGGACAAAGTCAAGAAAGCGACCGACAAGCTGCGCGGCACCGCCAGCTTCTTCGACCGCTGGTTCCACGGCCGCCTCCCCGCGCTGACGCAAGGACCGTTCATCCGCGTCGCCGCGGTCGGCTCGATCCTGCTCGCGCTGACGGTGCCGCCGCTGGAGCTGTTCCCTTTCGCCAGCACCGCGCCGATGGCCGCGATCGCCGCCTTCGGCCTCGCGCTGCTGGTCCGCGACGGCGTGCTGATGATGATCGCGTGCCTGCTCGCCGGGGTCGCGGCGGCGGTCGGCGTCGGGATGTGGGGGTCGGGCGGGTCGGGCGGATAGGCTTCAGCTGCGTGACGCCTTGCGCAACGCCAGCCGGACCAGCGCGTCGAGCGTCGTCCCCACGCCCAGCTCCTCCTCCGCCGACGCCACCGCGCTGGCCGCCTCGGCGGGACGGAAACCCAGATTGAGCAACGCCGACACCGCGTCCGCGCCCGCGCTTCCCGCCGGCGCCGGCGAGGCGGGGCCGACGCCGATCACGACGCCGCCGACCTTGTCCTTCAGTTCCAGCACGATGCGCGCCGCCAGTTTGGGCCCGACCCCGTTGGCGCGCGCGACGCTCGCCTTATCTCCCGCCGCGACCGCCCGCGACAGGTCGGCCGGCTCCAGCGTCGACAGGATCGCCAGCGCAACGCGCGCGCCCACCCCCTGCACCCCCGTCAGCAGCCGGAACCAGTCACGCTCGTCGATCCGGGCGAAGCCGACCAGGCGGATCGAGTCCTCGGCGACCAGCATCTCGGTGAACAACGTCGCCGCCTCGCCGACGGGGCCGAGCGCCGCCAACGTCCTGCTCGACGCGCCGACGAAATAGCCGACCCCGCCGACATCGATCACCGCGTGGTCGATGCCGGTCGCCTCGAGACGGCCCTTCAGATGCGCGATCATCGGGCCCGGTTAGGCGATGGAACGCGCCACGTCATCCCCGGAGCCCGTCCCGCCTCTCCTCACACCACTCCGGCGAAGGCCGGGGCCCAGTCACGATGGCCTTTGCGGACGGCGAGCCCACATTTGATACACCACCGTAACTGGACCCCGGCCTCCGCCGGGGTGGATGCGAAATGACGGCCGCTATCCCACCCGCCGCGCGCTCGCCAAATGATGCGCATGGCAGATCGCCACCGCCAGCGCGTCCGCCGCGTCGGCCCCGTCGATCTTGACCCCCGGCAGCAGCCGCGCCACCATCGCGTGGACCTGCGCTTTTTCCGCGTTCCCGGTCCCGACCACCGCCTTCTTGATCAGCCGCGGCGCATACTCCCCCGGTTCGATCCCGGCGCGCGCGGCCGCCAGCAGGACGACGCCCCGCGCATGGGCCAGCTTCAGCGTCGATTGCGGGTTGGTGTTGACGAACACCTCCTCGACCGCCGCCGCTTGCGGGCCGTGATCGGTCAGCAGCGCCGCCAACATCGTGTCGAGATGCGCCAGCCGCCGGGCGAGCGGCGCGGCGCTGTCGGTCTTCAATCGCCCGTTGGCGACGTGCGACAACCGGTTGCCCTCCGCCCGGATCACCCCCCAACCGGTGGTGCCGAGCCCGGGGTCGAGGCCGAGGACGATCAAGAAGGTTGGTTCGCGCGGAGGCGCGAAGACGCGGAGGGGTTGCGCGCGGTCCACGCCCGTCCGCGCCAGCGGACTCTCGCATCCGCATCTGACGAACCAACATGCTGTCTCGCTGACGCGAAACGATCGTCAGCGAGACGCCTCCTCCGCGCCTCCGCGCGTCCGCGCGAACGAACCTTCTGCGAACAGCTTATCCCAACCGCTCCATCACCTCGTCGGACACCTCGTAATTGCCCCACACCGTCTGGACATCGTCGTCCTCGTCGAGAATGTCGATCAGCCGCAGCAGCGTATCCGCGTCGCCCTCGTCGACCATGACCATCGTCTGCGGCCGCCACGCCAGCTTGGCGCCCTCCGGTTCGCCCAGCACCGGGGTCAGCGCGCCGACCACCTCGTGCAGGTCGCCTTGCGCGGTCCAGATCTCGTGGCCGTCCTCGCTCGACGTCACGTCCTCGGCCCCCGCCTCCAGCGCCGCTTCGAACACCGCGTCGCCGCTGCCCGCCTTCGCCGGATAGGAGATCAGCCCGACCCGGTCGAAGCCGTGGCTGACCGACCCCGACGCGCCCAGATTGCCCCCGTTCTTGGCGACGGCGGTGCGGACGTTGGTCGCGGTGCGGTTGCGGTTGTCGGTCAGCGCCTCGATGATCAGCGACACGCCGCCCGGCCCGAACCCCTCGTAGCGGACCTCCTCGTACAGCTCGGCGTCTCCGCGCGACGCCTTGTCGATCGAGCGCTGGATATTGTCCTTGGGCAGCGACGCCGCCTTGGCCGCGTTGACCGCCGCGCGCAGCCGCGGGTTCATGTCCGGATCGGGCAGCCCCATCTTGGCCGCGACGGTGATCTCGCGGGACAGCTTGGAGAAAGCGGCGGAGCGCTTCTTATCCTGGGCACCTTTCCGATGCATGATGTTCTTGAACTTGGAATGGCCGGCCATGGCGTACCCTAGTCTTTCTCGACCTCGTCATCCCAGCGAAGGCTGGGATCGTTGCGTTCGGGCCGGGCGCGCTCCCGGCGAGAGACCCCAGCTTTCGCTGGGGTGACGGACTGGGCCTAGTGCAGCCCCAACGCCTGCCGGTACGTCTCCAGCAGCGCGTCCGCCTCGTCGCGGTGGTGCTTCTCCATCTTGCGCAACCGCACGATGGATTTCATCGTCTTGGTGTCGAACCCGGTCGATTTCGCTTCCGAATAGACGTCCTTGATGTCGTCGGCGAAGCCCTTCTTCTCCTCCTCCAGCCGCTCGACGCGCTCAATGAACTGGCGGAGCTGCTCGGCGGAAACATTGTCGGTCATCGGTCGTCCTGCGTGAGTCGGTGAAGGCCGCGCGCTGTAGGCGAGGCGAGCCCGCCCGTCACCCCACGCCATCACCCCACCGGCGCGTTCCGCTTCATGCTTTCGGCCATCCGCGCCAGCTGCTCGGGGGTGGCGTCGCCCTGGTGTCGCGCCTTCCACGCCGCCGCCGGCATCCCATGCACCACCTCCCGCCCCGCCGCCTTGTCGATCGCGCCCCCGCTCGCCTCCGCCACCCAGTCGCCCAGGCAGTTGCGACAGAACCCGGCCAACCCCATCAGCTCGATGTTCTCGGCATCGCTCCGATGACGCAGGTGGACGACCAGCCTGCGGAACGCGGCGGCGGCGACCTTGTCGTCCACCTCGTCGATCGTCGTCATTCTCGCCACTCCACGGTTGATCGCGCCGCAGTAACCTTTACGACGACCCGCGCCAACCAGCCGAGGTAGCGTTTCCCATGAAGGCCATCAGCCCCCGCTCGCGCAAGGTGCGCGTGCTCGCGACGCTCGGCCCCGCCAGCAACACGCCCGAGATGATCGCGACCCTGTTCGAGGCGGGGGCCGACGCTTTCCGCGTCAACATGAGCCACGGCGACCAGCAGTCGAAGGTCGCCGTGATCCAGGCGATCCGCGCGTTGGAGAAGCGGTTCGGCCGGCCGACGACGATCCTCGCCGACCTGCAGGGCCCCAAGCTGCGCGTCGGTCGCTTCGCCAATGGCGGCATCGTCCTGAAGACGGGCGCGACCTTCACCTTCGACCGCTCGCCCGAGCCCGGCGACGAGACCCGGGTCGAGCTGCCCCATCGCGAGATCTTCGCGGCGATCGAGCCGGGCGCGCGCCTCCTGCTCGACGACGGCAAGCTGGTGCTTCGCGTCACCGAGCATGACGAGCACCGCATCGTCGCGCGCGTCGAGGTCGGCGGCGCCTTGTCCAATAACAAGGGGCTGAACGTCCCCGACGTCGTTATCCCGATGGCGGCGCTGACCGCCAAGGACCGCAGCGACCTCGCCTTCGCCGTCGACCAGGGGGTCGACTGGATCGCGCTGTCGTTCGTCCAGCGGCCCGAGGATCTGGCCGAGGCGCGGAAACTGATCGGCGGCAAGGCGGCGCTCCTCGCCAAGATCGAGAAGCCGTCGGCGATCGACCGGCTGGAGGAGATCGTCGAGGCGTGCGACGGTGTCATGGTCGCGCGCGGCGACCTGGGCGTCGAACTCCCGCCGCAGACCGTGCCGCCCTTGCAGAAGCGCATCGTCGAGGTGTCCCGGCGCATGGGTCGCCCCGTCGTGGTCGCGACGCAGATGCTCGAATCGATGATCACCTCGCCCTCGCCGACCCGCGCCGAGGTGTCGGACGTGGCGACCGCGATCTACGACGGCGCCGACGCGATCATGTTGTCGGCGGAGTCGGCGGCGGGCGACTTCCCGGTCGAGGCGGTGGCGATGATGAATTCGATCGGCGACGCGGTGGAGCGCGACCCGATGCACGGCGATCGCATCCACTTCACCATCACCAAGCCCGACCCGACCACCGCCGACGCGCTGGCCGAGGCCGCCAAGAACATCGCCGCGACCGTTTCCGCCGCCGCGATCATCTGCTTCACCAGCTCGGGCTCGACCGCGCGGCGGGTGGCGCGCGAGCGGCCGTCGGTGCCGCTCCTCGTCCTCACCCCCCGGCTGGAGACGGCGCGGCGACTGGGGCTGCTGTGGGGCACCCACGCGGTCCACACTCGCGACGTCGAATCGTTCGAGGACATGGTCGCCAAGGCCAAACGCATGGCGCTGCGCCACAACATCGCCCGCGCCGGCGACCAGGTGATCGTCATGGCCGGCGTGCCGTTCCGCACGCCCGGCTCGACCAACGTCCTCCATGTCGTCCGCGTCACCGGCGACGAGCTGAAGAACTACGCCGGGAGCGCCGGCGACGGTAAATGACGCCTCGATGGCACCTTCTGGCGTCGTCGGGTGTTCGGACGCTTCATAGGCATGTCGCATTTCGGCTAGGCCATCTAGGAGAACACCCATGAGCGACACCGCACTTCACGGCGAAACCAAGGATCTGGGCGGCAAGGTCAAGGAGACCGTCGGCGACGCCACCGGCGACAAGTCGCTGCAGCAGCGGGGCATGGCCGACCAGCTGAGCGGCAAGGTCCAGAAGAACATCGGCCCCCTCGCCGACAAGGCTCGCGCCTTCGCCAAGCAGCGCCCCGCCGCCACCGCCGCGCTCGCCGGCGTGATCGGCCTGGCGCTGCTCAACACGCTGCGCGGCCGCCGCTGACAGGGACGAGGGCCGCTCCCCGGCGGCCCTCGCTTTTCGCGGGTCACCCGCGCCAGGGCGTGACCGTCGCGCCCCCGAACACCATCCTGTTCACGAACGGCGAAAAGATCGCGTACGGATAGACCGGCTCGGGCGCGCTGGCCTCGTCCAGCATTCGCCGCTGCTCCTGCGACAGCGCCACCTCCAGCGCCGCGACATTGTCGGCGACCTGCGACACCTTGCTCGCCCCGATCAGCACCGACGCGACGCCCGGACGCGCGGCCAGCCACGCCAGCGCGACCTGCGCCGGCGGACGGCCCAATTGCTCCGCCACCGCGCGCACGGTGTCGAGGATGCGCCAGTTGCGCTCGGTGAACTTGCTGTCGCCGAACGGATTGCTCCCGCTCAGCCGCCCGCCATCGTCCGCCGACGCCTCGCCGGCGCTGTCGGGCAGCGCGGGCGCGCGCTGCCCGGCCACGTTGGCGGGGTCGTCGCGCCGGTACTTGCCAGTCAGGAACCCGCCGCCGAGCGGGCTCCACGGCTGCATCGCCATGCCGAACTCGGCCGCCATCGGCAGATGCTCGTTCTCGACGTTGCGCTCGATCAGCGAATATTCGAACTGCAACGCGATCGGCGCCGGCATCCCGTGCGCCGCCGCCAGCGTCGCCATCTTGGCGGCGTACCAGGCGGGAAAGTTGGACAAGCCGTAATAGCGGATCTTGCCCGCGCGGACGAGGTCGCCCATCGTCCCGATCAGTTCCTCGGCCGGCGTCACCATGTCCCAGACATGCGCCCAGAACAGGTCGACATGGTCGGTCTTCAATCGCCGGAGCGAGGCGTCGACCGCGGCGTGGACGTTCTTCGCCCCGTTGCCGCCGCCATGCGGATTGCCCTGCTCGCGCCCGAACCCCGTCTTGGTCGCGATCACCAGCCGGTCGCGCAGGGCGCGGTCGGCGACGAACCCGCCGAGCATTTCCTCGCCGCGGCCGCCCGAATAGACGTCGGCGGTGTCGACGAAATTGCCGCCCGCGTCGACATAGGCGTCGAACACCGCGCGCGACTCGGCCTCGCCCGATCCCCAACCGCCGGCGCCGAACGTCATGGTGCCGAGCGAGAGCGGGCTGATGATCAGGCCCGAACGGCCAAGCGTGCGATAATCGGTAAGCGTCATGGGATGCTCCTTGCTGTCGGCGCCCAGATGGGACGCGGCCGCCGTCGCGATTAGCCCCTTGCGCCGGCAAACCCTTGTGAGCCAGCATCAGCAATGCGCCGCGATACCTGGGCCGATCTGGCGATCTTCGCCGCCATCGCCGACGCCGGCAGCTTCACCGGCGCCGCCGCGACGCTTGGCGTGTCGCCGTCGGCGCTCAGCCACGCGATGCGGGCGATGGAGGCGCGCCTCGGCGTACCCCTGCTCAACCGCACCACGCGCAGCGTCGCCCCGACTGAGGCGGGCGAGCGGCTGCTAGCGACACTCCGCCCGGCGATGCGCGACCTGTCGAGCGCGCTGGAGGCGCTCGACGCCGCCCGTACCCGGCCGGCCGGACGCCTGCGGATCAGCGCCCACCGCACCGCCGCGCTCCACGCGGTCATGCCCTACCTGCCCCGCTTCGCCGCCGCCTGTCCCGACGTCGATGTCGAGCTGGTGGTCGAGGATGGGCTGGTCGACATCGTCGCCGGGCGCTTCGACGCCGGCGTCCGCCACGAACACGTCCTCGACCAGGACATGGTGTCGGTCCCGATCGGTGTCGCGCACCGCACCGCGATCGTCGCCTCGCCCGCCTATCTCGCTGGCCGCCCCCTGCCGCGCGTTCCGGGCGACCTGCTCGCGCACGCTTGCCTCAACTACCGTTACAGCTCGTCGGGGACGATCCACCGCTGGCAATTCGCCCGTGGCGAGGAACGGATCGCGCTGGACGCGCCCGGCGCGTTCGTCAGCAACGACATCGACGTGCTGCTCGACGCCGCGCTCGCCGGCCTCGGCATCGCCAGCCAGACCGAACCGCAGGTCGCGCCCCATGTCGCCGCCGGCCGGCTCGTCGTCCTGCTCGACGACTGGGCCGTCACGCTCCCGCCCAACTACCTCTATTACCCCGGCCGCCGCCAAGTCAGCGCCGCGCTCCGCGCCTTCATCGACTCAACCCGCGCGCCGCTTCGGCGGGACTGACCCGCGTCTTGGATCATGGCTGCCACGCGAGCGGATGATCGCGCAATCGCCTGTCCCTGGTCAGCAGTGTCGCGCCCATCTCCTGCGCCTGGATCAGCAGCATCTCGTCGAACGGATCCTTGTGCTCGATCGGCTGGGCAAGGCAGGTCAAGGCCTGCGCCGGTGTGAGTGGGACGACGTCAATGCCCGCTAGTGTCAGATTTTCGTGCACCTCGACCGGGTCCGCGGGCCCTTTCCGAACACCGAGCGCGTCGAGGATCTGCCATTTGATCCTGAGTTCCCACAACGACACCGCCGAGGCTACGGTCCTGTCGCTATCGATCGAACGACGCTCGGCCGGCGTCAAACGATAAGGTCGCACGGCAAGCCAGAACGCGAAATGCGTATCGAGCAGCAGCGTCATCGACGCGAGGGATCCCAGTCGTCCCCGATCCCCAGCACGGCGCGGCTAAAGGCGGGATCGTCGAACTCCTCGGGCCACTCGATCTCCATCTTGTCCCACCCTCGCTCCTTGCCGAACCGGTCGAGTGCCGCCCAATCGACGCCCTTGCGTTCGCTCGGCGGTCCCAGCTCGGCGACGACCCGGCCATGCTTGGTGATCGCCACCCGCTCGCCGCGCTCCGCCGCGGCCAGCGCGGTGCTGAACTGCGCGCGCGCTTCGCGCACCGACATTTCCATCATCCGTCTCCTTGTGTACGCAAGGTGGACACGCTTGGGCCGTCAGTCAAGCAGTCCCAACGCGATCAGCTGTCCACGCAATGTCGGCTCGTCGACGAAGCGCAGCGCATGGAGCCCGACCGCCGCCGCGCCGGCGATGTTGGCGGCGTTGTCGTCGATGAACACCGTGTCCGCCGCCGTCACGCCGAAGCGGTCGAGCGCGAGGCGGTAGATCGCCGCGTCCGGCTTCACCAGCTTCTCCGCCCCCGACACGACGATCTCGCGGAACCGGTCGAACAGCGCCGCCTCGCGGTCGCGGAACGGCGGCCAGAATTCGTGGCTGAAATTGGTGATGGCGAACAGCGGTACGCCGCGCTCGTCCAGCTCGGCGACCAGCTCGGGCATCCCGGCGATCGGCCCCGGGATCGTCTCGCCGAAACGCGGCGCCCAGGCGGCGATCAGCGCGCGGTGCTCGGGGAAGCGCGCGGTCAGCTCGGCCGCCGTGTCGGCGAAGTCGCGCCCCGCGTCGTGCTGGAAATGCCACTCGGGCGTGACGACATCGCGCAGGAACGCGTCGAGCGCCCGATCGTCGTCGATCAAGCGCTGGTAAAGGAACCGGGGATCCCAATCGTACAGGACACGACCGACATCGAAGATGACGGCCGTCGGGCGAGGCTGGCTCAGCCCTGGCGCGCCTTGAAACGGCGGTTGGTCTTGTTGATCACATAGGTCCGGCCGCGACGACGGATCACGCGGTTGTCGCGGTGGCGATCCTTCAGCGACTTCAGCGAGTTGCGGATTTTCATGGGAAAGCTTCTTCGATTGGGGGTGTGCCGGAAAGACGCGTTCGCCTATCGACGGGGTGCCCCCAAGTCAAGCAACAGGGGAACCCGGCGGCGCGTTCGGCGCGTTACGCTGGATGGCGATGATGGAGGAGATGGCGATGCGGATGCGGACGATTCTGATCTTGGGCGCGGCGACCGCCTTGTCCGCCTGCGCCACCGCCTCGCTGCGCCCGACCGAGGTCACCCGATTCCATCTCGGCGGCGCGCCGGAACTCGGCACCGTCGCGGTCGAGCCGCTGGCCGGCGGCGCCGCCGCCACCAGCCTCGAGTTCCAGACCTATGCCGCCGCCGTCCAGGCCGAGCTGGCGC
>CAXTRJ010000048.1:0-14335 GCA_964246585.1 uncultured Sphingomonas sp. | reverse complement strand
CGCGGCTGCTGACCAACGGCCCCGGCGGCATCGACGCGGCCGCGCTGCGGGTCGACGAGCTGATCGTCCGCCTCGACGGCCCCGGCGAGACCAAGGCGCAGGCGCGCTACTCGGCGCAGGTGACCAACACCGGGCTGGGCAAGGTGACGATCGCCGGCAACGCTAAATGCGCGGTCAAGGCGTTGGCCGGCGGCCCGGTGACGTGCGGGCCGACGCTGTAGGTCAGATCAGCGCCAGTTCCGCCAGCCGCCCGACCAGCGCCGGCGGCATCTCCGCCACCCCCGTCGCGTCGCCGCCGAGGTCGACCGGCGCGTCGGCGTGCTCCAGGTATCGCCAGCCCTGGTGCGCGCGCTTCGGCCGCGCCTGAACCAGGACCAGCGCGGGGTCGATGTGGATCGCGACGCGGCCGCCCTCGGCGTCGCCGAAGTGGAGCACGGGCGAGCGGGCGATCAGCTGGTGCTTCAGGATCCAGTACAGCGAGCCCAGCCCCGCCACTTCCTCGTGCCGCTTGGGCAGGTAGCGCGTCGTCAGGAACACCGGCCCGTCCGCCCCGCGCGCGCGCAGCCGATCGGCCAGGTCGTCGACGCTGGCGGCACCGAACGCGACTTTGGTGAGGTGAAGCATCGCGTCAACGTGGGCGTCGCCGCCCGGCGATCAAGTCAGCCGACCAGCCCCGACACCGTCGCCAGCCCCAGGAAGGCGAGGAACCCCATCGAGTCGGTCACCATGGTCACGAACACCGATGACGCCACCGCCGGGTCGGCGCCGAACCGCTCCAGCGTCACCGGCACCAATACGCCCGCGAGCCCGGCGACGAAAATGTTGGTCATCATCGCCGCCGCGATCACCCCGCCCAGCATCGGATTGCCGAACACCAGCGCGACGCCGCACCCGATCACCACCGCGATGGTGACGCCGTTGAGCAGCGCCACCTGCAGCTCGCGCCAGATCGAGCGCGCGGTGTTCGACTGGGTCAGCTGATTGGTCGCCAGCGCGCGCACCGTCACCGCCATCGTCTGCGTCCCCGCGTTGCCGCCGACCCCGGCGACGATCGGCATCAGCGTGGCGAGCGCGACCATCCGCGCGATCGTCCCCTCGAACGCGGCGATCACCGACGACGCGACCAGCGCGGTGAACAGGTTGGCGACCAGCCAGCGGATGCGGGCGCGGTAGCTTTCGCCGACCGATTCGTTGATGTCGCCGTCGCCGGCGCCCGACATCAGCAGCGCGTCCTCGCCGGCCTCCTCCTGGATGATGTGGACGACGTCGTCGACGGTGATCATGCCCACCAGCCGCCCCGACGCGTCGACCACCGCCGCCGAGATCAGCGCGTATTTCTGGAAGCGAAGCGCGACCTCCTCCTGGTCCATGTCGACCGGGATCAACGTCTGCTCGCGCTTCATCACCTCGGCGATCGGCGTCGCGCGCGGGGCGCGGAGAACCCAGGACAGGGCGCAGGCGCCGATCGGGTGATGCCCGGCGTCGACGACGTAGATCTCCCAGAAATCGGTGGTGAGGTCGTCGGCGCGGCGCAGATAGTCGATCGCGTCGCCGACGCTCCAATGTTCGGGCACCGCGATCAGCTCGCGCTGCATCAGCCGCCCGGCGGATTCCTCGGGATAGGACAGCGCCGCCTCGATCGCGGCGCGGTCGTCGGGGGCGAGCGCGCGCAGCACGGCGCGCTGCTCGTCCTCGTCCATGTCCTCGATAATCGCGACCGCGTCGTCGGTGTCGAGCTCGGACGCGAGGTCGGCGACCTCGGTCGGGGTGAGCGCGTCGATCAGATCCTCGCGGACATGCTCGTTCATCTCGGCGAAGACGTCGCCGTCGAGCAGGTCGGCGACCGCGTGCGCCAAGGGGCCGCGACAGTCGCCCGGGATCAATTCGAACAGGTCGGCGATGTCGGCCGGGTGGAGCGGCTCGACCAGCGCGCGCGCGCCGGCGGCGTCGCCCGTCTCGACCGCGTCGAGCACCGCCCGAACGAACTCGGGCCTCAGCCGATCGTCCTCATCCAGCTGGTCGTCGGCTTCGGGAAGCTCGCTATCGCTCATCGCCGCCTCCACCCGTTCGCGTCGCGCCGGCCCTATCGCGGCGCGGCGCGATTTGCCAGCGAGGCGGGCCGTCCCTATCTGGCGCGCATTCATTCAGGAGTTACGACCATGGCCGACACCCCGAGCACGCTGACGATGACGCTGGACGGCGGCGACGTGACGATCCGCTTGCGCCCCGACCTCGCGCCCAATCACGTCGCGCGGATCGTCGAGCTGGCGAGCGAGGGCTTCTACGACGGCGTCGTGTTCCACCGCGTCATCCCCGGCTTCATGGCGCAGGGCGGCGATCCGACCGGGACGGGGATGCACGGGTCGAAGAAGCCGAACCTCAAGGCCGAGTTCTCGCGTGAGCCGCACGTCCGCGGCGTGTGCTCGATGGCGCGGACCAATCAGCCCGACACCGCCAACAGCCAGTTCTTCATCGTCTTCGACGACGCCGGGTTCCTCGACGGGCAGTACACCGTGTGGGGCGAGGTGACGGGCGGCATGGAGCTGATCGACGCGCTGCCGGTGGGCGAGCCGCCGCGCGCGCCCGGCAAGATCGTGACGATGAAGGCGGCCTAAGCCGGGGAGGGGAGCGTGGGCTAGACGCCTTCGCTCCCCAGCGTCTCGATCAGCCAGTCGTGGAACAGCCGCACCGGTTTCTGCTGCAGCGCGCGGGGGCGGCAGACGAACCAGTAGCTGTACGGGCTCAGCACCTCGATATCGAATAGCCGGGTCAGCCGCGGGTCGTGCGCGTCGGCGAAGTGGCTTTCGTGCATGAACGCGACCCCCAGCCCCTGCGCCGCCGCCTCCAGCATCAGCGCCCCCGAGTCGAAATAGTCGATCGCCAGCGGCTCCATCTCCTCCACCCCCGCGGCGACGCGCCAGGCGGTGAAGGTGTCGGGCATGTCGCGGTGGACCAGCGCGGTGACGCTCGCCAGTTGCTCCGGGCGGACTATCGGGTCGTCGCCCTCGATCAGCGCGCGCGCGCCGATGACGAACACCGCGTTGCGGTCGAGCCGCCGGGCGTAGAGCGTGGGGTCGATCTCCCGCGCCAGCGCGATCACCGCGTCGAGCCCATCGCCGAGCCGCGCGACGCGGTGGCCGGCGGTGTCGATGTCGAGATGAAGTTCGGGATGGGCCTGGCGTAGCGACCCGAGCTGCGGGAACAGCCGCTGCGACGCGAACAGCGGCAGGACGCCGAGCCGGAGCCGCAGTACCTCCGTCCCGCTGGTCATCGCCTCGACCGCGTCGGACATCTGGTCGAGCACCGGCGCGATCTGCGACAGCAACCGTTCGCCATCGGCATTGAGCACCATCGCCTGATGACGCCGTTCGAACAAGGGACGGTCGATGAACCGTTCCAGCGTCTGCACCCGGCGGCTGAGCGCCGGCGCGGACAAGGCCAGTTCCTGCGCGGCGGCCTTGATCGAACCCGTCCGGGCGACCGCGACGAACGCCTCGATCGCGCCCAGCGGCGGCAACCTGCGCATTCATCCTCTCTTCCGGTTGTGATCGTTCACAAAACGATTGCAGAAAACGCACTCGTACGCAATCTTTTCGCACTTGCACAATAAACTGCCGCGCCGCACATAGAGCAGGCCTTTCAGGCATCCTCTCCTAAACCTTTCATGGCCGATCCTTCGGGGTCGGCCTTTTTTTATGCCACGCGCCCCGCCGGGTCCGCGACGACCCTGGCGCGACCGGAACTCCCGCCCCACCTTGCGCGCTTGCGGAAAGCTCTTTTCCACGGTGAGGACGATATGGCGGACGACGAGGGAACGGCGCGCAAGCTGCAGGTGGCGAACGCCCGGCCGGAGGATAGCGGACGCGGGATCGCGCATCTGCCCAGGTCGCTGATGGCGTCGATGGCGCTGAGCGAAGGCGATGTCGTCGAGATCGTCGGCAAGAAGGCGACGCCGGCGCGGGCGGTCGGTCCCTATGCCGAGGACGAGGGACTGGAGATCGTCCGCATCGACGGGCTGCAGCGGGCCAATGCCGGGGTCGGCTCGGGCGACTTCGTCGAGGTGCGCCGCGTCGAATCGAAGCCCGCGACCCGCGTCGTGTTCGCGCCGGCGCAGCAGAACTTGCGGTTGCAGGGGTCGGCCAACGCGCTCAAGCGCACCTTTTTCGGGCGGCCGCTATGCCAGGGCGACATCATCGCCACCGCCGGGCATCAGCGGGTCGCCAACGCCCCGCCCAACGTCCAGCAATATCTCCGCGCGCCCGCCTACGCGCTTCAGGAAATCCGCCTGTCGGTGATCTCGTCCAGTCCCAAGGGCGTCGTCCATATCGACGAGAATACCGAGATCGAGCTGCGCCCGGAATATGAGGAGCCGGCCGAGGCGCGACGCGCCGACGTCACCTATGACGATATCGGCGGCATGGCCGGGACGATCGACCAGTTGCGCGAGATGGTCGAGTTGCCGCTGCGATACCCCGAGCTGTTCCAGCGTTTGGGCGTCGATCCGCCCAAGGGCGTTCTGCTGCACGGCCCGCCCGGCACCGGCAAGACGCGGCTGGCCCGCGCCGTCGCCAACGAGTCGGACGCGCAATTCTTCCTGATCAACGGCCCCGAGATCATGGGGTCGGCCTATGGCGAGTCGGAAAAGCGCCTGCGCGACGTGTTCGAGGAAGCGGCCAAGAACGCGCCCTCGATCGTCTTCATCGACGAGATCGACTCGATCGCGCCCAAGCGCGGCCAGGTGTCGGGCGAGGCGGAGAAGCGCCTCGTCGCGCAGCTGCTGACGCTGATGGACGGGTTGGAGGCGCGCGCCAACCTGGTCGTCATCGCCGCCACTAACCGGCCGGAGGCGATCGACGAGGCGCTCAGGCGCCCCGGCCGGTTCGACCGCGAGATCGTCGTTGGCGTTCCCGACGAACGCGGCCGGCGCGAGATCCTGGGCATCCACACCCGCGGCATGCCGCTGGGCGAGGGGGTCGACCTCGATGAGCTGTCGCGCACCACCTATGGCTTCGTCGGCGCCGACATGGCCGCGCTGACCCGCGAGGCGGCGATCGAGGCGGTGCGGCGGATCATGCCGCGCCTCAACCTGGAGGACCGGACGGTCCCGGCCGACGTGCTGGAAACGCTGTCGGTGACACGCGAGGACTTCCTCGGGGCGCTCAAGCGGGTGCAGCCGTCGGCGATGCGCGAGGTCATGGTGCAGGCGCCACAGGTCCGCTGGGCCGATATCGGCGGCCTCGACGACGCGCAGATGCGGCTGAAGGAAGGCGTCGAGCTGCCGCTGAAGGATCCGGACGCGTTCCGCCGGCTCGGCATCCGCCCGGCCAAGGGTTTCCTGCTCTACGGCCCTCCCGGCACCGGCAAGACGCTGCTGGCCAAGGCGGTCGCGCGCGAGGCGGAGGCGAACTTCATCGCCACCAAGTCGTCCGACCTCCTGTCCAAATGGTATGGCGAGAGCGAGCAGCAGATCGCCCGACTGTTCGCCCGCGCGCGGCAGGTGAGCCCATGCGTCATCTTCATCGACGAACTCGATTCGCTTGTGCCATCGCGCGGCGGCGGCATGGGCGAGCCGCAGGTGACCGAGCGCGTCGTCAACACCATCCTGTCGGAGATGGACGGGCTGGAGGAGCTGCAGTCGGTTGTCGTCATCGGCGCGACCAACCGCCCCAATTTGATCGACCCGGCGCTGCTCCGGCCGGGGCGGTTCGATGAGCTGATCTATGTCGGCGTCCCCGACCGCGCCGGGCGCCGCCGCATCTTGGGCATCCAGACCGGCAAGATGCCGCTCGCCGGCGATGTCGACCTCGACGACCTGGCGAAGCGGACCGATCGCTACACCGGCGCCGACCTGGAAGATCTCGTCCGCCGCGCCGGGCTCGTCGCGCTGCGCAAGGGCATCGGCGCCACCCAGGTGACGGAGGCCGATTTCGACGCGGCGATCAAGGAGTCGCGCGCGTCGGTCACCGCCGAGATGGAGCGCGAGTACGAGCAGATGGCGGCGCGGTTGAAGCAGGACGCCTCGGCGATCCAGCCGATCGGCTTCATCTCGCCGGGGCAGCTGACGCCGAGCGGGCCGAAGGGAACCGATTGACGCTCGCTCAAGGGGCGGCGCGCTCCCCGAGCGTCACCCAGGCGTAGCCGAACAGCACCGCGCACGCGCCGCCCGCGATCAGGTACGGCAGCGCGTGATCGGCCCCGTACAGCGCGACGCCGATCGACGGGCCGAGCACGAAAGCGGCGCCGTTCACCGAGGTGACCTTGCCCGCCACCGATCCTTGCGCCTTCGGCCCGACCGCGAGGCTCGCCCCGGCGGTGAACCCCGGCCGGATGAAGCCGAAGCCGAGGCTGGCCAGCGCATAGGCGGTGGCGATCCCGTACAGCGAGCCGGCGAGCCCGGTGAACGCGCAGCCCGCCGCCGCGAGCACCAGGCCCGACAGCATCAGCTGGCGCGGGTTCAGGCCCAGCAGCGGGATGATGCCCCATTGCGCGAGCAGCGCCGCGCCCGCGCCCATCATCAGGACGATGCCGGTCGGCTCGAGCGCCAGCGCCGGCGCGAGGTTCAGCCGGTCGATGACGAGGAAGCCGATCGCCTGCCCCGTCATCGCCTGCGCGTGGCCCATCACCAGCCCGGCGATGACCCACGCCCTGATCCGCTTGTCGAAGAAGCCGACCGGCTCGGACGCGGGGTGCGTCGCGGCGGTGATGCTGGCCCCCGACGACTGGCCGCCGATCGAGGGATAGGCGTTGGCCGCGCCCTGGCTTTCCGGATCGGCGACGCCGTCGCGCGGCAGGTAGCGGTGGAGGACGGCGGTTATCGCCATGCCGAACACGGCGAAGAGAAAGGCCGGCCCCGACAGGCCGACCTCCAATTTGCCGATGCTCCCCAGGATCAGGTACGGCGCGATCGCCGGCCCCAGGATCGTGCCCAGGCCGAAGGCGGAGCCGAGCATCGTCAGCGCCCGGGTCCGCTGCTCGCGGGTGGTGCGTCCGGCGACCAGCGCCTGGATCGCCGGCGGCGCGGCGGCGCCGAACGCGCCGTAGATCAGCCGACCGGCGATGAACAAGCTGAACGCGGCGGTGCCGCCGATCCAGCCGTTGATCCCGGCGGCCAGGAACACGCCGCACAGCAGCAGCGAGACGGTGAACCCGCCCATGCCGAGCAGGATCATCGCTCGTCGTCCGTACCGATCGGATCGGTTGGCCCAATAGGGCGCGGCGACGACCCACAGCAGCGCCGAGACGGAGAACGCCGCCGCCACCGCGCTGTCGGCGACGCCCAGCGACCGGCCGAGCGCGGGCAATACAGATTGCAGCCCGGTATTGCCGGCGGCGATCGTCAACATCACCAGGAACATCAGCGCGAACTCCCGGCTGATCCGCGGCGCGGCGGTCATCCGCGCGTCCAGGCGTGATGGCGACCGATCGTCGCCACCGACAGCTGGTAGCGATCATACCACCGCGCGCGATAGCCGGGCCGGGCGGCGGCGAGGGCGACCATCTCCGCCGCCGCCGCGGCATAGCCGGCCGCGTCGGCGCCGCGATGCGCCGCGACGAAGACGACGGCGATCTGCCCGGTGCGGTCGTCGGCCATGCCGCCTCGATTAGGCGCTGGTGGCGGGGAGGCAACCCCCGAGCTTGAAACGCGTTCGGGAAACGTGCGACGGGGGCTGCTTCGTCATGTCACGCCCGCGTTTCCCCAAGGTAGCAAGGAACTCGATGCCCAGCTCGACCACCGCCGCCCGGCGCTCGCGCGCCCGCCCCGCCGGCGTGCCCTCGCCGATGGGGATGTTCTTTCAGGAGTTCCTCAAGCACCCGGTGATGGTCGGCTCGATCATCCCGTCGTCGAACAAGCTGATCGACAAGATGCTGGACCGCGTCGACTGGTCCGGTTGCCGGCTGTTCGTCGAGTACGGCCCCGGCGTCGGCACGTTCTGCAAGCCGATCCTGGAGCGCATGGCGCCCGACGCGACGCTGGTCGCGATCGACACCAACCCCGATTTCGTCGCCTATCTGCGCCACACCATCCCCGACCCGCGCTTCTCGGCGGTGAACGGCTCGGCGGCGGATGTGGAGGCGATCGTCGCCGACCATGGCCACGACGCCGCGGATTACGTCCTGTCGGGGCTGCCCTTTTCCACGCTGCCGCCGGGCGTCGGCCCGGCGATCGCGGCGGGGACGCACGCGGTGCTGCGACCGGGCGGCGCGTTCCTGGTGTATCAGTTCTCGCCCAAGGTGAAGAACTTCCTCGACCCGCATTTCGCCAACATCGACCACGACATGGAATGGTGGAACGTGCCGCCGGCGCAGCTATATTGGGCTTGGCGGGAGTAGGCGCGGCCACGACCGCGCCGCGCCGCGCCATGTTGCGGATGCTGGCCGCTGCGGGATATCCGCGCTTCTTGAGCGCCGGGGCGATATTTGTTGCATTGCCACAAGACCACGCCCCATCTTAAGCCGCGATGCTGCGGCAATATGAACTGGTCGATCGGGTCCTCGACTACGATCCGGGCGCCGACGAGGCGCTGCTCAACCGCGCTTATGTGTTCTCGATGCAGGCGCATGGGAGCCAGAAGCGCGCGTCGGGCGACCCGTATTTCAGCCATCCGATCGAGGTCGCCGGCATCCTGACCGACCTCAGGCTCGACGACGAGACGATCGCCACCGCGATCCTCCACGACACCGTCGAGGACACCGTCGCGACGCCCGACGAGATCGCCCGGTTGTTCGGCCCCAGCGTCGCGCGCCTCGTCGACGGGGTCACCAAGCTGTCGAAGATCGAGGCGCAAAGCGACAACGAGCGCGCCGCCGAGAATCTGCGCAAGTTCCTGCTCGCCATGTCGGGCGACATCCGCGTGCTGCTGGTCAAGCTCGCCGATCGGTTGCACAACATGCGCACGCTGCACCACATCACCAAGCCGGAGAAGCGACGGCGCATCGCCCGCGAGACGATGGATATTTACGCGCCGCTCGCCGAGCGCGTCGGCATGTACGAGTTCATGCGCGAGATGCAGACGCTCGCCTTCGCGCAACTGGAGCCGGAGGCGTTCGAGTCGATCAATCGCCGGCTGGAGCAGTTGAAGGAGGGCGGCGGCGATCGCATCGCCAAGATCGCCTCGGGGGTGAAGCTGGTGCTGTCGCGCGCCGGGATCAACGCCGACGTGTCGGGGCGGGAGAAGCATCCCTACTCGATCTGGCGCAAGATGGCCGAGCGGCACATCAGCTTCGAGCAGCTGTCCGACATCATGGCGTTCCGCGCGATCGTCCCGACCGAGGCGGATTGCTACAAGGCGCTTGGGCTGATCCACCGCCGCTGGCCGATGGTGCCGGGGCGGTTCAAGGATTATATCTCGACGCCCAAGCGCAACGGCTATCGCTCGCTCCACACCACGGTGATCCACGCCGACAACACGCGGGTCGAAATCCAGATACGCACCCCGGAGATGCATGCGGAGGCCGATTTCGGCCTCGCCGCGCACTGGGCCTACAAGCAGGGGGGCACCGCCCGACAGCCCGACCCCCAGACCGGCTGGATCCGCGACCTGGTCGAGATCCTCGACCATGCCGAGAGCCCGGAGGAGCTGCTCGAACATACCCGCATGGCGATGTACCAGGATCGCATCTTCGCCTTCACGCCCAAGGGCGAGCTGATCCAGCTGCCGCGCAAAGCGACGCCGATCGACTTCGCCTATGCGGTCCACACCGATCTCGGCGACCAAGCGGTCGGGGCCAAGGTCAACGGCCGCGTCGTGCCGCTGAAAACGGTGATCGAGAACGGCGATCAGGTGCAGATCCTGCGATCGAAGGCGCAGGTGCCGCAGCGCGCCTGGCTCGACATCGCCATCACCGGCAAGGCGCTGGCGGCGATCCGGCGGCACCTGCGGCACAAGGAGCGCGACGAGGGGGTGAAGCTCGGGCGCAAGCTGTACGACGATATCGTCGGGCGGTTGCCGGCGCAAATCGCCGCCGACGCCCTCGATCACGCGCTGGTCCGGCTCAAGCTCGCCGACGAAGCGGCGCTGATGATCGTCATCGCCCGGCGGACGCTGTCGGACGCCGCGGTGATGGAGGCGCTGATGCCCGGATCGGCCGGGGCCGATGTCGCCGGCCCGCACGCGCTGGCGCCGCAATCGAGCGCCATCTCGATCAAGGGGCTGACCCCGGGGGTCGCCTATGACCTGGCCGAATGCTGCCATCCGGTGCCGGGCGACCGCATCGTCGGGCTGAGGCGTCCCGACGCCGGGATCGAGCTCCACGCGATCGACTGCCGCGAGCTGGTCGAACTCGCCGACCGGAGCGACGAGGAGACCGACTGGGTCGATGTCGCCTGGGGGAAAACCGACGGCGCGACGGCGCGCATTTCGGTCGAGGTCAGGAACGAGCCCGGCGCGCTCGGCGTACTCGCGACGATCATCGGCCAGCACAAGGCCAACATCATCAACCTGCGCCTCGACACCCGCGACGCCAGATTCCACACCAACACGATCGACGTCGAGGTGCACGACGTTCAACAACTAATGCGGCTGATCGCCGGGCTGCGCGCCGCAGACGCGGTCAACCAGGTTACGCGGGTCTAGCTACCAGAGACGCTGGACGCCGAAACCGTCGAAGATCGCCTCGTTCGAGACCAGCCATGCGTTCTCGACCTGCGCCTGCGCGATCAGCAGACGATCAAACGGGTCGCGGTGATCAATTCGCAGGGCACCAGCCAATTCTCCGTGCCGGAGCGAGAGCGGCAATGCAGCGAACCCTTGTTCGAATAGATAGCCGGACAAGTTCTCCAGAAGAGCTCCGATCTCCGGAAGTTTACCGAGCCGGTGCTTTGTCGTCATCTCGAACCCGCTAACGGCACTCACCAACACCGCGTTATTTGCATCGTTGATTGCCGAATAGGCTGTCCGGCTAAGCCGCGGGCTGTCTTGGTACCACCAGATGACGGCATGGGTATCGAGGAGGAGCTTCATCCGCCCTCCCACAGCCGCAACTCTTCCTCGGTCATCGGATCGAAAAAGCTATCGGGAAGTGAAATCTTGCCGGCCAGGATTCCCGCGCGCCGCCGCGCCTTGACCTCGACCGGAACCAGCTTGACCTTGGGCTCGGAGCCACGGGAGATCACCACTTCCTCACCGTCGAGGGCGCGGGCGATCAGTTTCGACAGGTGAGTTTTCGCCTCGTGCGTCGTCACCGTGACCATCGTTGATCTCCTTAGGCTGCTTACTTAGCTAATTCGCTGTCCGAGCGCAACTTGGCCGATGACGCACCCTCGCTCGCCCGCTACAAGCCGGCGATGCCCCGCCCCGCTCTGTCCGTCGTCGTCCCCTGCTACAACGAGGCGGCGTGCCTCGAGGCGCTGCACACGCGCGTGTCGGCGGCGGCGCGGGCGGCGGTGGGCGACGACCACGAAATCGTGCTGGTCAACGACGGATCAAAGGACGCGAGCTGGTCCGTCATGCGGCGGCTCGCCGCCGCCGACCCGCGGCTGGTCGCGATCAACCTGTCGCGCAATCACGGCCATCAGCTGGCGCTCACCGCCGGGCTCGACCTTTGCGCCGGCGAGCGGATCCTGATCATCGACGCCGACCTGCAGGATCCGCCCGAGTTGCTCGGCGATATGATCCGCGTCATGGCCGCCGAGGACGCCGACGTCGTCTACGCGGTGCGCCGCCGCCGCGAGGGCGAGACGATCTTCAAGCGCGCCACCGCCGCCGTCTTCTACCGGTTGCTGACCCGCGTCACCGACACCCCGATCCCGCTCGACACCGGCGATTTCCGGCTGATGAGCAGGCGCGCGCTCGACGCGTTCCTGTCGTTGCCCGAGCAGGCGCGCTTCATTCGCGGCATGGTCGCCTGGATCGGCTTCCGCCAGGTGCCGTTCGCCTATGATCGCGCCGAGCGCCATGCCGGCGACACCAAATACCCGCTGGGCAAGATGATCCGCTTCGCGCTCGACGCGGTGACCGGCTTTTCGACCAAGCCGCTTACCTATGCCAGCCATGTCGGCCTGTGGCTGGTCGCGGCGTCGGTCCTACTCCTTATCTATATCGCGATCGGCTTCCTGTCGGGCAGCGCGGTGCAGGGGTGGACGTCGCTGATGCTGATCGTCGTGTTCCTCGGCGCGGTGCAGATGTTCGTGCTGGGCATGATCGGCGAGTATCTCGGCCGGCTTTACGTCGAGGCCAAGCGGCGGCCGCTGTACCTGGTCGCCGATGTCGCCGGGCCGGTGCAGGGGCGCGCGACGCTGGGATATCGCGGCGAGGATCGCGCCGACCCGGCCGATGCCGACGGCTAGGCCGGCTCCGCCAGCGTCACGATCGATACCCCGGGCGTCATCGGCACGCGCCCGACCAGGTGCCGTTCCAGCCGGAAGACCCGCTCGAGCAGCGCGTTGAGCGGCCTGGCCGGCGGGGAATCGTCGCTGTCGTCGCGCCCGGTGACGCGGCCGGCGATCCGCGCGACGGCGGCGAGCGGGAACAACAGCGAGTTCAGATAGGCGAGCCTGACCGGCCGCAACCCAGCCTGCTCGATAGCCGCGCGCAGCGTCGCCTTCGAGTATCGGCGATAATGGTGATTGACGCGGTCGTGCGCGCTCCACAGCCACTGGTGCGCCGGTACCGCGATCAGCAGCTTGCCGCCGGGACGCAGCAGCGCGCGCATGGCGCCGAGCGCCGCGACGTCGTCGGCGATATGCTCGACCACGTCGAGCACCGCGATCAGGTCATAGGCCTCGCGCGCGACCCCGGGCAGGGCAGGTAGCGGCGCGTCGCCGATCGGCCGGCCCAGGCGCTCGGTGGCGATGGCGCGCGCGGCCGGGTCGATCTCGATCGCCTCGACATGCCCGAACCTCGCCAGCATGGGCAGATTGTGCCCCGTGCCGCAGCCGATCTCCAGGATACGCGCGCCATCCGGCAAGCCGCCATAGCGCCCGAGATAGTCGGCCAGGATGTCGCGACGCGCGCGGTACCACCAATGCGTCGAATCATGCGCCGCCATGCGGTCATAGACGATCCGGTCCATCAGCTCGGGCCCATCAATCGGGCGCCCTCATCCGAACACCCACACGCGATTGAGGATGAACGTGATTAACGGCGTGACGAACACCGCCGGGACCAGCGGCCACCAGGTCGGCCCCTGAAGCGGCCCGGTCAGCGCCCAGGTGAACGCCATGTTCAGCCCGAAGCCGAGCAGCTGCACCGACACGAACCGCCAGGTTGTCCGCGCGGGGGCGTCGCGCCGGCCGTGGCCGCGAAAGCTGAACCGGCTGTGCGCCACCCGGCCGACCGCCGCGGTGATGGCGAAGGCGACGGCCACCGCCGCGACCGGCGGGATAACGAACGTCGCCAGCGGCCAGTAGATCGCGGCGTACAGCGCGGTGACCATCCCGCCGGTCAGGCCGAAGCGGATCAGCTGGCCGAGCAGCTCGCTCGATCGCCACCTGTCGATTTGTCGGTGTATCGCCGCCACGTGCCCCTGCTTGTTCTTTCGCCCGCCTGCGATAGAGCGGTTCGCGTCGCGGTGGGGTGTTAGTGCGGGTGAAGCGTTGAGGGAAGCAGCTTTGGGCGAGCCGGCGCGGTCCGGGACCGACCGGCTCCGCCACGAACTGGATCGCCACTGGATCGTCTTGACGCTGGTCGCCTGGGTAGCGATCGCCGCTTGGTTCGTCTGGCAGCGCTGGGGCCCGATCACCTTTTTGTCGCTGGGCGACACCGACGACAATCTGCGGCTGGCGCAGGTCCGCGCCTGGCTGGGCGGCCAGGGCTGGTACGACCTGCGCCAGTACCGGCTCAACCCGCCGGTGGGGTTCGACGTCCATTGGAGCCGCATCGTCGACCTGCCGATCGCGGGACTGATCCTGCTGTTCCGCCCGTTCGTCGGCGGCGGCTGGGCCGAGCGGCTGGCGGTCGGCATCGCGCCGTTGCTGCCGTTGGCGATCGTCCTGGTCGGCTTGGGCGCGACGATCCGGCGACTGGTCGCGCCGCTCGCCTGGCCGCTCGGCATCATCTTCTTCGTCGGCGCCGCGGCGGCGATCCACCAGTTCGCCCCGACCCGGATCGACCACCATGGCTGGCAGCTCGCCTGCCTGGCGGTGACGCTGGCCGGGTTGTGCGACCCCCGGCGGCGGCGCGGCGCGGCGCTGATCGGCGCGGCCACGGCCTTCTCGCTGTCGATCGGGCTCGAGCTGCTGCCCTATGCGGCGATGGCCGGTGGGATCATGACGCTCCGCTGGGTATGGGACCGCGACGAGGCCCCGGCGCTGTCGGTCTACGCCACGACGCTGGGCGGCGGCACCGCGCTCGGCTTCGCGCTGTTCGCCTCCGAGGCCAATCGCGTCGCCCGCTGC
>CAXTRJ010000047.1:0-14449 GCA_964246585.1 uncultured Sphingomonas sp. | reverse complement strand
GCTCGACGCCGCGTCCCCGGGCCGCGTCGCCGCCTGGCTCGCCGAGGGTGCTCCGGGGGAGGCCACCACCGTCATCATCCGCCTACGGTCCGACGATCCCGACGACCTCACGCTGCGCGAGGCGCGCTGGCTGGCGAACGCCGACCGCGTCCGCCATGACCCGGACGTGCCCGCCGCCATCCTCGCCCGCGCCCGCGCCGACGCCGATCGTCAGGTCGGCCCGCCCGTCGACGCCCCCGGCCTGACCGTCATTGTCGGGCGGTCGGTTTGACGATGCCGTGAACGGTTTCGCCTATCTGATCGAGGCGAGCGGGGCGCCCGTGTCCGCCACGATTGACGACGCCGTCCGCGCCGAACCCGAGCTTGGCTGGATACACCTGTCGACCCAGGGCGAGGAGGCGCAAGGCTGGTTGCGCGACCGCGCCGGGCTCGACGGCTATGTCGTCGAGGCGCTGACCGCCACCGAATCGCGTCCCCGATGCGAGGCGGTCGGCCCTGGCGCGTTCCTCAACTTGCGCGGTCGCTCGACGGAGGAGCCCCTGCCCTCGTCCGACCCGCTCGCCTCCGTGCGCGTCTGGGCCGAGCGGGGACGCGTCTTCACCGTGACGCGAAAGCCGCTGGTCGCGGTCGACCATGTCCGCGCCGGCGTGGAGCGCGGCGAGGTGCATGATCCCGGCGACCTGATCACCGCCTTCGCCACCGCCATCACCGCCGACCTCGATCCCCTCGTCGCCGATCTCGGCGACTCGCTCGACAGTTGCGAGGAGCAGATCGACCCCGACCGCATCTTCGAACTGCGCCAGCAGGTCACCCGGACGCGCGTCACCGCGATCGGCTACCGGCGGTTCCTCAGCCCGCAACGCGCGGCGCTGGAGAAGCTGGCGACGCTGCCCGGCGACTGGCTCGACGAGTCGGACCGCCTCCACCTCGCCGCCGCCGCCGACCGCGCCGCCCGCATGGTCGAGGAGCTGGAGGCGATCCGCGAACGCGCGTCGCTGATCCACGAGGCGCTGACCGACCTGCGCGCCGAGCAGATCGACAGCCGCGGCCTGGTCATCTCGATCGTCGCGATGGTGTTCCTGCCGTTGACGTTCCTCACCGGACTGCTGGGCATGAACGTGGCGGGTATCCCGTTCGCGAAGGAGCCATGGGCGTTCGCGGGCGTGGTCGGCGGCTGCGTCGTGCTGGCGGCCTCCATCGCCGGCTACTTCGTCCGGCGGCACTGGTTCAAGCGGTAGGGGAGGCGGACGCCTTCGCCTGTGGCGGCGAACACGCATCGCCGAGCCGCTCGCGCGAGAGTGGGGGCAGAAGGATGTGCCAGGCGAATACCTCGCCGGGGTAGATGTCGGGCATCGTGACGCTGACCGCCTCGGCGGCGGCGACCGCCGCGGCGACGTCGCGCGCCTCGGCAGCGTCGCGCATCGTCCAGGCGCCGACCGGGTCGGTCATCCAGCCGAGCCGGACGCTGCGTGGTGGGGCTCGGCCGATCGACAGCGTCGCGGTCGCGCCGTCGGCCGGCGCGGGCGCGGTGAGGGGCCGCGCGGTGTCGAGATAAACCTGCGCGCCGCCGCGCCTGGCGCAGGACACCGACAGCATCGCGCCGTTCGACGACCGGGCCTCCAGCGTCGGATCGCGCAGCACCGGGTCGATCGTGACGCGCGCTTCCGTCACCACGGACGGGGCGGGATCGACTTCCGTTCCGGCTCGACCGGATCGCCGCACGATGCCAGGGACAGGAGAAGGGCGACCGACCGATGAAGCGTGGTCGGAGCCATCGTTCGCGGCCCTATCGCTGCCCCGCGGCCCGGCGCTCCTCGGTGGTGAGCGTGCCGTCGCGATTGGCGTCGCTCCGGTCGAAGCGTCGCAGCCGCCCTTCGACGAATTCGCGCTGGGTGACGCGGCCGTCGCCATCGGCGTCGAGTTCGGACACCCGTTCGGGTCGGCGCGCCGGCAACTCGTCGCGGGCGACCACGCCGTCGCCGTTCGCGTCGAGCCGTTCGAAGCGGTGGTCGAGCCGGGACTCGTAATCACCGCGCGCGGTGATCGTCGGCGGCACGAAGCCTTCGACGTTTTCCTCGCGGTCGCCGCCCGAGCAGCCGACCAGCAGCGTCGCCGCCGTCAACGCCATTCCCGTTACCGCCAGTCGCCGCATCGCCGCCCTTTCATGCTTCGAGTTCCACATCCCAGTAGAGCCAGTCGTGCCAGCTGTCATGGAGGTAGTTGGGCGGGAAGCTGCGGCCATGTTCCTGGAGGTGCCAGTTGGTCGGGCGGATCGGGGCGACGTGGAGCGGCATGTGCGCCTGTTTGGGCGTGCGGCCGCCTTTACGCAGGTTGCACGGCGCGCAGGCGGTGACGACATTCTCCCACGTCGTCCGCCCCCCTTGCGCGCGCGGGGTGACGTGGTCGAAGGTCAGGTCGCGCGCGTGGCCACAATATTGGCATTCGAAACGGTCGCGCAGGAACAGGTTGAACCGGGTAAAGGCGGGGAATTGCGACGGCTTCACATATTGCTTGAGCGCGATCACCGAGGGGAGCTTCAGCGCCAGCGTCGCGCTCCTGACCTCGCGTTCGTAATGCGCGACGATGTCGACGCGGTCGAGGAACACCGCCTTGACCGCGGTCTGCCACGGCCAGACGCTCAAGGGATAGTAGGACAGCGGCGTATAGTCGGCGTTGAGCACCAGCGCCGGGCAGCCGTCCGGGTGGCGGATCAGATCGGGATGAAACACGCAGCCTCCCCAACATCGCGCTCGCGCCGTCGCGCGGAGGCGTGGCACCATGATGACAGGGGAAGGTTCGGGTGGTCAAGGGTGGGGTGCTTTCCAAGGGCGGCACCGATGATCACTACCCGCTTCGCGCCGAGCCCGACCGGGCGGCTGCATCTCGGCCACGCTTTTTCCGCGATCCAGGCGCACGACCGCGCGCGGGCGGAGGGCGGACGCTTCCTGTTGCGGATCGAGGATATCGACGGAACCCGCAGCCGGGCAGAGCATATCGACGCCATCATGGCGGATCTGGCCTGGCTGGGTTTGGCCTGGGACGGCGAGGTCGTCCGTCAGTCGGAGCGGCTGGCGCTGTACGACGCCGCGCTCGACCGGCTGCGGGCGGCGGGCCTGGTCTATCGCTGCACCTGCACCCGCGCCGACGTGACGCGAGAGGTGGCGGCGAGCGCGTCGGCGCCGCACGGGCCGGACGGTGTGCTGTATCCGGGCACTTGCCGCGGACGCGACCGGCCAGCGGACCTGCCGCATTGCTGGCGAATCGACATGGCCGCGGCGGTGGCGCGCGTCGGGCCGCTGTCGTGGCGTGACGAGCTCGCCGGGCGAGTCGATGCCGATCCGCTGGCGCATGGCGATGTCGTGGTGGCGCGCAAGGATGCGCCGGCGAGCTATCACCTGGCGGTGACGGTCGACGACGCGGCGCAGGGCGTGACGCATGTGGTGCGGGGCGCCGACCTGTTCGCCGCGACGCACATCCACCGGCTGCTCCAGGCGTTGCTCGACCTGCCGACGCCGACATGGCGGCACCATCCGCTGCTGACCGACGCCGCCGGCGCGCGGCTGGCGAAGCGCCACGGCGCGTCGGCGCTGGCCGACTTGCGCGGTAAAGTAGATGGCCCGGTCCTCGCCGAAATGTTGCGGCAAGGTCGGCTCCCCACTGGATTCGGACGATCAAACGCTTAAGTCGAGATCATGAATACTTTTCTCGCCCTCCTGCTGATCGCGGCCATGATCGCGACCGTCGTGGCCCTGGTCCGCGGCGTCATCGCCTTTCTCCAGGACTCGACCGCCGAGGTCAAAGGCGGCGGGCCGGCGGCATCGTCGATCAAGTCGAACAAGATGATGCAGCAGCGCGTGTTCTTTCAGGCGCTGGCGATCCTGATCGTCGTGCTGATCCTGTTCGCCGCCGGCCGAACCTGATCCGGCCGGTCCGGGGTGGTCAAGCTCAACCGCATCTACACGCGCACCGGCGACGCGGGCACGACCGGGTTGGTCGACGGGTCGCGATTGTCCAAGGCGGACGCGCGGCTGGTGGCGATGGGCGATGTCGACGAGGCGAACAGCGCGTTGGGCGTCGCGATCGGGGCGCTCGGCGATCACCCGCTGACCCCGGCGCTGGCGCGGATCCAGAACGACCTGTTCGATCTGGGCGCGGACCTCGCCACCCCTGGCGACGACTTCGCGCCGTCCGAGACGATGCTGCGGATCGTCGCGGCGCAGGTCGCGCGGCTGGAGGAGGAGATCGACGCGCTCAACGCCGACCTCGCGCCGCTCGAAAGCTTCATTCTACCGGGCGGCCGCGCCGCGCCGCTCCACCTCGCGCGCGCGGTCGTTCGCCGGGCGGAGCGCGGTGTCGTGGCGATGGGGGCGACGGTCAATCCACAGGCGCTGGCGTATCTCAACCGCTTGTCCGACTATTTGTTCGTCGCGGCGCGCTTCATCAACGCGGCGGAGGGCGGCGATCCGTTGTGGCGACCGGGAGCGACGCGCTGAGCCGGCCGATGAATGCGGGTCCAGGCGGGCACCTTGTCGCCCGTTGAAGCGTTGCTGGCCGGGATATGACTATGCCCAAGCTCGCGCGCCTCGCCGAACCGATGGAGCTGACCAGCCGCTACGCGAGCGTTCGCGCGCTGTCGCTGGCGTTGGCCGCGCCGCTCTCCGACGCCGACGCGACCGTGCAGTCGATGCCCGACGCCTCGCCGGCCAAATGGCATCTGGCGCACACGACCTGGTTCTTCGAGACCTTCGTGCTGCGCGACCACATCCCCGAATACCGCCTCCACGACGAGCGCTGGCCGTTCCTGTTCAACAGCTATTACGAGGCGGAAGGTCGCCGTCACGCCCGCGATCGGCGCGGCATGGTGACGCGGCCGACGCTGGACGAGGTGCGAGGCTATCGGGCCCATGTCGACGAGGCGCTCGCGCGCGCGCTGCCGGGGCTTGGCGATGACGCGCTGATGCTGGTCGCGCTGGGTTGCGAGCACGAGCAGCAGCACCAGGAACTGCTCGTCACCGACGTCCTCCATCTCCTGTCGCAAAACCCGCTGGAGCCGGCGCTGTGGCCGGCGGCGCGCAAGGTGCCGGTGGCGATGCCCGGCGCGATCCAATGGATCCAAGGCGGGAGCGGCATCGTCGACATCGGGCAGGACGGCGCGGCGGGCGGGTTCGCCTTCGATTGCGAGGGACCGCGTCACCAAGCGTTGCTCTCTCCCCACGCGCTGGCCGACCGGACGGTGACCAATGGCGAGTGGGCGGCGTTCATCGCCGATGGCGGCTACCGCGATCCGCGCCACTGGCTCGCCGATGGCTGGGCGTGGCTGCAGGCGGAAGGAGTAGCTGCGCCGCTCTACTGGGAGGAGCGGGACGGCGGGTGGACTCGTTTCGGGCTCGACGGCCGGCGCGCGGTCGACCCGGCGGCACCGGTGACGCATGTCGGTTTCTACGAGGCGGACGCCTATGCCGGCTGGGCCGGCGCGCGACTGCCGACCGAGGCCGAGTGGGAAGCCGCGGCGTTCGCGCACGATCCGGCGGGCGGCAACCAGATGGACCGCGCCGGCCCGGTCGAACCACGACCCTCGACGGGTGGCCCCGCGTTGTTCGGCGACGTGTGGGAGTGGACCGGCAGCGCCTATCGCCCCCATCCCGGGTTTCGCGCGGCGGGGGGAGCGGTGAGGGAGTATAACGGCAAGTTCATGAGCGGGCAGTTCGTGCTGCGCGGCGGGTCGTGCGCGACGCCGCGCGGGCATGTCCGGGCGAGCTACCGTAATTTCTTCGCGCCCGACAAGCGCTGGCAGTTCACCGGGGTACGGCTTGCCCGCGATCTCTGACCCGTTCCGCGCCGACGTGCTGGCGGGGCTCGCCGCGCGGCCGCGCGCGATCCCGGCGCGCTGGTTCTACGACCGGCGCGGGTCCGAGCTGTTCGAGGCGATCACCGACCTGCCCGAATATTATCCGACGCGGACCGAGCGGGCGATCCTGGAGAGCGCCTGCCCCGAGGTCGCCGCGCTCGTCGGGCGCGGGCGGGCGGTGGTCGAGTTCGGCTCGGGCTCGTCGACCAAGACGCCGATCCTGCTGCGCTGCGTCGACCCGGCCGCCTATATCCCGATCGATATTTCAGGCGACTTCCTGCGCGCGTCGTCGCGGACGCTGGCGGCCCAGTTCCCAATGCTGGCGGTGACGCCGGTGGAGGCCGACTTCATGCATCCGCTGACCTTGCCGGATGCGGTGACGGGCCTACCCAAGCTGGGCTTCTTCCCAGGCTCGACGATCGGCAACCTCGTGCCGGCCGCCGCCGTCGACTTGCTGCGCGCGATGCGCCAGTCGCTGGGCGAGGGCGCGATGCTGTTGATCGGGATGGACCGGGTGAAGGACACGGGCGTGCTCGTCGCCGCCTATGACGACGCGGACGGGGTGACCGCGACATTCAACCTCAACCTGCTCCACCGGATCAACCGCGAGCTGGACGGCACGGCGCCGATCGACGCGTTCCGCCATTCGGCGCGGTGGAACGACGCGGCGAGCCGGATCGAGATGCACCTGCAAGCGACGCGCGACATCGCCTTCACCGTCGCCGGCGAGGCGTTCGCCATGGCGGCGGGCGAGACGATCCATACCGAAAACAGCCACAAATACGGCTCGCGCGACGCCCGCCTGCTGCTATCCGCCGGGGGCTGGACGCCAGTCGCCGAGTGGCGCGATTCGGGCGACCTGTTCGCGCTTCACCTGGCCGAGGCCCGGGCGGAGCGCGCCGCGCCCTGACGCCATGCGCGCATGACGACGAGGAACACCGCCAACCCGACGACGATCGCCGGCAGCGACGCCTCCGGCCCGAACGCGCCGCCGCTCAGCAGGTCGGGGCTGCCGGGGACGGGGCCGCTGGTGAACAGGCTGCCGCGTTCGACCTGGCCCGACACGCGCGCGCCGAAGATCGGCCCTTGCGCAAAGTTCCAGGCGGCGTGAACCCCGACCGACATCCACAGCCGACCGGTCAGGAGGTAGAAAGCGGCGAGCATCAGCCCCGCCTCGACCGCGATCGCCACCGCCGCGACCAGGTTCGCGTTGGGATTGGCGAGGTGCAGCGCGCCGAACAGCAGCGCCGACAACCCAAGCGCCCACCACGGCCCCGCCGCGCGCATCAGCAGGCGGAAGATGATGGCGCGGATCATCAGTTCCTCGAACAGGCCCGTCGCGAGCGCGTCCCAGATATCGCCCGGCCAGTCGGTCCAATTACCCGGTGCCAGCGTATAAACGCCGATCAGTCGCAGGATCGTGAACACGGTGGCGAACATGCCGAGCCCGATCAGTATCCCGACCGCGGTTTCGGGCACCGCCGGCGCGGGCGCGATCTCGTCGGCCGCTCGCCGTTCGCCATAACGGACCGCCAGCCAGTAGGCGACGTACAGCAGGACGATGCCGGCGACGCCCAGCGCGGTCGCCACCGCGGGGTCGGGCGCGTAGTGGACGCGGATAAAGGTCGGTCCGGCGAGGCACAGCGCCGCCAGGACGATCAGCGCCACCATCCAGCCCAGCGCGCGCAAGGGACGGAGGCGGCCGGGGGCGAGCACGCCCGCGTCGCCCAGCGCGATCGGTATCCTGGTCGGCATGATCATGGTGGCGCCCCCGCTGCCTGCTTGCTGCCCCGCGTTATCGCCGGACGACGTCGGTCCGCCAAGTGGTGATGTAATTGGCGTTGCCGCGGCACTCGCCCATCGCGCGTTGCTCGACCAGGCGGAAGCGCGCGCCGTCCCAGGCGAAACGCTGGACAACGCCGCAATCGCCGAGACCGCGGATTTAGCTGACTTGCCCAAGCACGAGTTGATCACCCGGCATCGCGTTCCAAATTGCCTTGAACGAACACGCGGAGGCCATGTAGTTCGCGGTCACGCCGCACATTCCGCTCAGCAGGAGATCGAGATCCTGTCGTAGTAGGTCGAGAGGAAGATGGAAAATCGGCTCATGGTGCGCGACTCGATTGCGAAGATCGAGAAGGTCGTTGCACTTCTTGTCAGCGATCAAACGAGTGATTGTGTGATCGTTCGTGAAAACGCGGAATTTGATGTTGTTGGCCCACCCGTATTGAGCGCCGTAATCAGTCCCAAACTGCGAGACCCAGAACCCTGCCGAGAGGTCGGCGACAACCTGATCGGTCGTTGGGACCGCAGGAGCCAAATCGCGGCTAAGGCGTTCCACCGTTTCGTCAAGCCGGCGACGGTCGTTTCGATTGAAATTCCGGAGCGCGCGCGCATCGGTATGCCAACGCGGGTTGCTGTATTTATATATGAAGAAACTATTAAGCCTGTTTCGAAGAACTATTTCCCAGCTCTGAAGCGGTAAGTACAGGGCCTGTGAAAGTTGCGAGTTCCAATGGTATAGTAGGAGCGCGTTGCGCTCATTGCCCTCTGCATGATGTAGGTACTTAGTTAGTCGAGGCTTGCTGATGGCGGTGATAAACGCTTTGACTCGCTCTTCGTCCTCCAAAAAAATAGCTTGCATCTTTGGAATTCAACCCCTACTTGCTTCGAGCGAGCCTTGAGAAACGGTCCCTGGGCTAGACCCATACCCCTCTTGGACATGAGGAAGGCGGCTCCCAAAAGGGGCCGCCTTCGACATATCAGGCAATCCGCTTCTTGTAAGGCCCAACTCCTAGCCCAATCGCGCCGATGCCAGTAAGGCATTGGCGACGACGAGAAAAGGAACGGCGATGCAAGCAGTGGGCGTGATCGGGGCGGGGCAGATGGGCGGCGGCATCGCCCAGGTCTCGGCGCAGGCGGGGTTCCACGTGCTCCTGTCCGACACCTCGCGCGAGCGGGCGGAAAAGGGCAAGGCGCGGATCGCCACCGCGCTTGAGCGGCAGGTGTCAAAGGAAAAGATCACGGCGGAGGCGCGCGACGCGACGCTCCAGCGGATCGAGCCGGTCGAGGGCGTCGGCGGCATGGGGCATTGCGGCCTGGTGATCGAGGCGGCGACCGAGCGCGAGGCGATCAAGCGCCAGATATTCCACGACGTGGCGAGCGAGATGGGCGCGGGCGGGGTGCTCGCGACCAACACGTCGTCGATCCCGATCACGCGACTGGCGCAGGCGACGCTCGACCCGGCGCGGTTCGTCGGTGTCCACTTCTTCAACCCGGTGCCGGTGATGCCGATCATCGAGTTGATCCGCGGGCTCGCCACGTCGGACTCCACGGTGGAAATCGTCCAGGACTACGCCGCCGCGATCGGCAAACAGGTGGTGCTGGCGCAGGACGCGCCAGGCTTCATCGTCAACCGCATTCTGATGCCGTTCCTCAACGAGGCCTGCTTCGCGCTGGGCGAGGGCGTGGCGAGCGTGCGCGATATCGACCTCGCCTGCCAGATGGGGCTCAACCATTCGATGGGGCCGCTGACGCTGGCCGACTTCATCGGGCTCGACACCTGCCTTGAAATCACCCGGGTGCTGCACGAGGGAACGGGCGACCCCAAGTTCCGTCCGGCGCCGCTGCTGGTCAAATATGTCGAGGCCGGATGGTACGGACGCAAGTCCGGGCGCGGCTTTTACGACTATTCGGGCCCGACGCCGGTGCCGACCCGGTAGGATGATGCCATGAGCCTGGACGACACCATCGTCGACACGCCCGACGGGCCGATGACCTATGCGCAGTGGAAGAAGAAGCACCCGGTGCAGCTGCCGTCCAGGCGGACCAAGGGCAAGAAGCTGCCCAACAAGGTCAAGCTGCGGACCGACGAGTGACGTTGACGCGGTTCGGCGTGTTACCTAGCTTAGGCGACCCTAGCTAAGGTGGATGCGATGACGGCCGTCAACATGCATGACGCGAAGACCAACCTGTCCAAGCTGGTCGAGGCGCTGGTCTCGGGCGCGGAAAAGGAGATCACCATTTCGCGCAACGGCAAGCCGGCGGTGAAGATGACGGCGATCGAGCCCTCACGCGAGCCGCGCAAATTAGGGTTGGCGAAGGGCAGGTTCGTGCTGGTCGACGATTTCGATCGCGACGATGCCCTGATCCAGCGGATGTTCGAGGAAGGCGCCGATCCTTACGGGGAGAAGCTCGCTCGGTGAGATTGCTGCTCGACACCCACGTCGCGATCTGGGCGGTGAACGGCGATCGACTGTTGCGCGACGACGCGGTGGCGATGATCGCCGATCCGGTCAACGAGGTCGCGGTCAGCATCGTGTCGCTGTGGGAGATCGCGATCAAGAACAACCTGCGACGACCGCGGGCGACGACGATTGGCTTGTCGGTGCGGGACGCGACCGAACAGTTCGCCGCCGCCTCCTTTCAGCTCGTCGGCCTCGACGTTCGGCACATGGAGCCGATCGAGACGCTGCCCCGGCTCCATGGCGACCCGTTCGACCGGATGCTGGTCGCGCTGGCGCGAGTCGATCGTTTCTGGCTGGTGACCCATGACCGCGCGCTCGCCGCCTATGGCGACCACGTCCTTGTCGTCTGACGCTCAGAACAGCATCGACACGGCGGCTCCGACCTGGATCGCGGCGATCAGGGACAGCCGGTCGGAGAAAGGCTGCTTGCGCGTCTTGTGGCGGAACAGGTGACGGGCGAGGAACGCGCCCGGCGTACCGCCGAGCAGCGCCAGGCCAAGCAGGTCGGCTTCGGGAACACGACGTAACCCGGCGACGGCGCGGGCCTTGTCGTCCCGGAAGCGCCAGATCGTGAACAGGTTAAGCAGGAAAAGGCCGGCAAGGACGAGGAGCATTACTTCGTCGCTAACCGATGGCTGGTTACCGTTCCGTATCGACCATGTGGGCCGATGGAGCCGGTGGGGGTTAGGCCGTGCGGGTCGCTCGACCTGCTCGCGCGCGATCCGGGGCGGCGGCGCCGACATCGGCGCGGTGGCGAGCAGGGTGGCGGCGAGAAGCAGGTAACGCGTGGACTCTTACCCGATCAGCAACCCCGCCAGCGCCGCCGACATCAGGTTCGCCAGACTTCCCGCGACCAGCGCGCGGATGCCGAGCTTGGCGATCGTCGGGCGCTGGTTTGGGGCGAGGCCGCCGGTCACCGCCATCTGGATGGCGATGGAGGAGAAATTGGCGAAGCCGCACAGCGCGAACGTGATCACGGCGACCGTCCGCGGCGACAAACCGGTCTGCGCGCCAAGCGCGATATAGGCGACGAACTCGTTCAGCACGATCTTCTGCCCGAACAGCCCGCCGGCGATGCCCGCCTCGCCCCAGGGGACTCCCAGCAGGAACATGATGGGCGCGAAGACGTAGCCGAGCAGCCCCTGGAAACTCAGGCCCGGCAACCCGACCAGGTCGCCGAGGCCGCCCAGCAGGCCGTTGGCCAGCGCGACCAGCGCGACGAACGCCAGCACCATCGCGCCCACCGCGACCGCCAGCTTGACGCCGGTCTGCGCCCCTTGCGCGGCGGCCATGATGATGTTGGCCGGGCGTTCCTCGTCGTGGCTCGCCTCGGCGATCGCCACCTCCTTCGGGCGATCGCCGAGCGGGAGCTCGCCGTCGGGCGCGGCGCGGGCGTCGGGCATGATGATCTTGGCCATCAGGATGCCGCCGGGCGCGGCCATGAAGCTGGCGGCGAGCAGGTATTCGATGCTGATCCCCATTGATGCGTAGGCGGCGAGGATGGTGCCGGCGACGCCCGCCATGCCGCTGGTCATCACGGTGAACAGCTGCGCCGGGGTCAGCGCGGCGAGGTAGGGGCGGATCACCAGCGGCGATTCCGACTGGCCGACGAAGATGTTGGCGGCGGCGCACAGCGATTCGACCTTGGAGACGCCGATCACCCGCTCGATGGCGCCGCCCAGCCAGCGCACCACCAGCTGCATCACACCGAGATAGTAGAGGATCGACACCAGCGATGCGAAGAAGATGATGACGGGAAGCGCCGCGATGGCGAAGCTGTTGCCGCCGATCTCGGGGGTCGCCAGCGGCCCGAACAGGAAATCGGTCCCCGCCTTGGCGTAGCCGAGCAGCGCCGACACCCCGCCCGAGGCGCCCGACAGCGCGGCGCGGCCCCAGGGCACGTACAGCACCAGCACCGCGATCGCCGCCTGGAGCGCGAAGGCGCTGGCGACGACGCGCGGCCGGATCGCCCGGCGGTCGGTCGAGAGCGCGAAGGCGATCAGCAGGATCACGGCGATGCCGACGACGGGGAGAAGGGCGGGGCCGATCGGATTGTCCATGCTTCGTGTTCGCGCCCAGAGCCTACGCGGCCCCCCGGCTGCGCGAGGCCACGCATTACACGGCGGCGGCGGCGGGGCTAGTGGTTTGACCGGCGACCGTTTCGCGCTAGCACCCCGGCGATGGACACCACCGCGCCCAGTCGATCATTCGCCCTCTCGCCGTCGCTCTTCGCCTTTGCGATCTTCTATGGCGGCATGGTCTGCATCGCCGGGGTGCTCGGCAACAAGCAGGTGACGCCTTGGCCGATCGATCAGATCGGCTATCTGATCTGGGGCGCGCCGCTCGCGGTCGAGGCGGGGATCTTCGCCTTCCTGCTCCTGGTGGTGGTGTCGAGCGCGGTCGCCGAGCTGCACGGAGGCGACGTCGCCAACCGGCTGGTGCGCATCGGCTTCGTGCCGTTGGTCGCCTCCATGCTGCTCAGCTGGATCGTATGGCTGCTGCCGCCCTCGCCCGAGATGCTGCCCGCGAACCGCGACGCGATCCAGCTGATCCTGGGCGCGACGTGGCGCATCTGGCTGGGCGGGATCATCGCCTATGGCGTGTCGCAGACGCTGAACGTGACGATGTTCGCGTGGCTGAAGGGGCGCGAGGGCAACCGGATGCTCTGGCTGCGCGCGGGCGTCGCAAGCGTGCTCAGTCAGATCGTCGACACGCTGCTCTTCGTCACCATCGCCTTTTACGGCTCCTTCCCGATCGGCGAGCTGCTGTTGGGGCAGATGCTCGCCAAGGTGGTGCTGTCGGCGCTGCTGGTGCCGCCACTGATCTACGCGGCGGTGGCGCTGGGACGGCGGCTGGACGGGATGAAGCCATGACCGATCACCGCCCCGACGCCGCGCTGCTCGCCAAGGCGGAGACGCTGACGGAGGCGTTGCCCTACCTGCAGCGCTACGCCGGCCAGACGTTCGTCGTGAAATATGGCGGCCACGCGATGGGCGACGCCGAGCTTCAGCGCGATTTCGCCGAGGACGTCGTGTTGCTGAAGGCGGTCGGGATCAACCCGGTGGTGGTCCATGGCGGCGGGCCGCAGATCGGCTCGATGCTGAAGCGCCTCGGCGTCGAATCGCGCTTCGTCGACGGGCTTCGCGTCACCGACGCCGAGACCGCCGCCATCGCCGAGATGGTCCTGGCCGGATCGATCAACAAGCAGATCGTCGGCTGGATCGGTCAGGCGGGGGGCCGCGCGGTCGGCATTTCGGGCAAGGACGCGGGGCTGGTCCGCGCGGAAAAGGTGCGCGGGCGCGAGGCGGATCCCTTGCAGGGCATCGAACGCCACGTCGACCTGGGCTTCGTCGGCGAGCCGGTGGCGGTCGACCGGCGCATCCTCGACACGCTGTCGCGCGACGGCATCATTCCCGTCGTTGCCCCGGTCGGCATCGGCGACGATGGCCACACCTACAACATCAACGCCGACACCATGGCCGGGGCCATCGCCGGCGCGCTGGGCGCGGCCAGGTTCTTCCTCCTGACCGATGTGGCCGGCGTGCTGGGGAAGGACGGCGACCTGCTGACCGACCTCGACCCCGCCGCGATCGCGGCGCTTCGCGCCGATGGCACGATCACCGGCGGGATGATCCCCAAGCTGGACACCTGCGTCGCCGCGGTCGAGGCCGGGGTCGACGCCGCCGTCATCCTCGACGGCCGGGTGCCGCACGCGATGCTGCTGGAGATATTCACCCGGCGCGGGGCGGGGACGCTGGTCCACCGCTAGCGCCTTCTCGCCCGCGACACCTTGGGCTAGGCGGCAAGGGCGCTTATATCGATCTCGTCCCTTCGGAGTTCCCCGCGTTGATCCTGCTTCTCTCGATCCTCAAGATCCTGCTCGACGTGGTCTGGTGGATCATCGTTATCCAGGCGATCCTGTCGTGGTTGATCGCGTTCAACGTGATCAACACCTCCAGCGACGCGGTTCGCACGATCTGGACCGCGCTGGGCCGGATGACCGAGCCGCTCTATCGCCCGATCCGCCGCATCCTGCCCGATTTCGGCGCGCTTGATCTGTCGCCCTTGGTCGTGCTGCTGGCGATCATCATCCTCGACAAGGTGCTCGACGCCGCCATGGTCCAGGCGATGTACGGCGGCGCCGCCGTCTAGAGTCGGTGGCGCGCCGCGCCCCGCGCGGTTAGGGAGCGCGGCATGACCGCCACGATCATCGACGGCAAGGCGCACGCCGCCGCGCTCCGCGACCGGGTCGCCACCGGCGTCGCGCGGTTCCGCGACGCGACCGGCCGCGCGACCGGCCTCGCCGTCGTGCTGGTCGGCGAGGATCCCGCCTCCTCGGTCTATGTCCGCTCCA
>CAXTRJ010000046.1:0-15070 GCA_964246585.1 uncultured Sphingomonas sp. | reverse complement strand
TCCCGTCTGCCCGCCGACGCGCGCCGGTCGCGCCGTCACCGCCGGCTCGGGTGGTGGCGGCACGTCGAACAGGGTCAGGCCCGTCTCGGGCGGCGGCACGGTCGCGCCACCGGACACCAGCAACGCCAGCGCCAACAGCGCGTGGAGCAGCAGCACCGCCATCGCCGACGCGACCCGCGCCCGTTTGTCCGCCCTATCCACGAGCCGGTCATACCGCGTCGACCACCCGCGATCCAACCACGGTTGCCCAGGTCCCGGCACCCCGCTACGCCCCCGTGGATGACCGCCCCCCTTGTTGGCATCATCATGGGATCGACCTCCGACTGGGAGACGATGCGTCACGCCGCCGAGACGCTGTCGGCGCTGGGCGTCGCGCACGAGACCAAGGTCGTCTCCGCCCACCGCACCCCCCAACGATTGTACGACTACGCAACCAGCGCGGCCGGGCGCGGGCTCAAGGTGATCGTCGCCGGAGCGGGCGGCGCGGCGCACCTGCCCGGTATGGCGGCGGCGATGACGCATCTGCCCGTCCTCGGCGTCCCCGTCGAGTCGAAGGCGCTGTCGGGGATGGATAGCCTGCTCTCGATCGTCCAGATGCCGGGCGGCGTCCCCGTCGGTACGCTCGCCATTGGCCGCGCCGGCGCGATCAACGCGGGGCTCCTCGCCGCCGCGATCCTGGCCACCGCCGACGACGCGCTGACGACACGCCTGATCGCCTGGCGCGCCGCCCAAACCGACGGCGTGGCGACCGAGCCCGCATGATCCCGCCCGGCTCGACGATCGGCATCCTCGGCGGCGGCCAGCTCGGCCGGATGCTGGGGCTCGCCGCCGCCCAGCTCGGCTACCGAACCCATGTCTACGCGCCCGAGGCGAGCGGCCCCGCGACCGAAGTGGCGGCCGAGTGGACGCAAGGGCGCTTCGAGGACGCCGACGCGATGAAGGCGTTCGCCGCCGGCGTCGCGGTCGCGACCTACGAGTTCGAGAATGTCGACCCGCACGCCGTCGCCTTCCTGTCGGGACGCGTCCGCGTCCGGCCGTCGGCCTACTCGCTCGACATCTCGCGCTACCGGCCCAACGAAAAGGATATAGTGGCGGCGCTCGGCGGACGCACGGCCGACTGGCGCGCGGTGGGCGACCTGCCCGCGCTGCGTCACGCGATAGGCGAGATCGGCGCGCCGGCGATCCTGAAGACGACGCTGTTCGGCTACGACGGCAAGGGCCAGGCGCGGATCGACACGGCCGAGGATACGGCCTTGGCGTGGGCCGCGATCGGTACGCCGCCGCCGCTGACCACCGGCCACCCCGCGATCATCGAGGCGCGCGTCGACTTCGCCGCCGAGTTCTCCGTGATCCTATGCCGCGGCGAGGACGGCGGCGCGGTCGTCTGGGACACGCCGGAGAACGTCCACCATGACGGCATCCTGGCGACCGCGACCGTTCCCGCCTCGGCGACCGTGCTGAACCAGACACCGGAGGCGGTGGCGCTGACCCACCGGATCGCCGACCGTCTCGGCCATGTCGGCGTGCTCACGGCCGAGTTCTTCGCCACGCCCGACGGCCCGGTGTTCAATGAAATGGCGCCCCGCGTCCACAATAGCGGTCATTGGACGATCGAAGGTGCCGAGACCTCGCAATTCGAGAACCACATACGCGCGATCTGCGGCCTCCCGCTCGGCGCGACGACGCTGACCGGGACACGGGTGGACATGGAGAACCTGATCGGCGACGAGGCCGACCGCTGGCTTCAGCTCCTCGCCGAGCCGGGCACCCACCTCCACCTCTACGGCAAGGGCGACATCCGCCCCGGCCGCAAGATGGGCCACACGACAAGGGTCGCGCGCTAGACGTACCCCGACGTCCGCCGGGGTACGTTCAACCTCATCCCTTGCGCGTACCCGTCATCGGGAAGCTGCCGAACGCGCCCGCGCCGACCGTCCCCGTCATCGTGTCGCCCTCGACCGTCGCCTGGCAGTCGAGCGTCATCGGCATCGGCACCGTCATCTGCTGCTTCCAGCTGAGCGTGTTTCCGCTGACCTCGCCGGTCACGTCCGACGACCCCATCGCGCCGGCATTGGCGCCGGTGAAGCTCGTGCCGCTACTGGTCACCGTCAGCGTCGTCTTCTGGTCGCCCAGCGGCGATTTCACCACGCAATCCCAGCTGCCGTCGACGTCCGCCATCATGCTTCTCCGCTAATCCTATCGACCGTCCGCAACGGACGCCGCCGGGATCACCTCGACCGGCAGCCCCAGGCTGTCAAGCTGCGGCCTGACCACCTTCGCGTCGCCGACGACGACCCACACCAGCTTCGCCGGATCGATCGCCGCCCGCGTTACTGCGTGAAGCTGCGGCAAGGTCAGCGTGCGCAGTTTCGTCGTCACCGTCGCGTAGTAATCGTCTGGCCGATCGTAGAGGTCGTTCGACTGCATCGCCGACAGCACCGCCCCGGACGTCTCGAACTCGCCCGATAATGACCGGATCGACCCGGTCACCGCGCGGTCATACTCCACCTGCGTCATCGGCTTGGTCGATAGGAAGTCGGCGACATCGCCGCGCAGCGCCGCGATCGACGGCCCGGTCTTGTCCGCCTGGACCGACGCGCTGACGACATAGGGCGCGGCGAACTCGGCGCGCGCGTACCCGCCGCTTGCGCCGTATGCCCAGCCCTTGTTCTCGCGCAGGTCGGTGTTGATCCGCGACAGGAAACTCCCGCCCAGCGCGTCGTTGGCGGTCGATACCGCCAACAGGTCGTCCGTTCCCTTCAGCGTCGTCGCCACGCCGCCCCGGATTACCGATTGCGGCGAATCGGGCCGGTCGATCAATACGATCCTGGGCGCCGATTGCGCGCTGGCGACCGCGAAGCTCTTGACACCGGGCGCGCCGGTCCCGCGCCAGTCGCCGAACTCGGCCTCCATCGCCGCGCGGATCTCCGCCAGCGGCCGGTCGCTGACGACGAAGATCTTGGCCTTGTCCGGCCGGATCCACGCCTGGTGGAACGCGACGAGGTCGGCGCGGGTCAGCGTCGCGACCGCCACGGGATCGCCACCGCCCGCCCCGGTCTTGGCATAGGGCGAGGCCGCGCCGTAAAGCAGCGGCGGCAGCACGCGCCCCGCCAACGCGCCGGGGTTGGTCAGCTCCTGCTGGATGCCGGCCAGTTGCTGGTTGCGCACCCGCGCCACCTCCGCCTCGCGGAACGCCGGCGCGCGCGCGACATCGGCGAACAGGCTGAGCGCGGGGGCGAGATTGGCGCTCGGCACGCGCAGCGACACGGTTGTGCGGTCGCCCGACGCGCCCGTCCCGATACCCGCCCCCAGCCGCTCTTTGGCCGCCGCGAGCTCGATCGAATCGAGCGCCGCCGTCCCCTCGTCAAGCATCGCCAGCGTCAGCTGGTGGGTGCCGAGCTTGCCCGCCACGTCGGCGGCGATCCCGGCGTCGAGGCTCAACACCGCCTGCGTCACCGGCACGGTGGTGCGTTGCGCGTAGACCAGCTCGACGCCGTTCGACAGCCGTGCGCGCTGGACCGCGGGGAAGCTCAGCCCGGCGACCTCGCCGACCGTCGGCAGGGGCCCGCGCGTGCCCTTGGCCGGCGTCTCGGGCGCTGGCGTCACCGTCTTGGCCGGCGGCACCACCGCCTCGGCATAGGCGCCGCGCGCGCCCGGCTCGACGGTCAGCGCATAGACCGGCCGCGTCAGCCACTTGGCCATCGCCGCCCTGACGGTCGCCGGCGTCTGGGCGGCGAGCAGCTGGAGTTCCTTTTTGTAGAAGCCCGGATCGTTGGCGTAGAGCGCGCCCTGGGCCAGCGCCACCGCCTTGCCGCCGAAGCCGCCGACCGCCTCCAAACCGCCGATTCGCCCCGACGCGGTCGACGTGACGTAGCGGTTGACCTCGTCGGCGGTCGGCCCGGTCCGCACCAGGTCGGCGATGATCTCGTCCAGCCGGCGCGACACTTGCGCCGGGTCGACCCCGGGCCGGGCGATCGCGGTCACCCCGAATATCCCGCCTTGCGAGTAGGAGTTATTGCCCGCCGACACCTGCACCGCCAGCTTCTCGCCCTTGACCAGGATGTTGTCGAGCCGCGAGCTGGCAAGCCCGCCGAGCACCCCCGCCGCAACGTCCAGCGCGGTCGACTCCGGGTCGGTCAGGCCGGGCACCGCCCAGTTGCGGGTGATCGCCACCGCCGCCACCCGATCCTTGATCGTCTCGGCTTTCGACACGGGCAGGGTCGGGATGGGCGCGACCGGTGCGACCGTCTCCGGCCCCCGCTTGATCGCCCCGAAATACCGTTCGACCATCGGCCGCGCGGCGGCGACGTCGATGTCGCCCGCCAGCACCAGCACCGCGTTGTTCGGGCCGTAATGCGACCGGAACCACGTCTTCACGTCCTCGACGCTCGCCGCGTCGAGGTCCGCCATCGACCCGATCACCGAGTGGCCATAAGGGTGCGTCGCCGGGTAGAGCCCCTCGATCAGCTTGTACATCAGGAGGCCGTAGGGCTGGTTGTCGCGTTGCCGCTTCTCGTTCTGGACGACGCCGCGCTGCTCGTCGAGCACCGCCTGGCCGATCGCGCCGAGCAGGTATCCCATCCGGTCGCTTTCCAGGAACAGCGCGCGGGGCAGCGCCGCGGTCGGCACCGTCTCGAAATAATTGGTCCGGTCGTTGTTGGTCGTGCCGTTGAAATCGGTCGCGCCGACCGACTGCAGCGGTTCGAAGAAATCGCCCGGCGCGTTCTCGCTGCCGTTGAACATCAGATGCTCGAACAGATGGGCGAAACCGGTGCGCCCTTGCGGCTCGTGCTTCGATCCGACGTCGTACCACACCGACACCGCGACGACGGGCGCCTTGCGATCGGTGTGGACGACGACGCGCAGGCCATTGGCGAGGGTGAACTGCTCGAACGGAATGTCCACCGCCCGGACGAGGTCGGCGACCGGCGCGGGCCTTGGGTCGGTCTGAGTGTCGGCCCGCGTGTCGATCTGCGCCTGCGCGGGCGCGGCGAGCGCGACGAGGGCGGCGCCGGCCAGCGCCAATGCCTTGCGGTTCATCATGTTTCCCTATCCGGTGTCTTACTACACCATAGCGGTGCGCCGAATGCTGGCAAGCGCCGTCGCGGTTGCCGTTGCGCCGTTTGCAACTCGGCCGGCGCGTCGTAGCATGGCGTCGATTAAGCTGGGGAACACGTCATGCGCTTCGCCATCCTCGCCGCGACCTTACTCGCCGGCACCGCCTATTCCTCTAGCGCGCAGCAAGCCGCGCCCGCCCCGTCCGCCGCGCCGCTGTCGGCGGACAGCGTCATCACGCCCGAGGGCGTCCGCGCGCACGTCGCCTTCCTCGCCGACGACCTGCTCGAAGGGCGCGACGCGGGGACGCGTGGCTACGACCTCGCCGCGCGCTACGTCGCTACCCGCTTCGACGCGCTGGGGCTGAAGCCCGGCGCTGATGGCGGCTGGTATCAACAGATCACCTTTGCCAAGTCGCGCTTCGCGCCTGACAAGCCGGCGCTGCTGGCGATTGGCGGCGCTTCCTTCGCCAACGGCGGCGCCGACGTCGCCTTCGTTCCCGACGGCCGCTTCCCCGATCAGCGGCTGGAGGCGGGCGCGGTGTTCGTCGGTCACGGCATCGACTCGCCGGCCGACGGCTTCACCGACTATGCTGGGCTGGACGTGCGCGGCAAATTCGTCGTGATGCTGTACGGCGTCCCCGCCGGCACGCCGAGCGAAGTCGGCGCCGACCTGTCGGCCAGCAAGGAAAAGATGGCGGAGGCGCGCGGCGCGATCGGCATCGTCTACCTGGTGACGCCCGCGATGCAGAAGCGCTATCCCTGGGCGATGATCACCCAGTCGGTGTCCTCGTCGCCACGCGCGGTGCCGCTCGAACCCGACGGCAAGCCACGGACCGAAACTCCCGGGCTACAGGCGACGATCGCGCTCAACAGCACGGGCGCTGGCGCCGCCGCGCTGTTCGCCGGCGCGCCGCGTGGGCTACCGGCGATCTTCAAGGAAGCGTCCAGGCCCAAGCGGCGGATCAAGGGCTTCGCGCTCGCGCCCGCGCTGCGACTGACCCAGTCGAGCGTCATTGAGACGATGAAGAGCCCCAATGTCGTCGCGGTCCTGCCCGGGTCGGACCCGGCGCTGGCGGGCGAGTACGTCCTCGTCACCGCCCATCTCGACCACAACGGCGTCGACCCCGATCCCAAGAAGGTTGGGGACCGCATCTACAACGGCGCGATGGACAACGCCGCCGGCGTCGCAACGATGCTGGAGGCGGCCCGCGCATTCGTCGCCTCGGGCCGGCGGCCGAGGCGCTCGGTCATGTTCGCGGCGGTGACCAGCGAGGAGGACGGGCTGCTCGGCTCCGATTACCTCGCGCGCCATCCGCTCACCGGCGCCGGCCGCGTCGTTGCCAACGTCAACCTCGACATGCCCGTCCTGCTCTACGACCTGAAGGACGTGATCGCGTTCGGCGCCGAGCACTCCACCGTCGGCGAGAGCGTCGCGCGCGCGGCGGCCGGGGTCGGCCTCGCCGTCACCCCCGATCCGATGCCCGAGCAAAACATCTTCGTCCGCTCCGACCATTACAGCTTCGTCAAGGCGGGCGTGCCGTCGGTGATGCTCGCGACCGGCTTCCAGGGCGGCGGCGACAAGGCGTTCCCGGGTTTCCTCGCGACGCACTACCACAAACCGTCCGACCAGATCGACCTGCCGTTGAATTGGACCTCGGCGGCCAGGTTCGCCGAGGTCAATTACCGCATCGCCCGCGACCTCGCCGACGCCCCCGCCGCGCCGCGCTGGTACGCCGGCGACGTTTTCGGGACCAAGTTCGCCGCCGGCCAGCCGACCGCGCCCAAGCCGAAATGAGCCCCATCGCGTTGCCGCGATTCAACGTCATAGGCCGGCGACAACCGCCAAGCGTGACAAATGCTATTTAGGCGAGGGCTGGTTGGCGCAGACATGATCGGCGATCCTGTCCCTCGCGATGTCGGGCAGGCTCGATGGCGGAGCCAGCGTTCGGCGAAAGACGGCGCAGCCGTACGGCATCGGCACGGGGTTGAACAACATGCGGTCGATCCGATACTCCTCGCTGAAGACAAAGGACTGGAACGGCAGCGCGAAGCCCCAGCTGAGTTCCTTCAGCAGCCGCCGCTCGCGCGCTGGAAGCCGCGCCGCCGCCGGACCGACCAGCTGCGGGGTCGCCTGGCCGTTCGCGGGTGCTTCTGCCCCCGTTAGGCTTCGCACGGTGTGGCGATAGGTGGCCCAGTCCCGCGCGAAGGCGATGTTGCGGACATCCTGCTGGACCGTGATGGCCATTATCAACAGGAAGGTCCATGCGACGCGACGGTCGGGTTCCACGGCCGTGCTTCGCACGTCGGGTACCGGGCTTCGTGCGTCCGGCGCGGCCGGCTCCGACTGCCACGTGTCGGCCACCGCTAGCGCTCCAAGTATGAGCATGGCGCCGAGCATCACGCCGCGCAGCATGTAGCGGCTGCCGGGCCACGGGCTTATCGCGTACACCGCCCCCGCCGCGACCCCGGCCATGACCAGCATCGCCACTTTTATCCAACGCGTCGGGGCCGCCGGTCGCCGGAAGATCACGATGAAAAAGATCGCCGCCGTGACAAAGGCCAGGAGGAAGGCCTTGCTGCGGACGAGCGAGAGGGGGTTGGCCAAGCCGCCCGCGCCGTGCGCGATGGCCCGCGCCAACACAGGGTCGGGGTAGGTGTAGGTCAGCTTGGTGACGAGCCAGATGGCGAGCAGGATGCCAGCATAGCCCAGCAGGAAGATGTCGCTCCGCGAGCGTTCCGCGGAGCCGAAGCCGAGCACGCGCCCGAGTAGTGTCGCGAAGATCAAGCCCCCGAGAAGTATGGCGGCGTCATGGGAGAACAACAATAAGGCGAACGCGACGACGAAGGCGGGCACCCGGCGGCGATCGTTCGCTCCGCCGATCACGGCCAGCAGCGCGACCCAGAACTCGCCCTGGGACACCCATAGGTCGCTGGGAAACCCATAAAGGAACAGCCCCGTGGTCAGCATCTGTATGGCGGGATAGGCCAGCATGTAACGGCTACGCCGGACGACGAGCGGGACGCAGAGCAGGAGGAATAGAAAGGGCAGCGACAGGAAAAGCAAGCTGTACAGCCAGGCGATACTTCCCAGCGGAATGAGGCCTTGACGAACGAGGACGGTAAGGGACTCGATTGTCAGGAGATAGGTCGAGGTCCGAACCGGCATGTTGTTCCAGTTCAGGTGCCAGGGATCCCCACTCGCGATGCCGTAGATGAAGAGCGCGCCATCGGCGAAGGCGCCGACCTCGATCGCCGCGCCCACCAGCGCGCCAACGAGATAGGTAAGCACCGCGAGGCGGAAGAGCGTATTCACCTGAACCGACGAGAAACAAGCGGCGGTGGGGAGGTACGCGGTCCAGGCGCGTAAGAGTGTCGCGCCACTGACCATTGTTCGCCTCAAGCTGCCCTCACCTGTGGCCGCGGCCATGCCGTCGTTCGTCCGACCTTTGCCTTGGCACCGCCTCGCCCCTTCCGTCAATTCGATCTTGTGTTGCAAGTGTGTCACACTATTTCTCGGGCCTGCCAAGAGTGGACCGCACATGAACCTCGACAAATATACCGATCGCGCCAAGGGCTTCCTCCAGTCAGCCCAGACGGTGGCGATCCGCATGAACCATCAGCGGATCGCCCCCGAGCACATGCTGAAGGCGCTGCTCGAGGACGATCAGGGCATGGCCGCAGGGCTGATCGCCACCGCCGGTGGCGATGCCCGCCGCGCCGTCGCCGACACCGACGCCGCGCTCGCCCGCATTCCCGCCGTATCGGGCTCCGGCGCGCAACAAACCCCCGGGCTCGACAACGACACCGTCCGCTTGTTGGATTCGGCCGAGCAGGTCGCGCAAAAGGCTGGCGACGGCTTCGTGACGGTTGAGCGATTATTGCTCGCCGCGGCACTTTCCCAAACTTCCGCCGGCCGCGCGCTGGCATCCGCCGGGGTCAAGCCCGACGCGCTCAACGCCGCGATCAATACGTTGCGCCAGGGCCGCCCAGCCGACACCGCCGGCGCCGAAGACCGCTACGACGCGCTGAAGAAGTTCGCGCGCGACCTGACCCAGGCCGCGCGCGACGGCAAGCTCGACCCCGTCATCGGCCGCGACGAGGAAATCCGCCGCACTATCCAGATCCTCGCCCGCCGGACCAAGAACAACCCAGCGCTGATCGGCGAGCCCGGCGTCGGCAAGACCGCGATCGCGGAAGGGCTGGCGCTGCGCATCGCCAATGGCGACGTCCCCGACACGCTCAAAGACCGGCGCTTGATGTCGCTCGACCTCGGCGCGCTGATCGCCGGGGCCAAGTATCGCGGCGAGTTCGAGGAGCGGCTGAAGGGCGTGCTCGATGAGGTGAAGGCGGCCGAGGGGGAGATCGTCTTGTTCATTGACGAGATGCACCAGCTGATCGGCGCGGGGAAGTCGGAGGGCGCGATGGACGCGGGCAACCTCCTCAAGCCCGCGCTGGCACGGGGCGAGCTCCACTGCGTCGGCGCGACGACGCTCGACGAGTACCGCAAATATGTCGAAAAGGATCCCGCGCTCCAGCGACGGTTCCAGCCCGTCTTCGTCGGCGAGCCGACCGTCGAGGACACGATCTCGATCCTGCGCGGGTTGAAGGAGAAATACGAGCTTCATCACGGGGTTCGCATCACCGACGCCGCGATCGTCGCGTCGGCGACGTTCTCCAATCGCTACATCACCGATCGCTTCCTCCCCGACAAGGCGATCGACCTGATGGACGAGGCCGCGAGCCGCATCCGCATGGAGGTGGAGAGCAAGCCCGAGGAGATCGAGACGCTCGACCGCCGCATCATCCAGCTGAAGATCGAACGCGAGGCGCTTCGCCGCGAAAGCGACGCCGCCTCACGCGACCGGCTTCAGACGCTGGAGAGCGATCTCGCCAACCTGGAGCAGCAGTCGGCCGAGCTGACCACGCGCTGGATGTCCGAAAAGGACAAGATCGCCGGTGAGGCCAAGCTGAAGGAGCAGCTTGACGCCGCCCGGCTCGAACTGGAGCAGGCCCAGCGCGCCGGCGATTTGGCGAAGATGAGCGAACTCAGCTACGGCACGATTCCCGCGTTGACCCGGCAGGTGGAGGAAGCGCAGACCTCGACCAAGAGCGCGATGCTGCGCGAGGAGGTCACCGCCGACGACATCGCCGCCGTCGTCAGCCGCTGGACCGGGATTCCGGTCGACCGGATGCTGGAAGGCGAGCGCGAGAAGCTGCTCGGCATGGAAGCGCAGATTGGCAAACGCGTCATTGGCCAAGCCGAGGCGGTTCGCGCCGTCTCGACCGCCGTCCGCCGCGCCCGTGCGGGGTTGCAGGATCCCAATCGCCCGCTCGGCTCATTCCTGTTCCTTGGCCCCACCGGCGTCGGCAAGACCGAGCTGACCAAGGCGCTGGCCGAGTTCCTGTTCGACGACCCTAACGCCATGGTCCGCGTCGACATGAGCGAGTTCATGGAGAAGCACGCCGTCGCCCGGCTGATCGGCGCGCCCCCGGGCTATGTCGGTTACGAGGAAGGCGGCGTCCTGACCGAGGCGGTGCGGCGGCGGCCTTATCAGGTGGTCCTGTTCGACGAGGTTGAAAAGGCCCATGGCGACGTCTTCAACGTGCTCCTGCAGGTGCTCGACGACGGGAGGCTGACCGACGGCCAGGGCCGGACGGTCGACTTCTCGAACACGCTGATCATCCTCACCTCCAATCTCGGCAGCCAACACCTCGCCAACCTGGACGAGGGACAACATGTCGACGCGGTCGAGCCGCAGGTGATGGACATCGTCCGCGCGCACTTCCGCCCCGAGTTCCTCAACCGCCTCGACGAGGTCATCCTGTTCCATCGCTTGGGGCAGGCGCACATGGCGCCGATTGTCGACATCCAGGTCGCGCGCGTCGGCCGATTGCTGGCGGACCGCAAGGTGACGCTCGACCTGACCGACGCGGCGCGCGCGTGGCTGGGACGGGTCGGTTACGACCCGGTATATGGCGCGCGGCCGCTCAAGCGCGCGGTCCAGCGCCACCTGCAGGATCCGCTCGCCGACTTGATCCTGCGCGGCGATGTCAGGGACGGCGCGACTGTTAAGGTGGACGAGGGCGACGGCAAGCTGGCGCTGCAGATAGCCTGAGCAGCATCACCGACGCCGGACAAAAGAAAGGGGCGGCTCCGCGAAGAGCCGCCCTAAGCTTTTCAATTGGCGTTCGATTTAAAGGCCGAAGCGGACACCAGCGCGGAACGCCCGGCCGAGGATGCCCGTACCGCCCTGGACAGGGTTGTAGAGGTGAGCACCGTAGGTAACCGGATCGATGGCCGGCAGGTGATTGAGCGCGTTAAGCGCCTGGACGTAGAAGGTGAAGTCGTCGTTGACCTTGAAGCTGCCGACGAGATCGAGCGTGGTGTAGCTAGCCACGCGGCAGGGCGTGTAACCCGCCGACAGACCGCAATCACCCCGACGAGTGCCCTGGTCTTCCGCCGACAGATCATAGCCGTCGAAGTAGTTGGCGGTCCCGGTCAGTACGAACCGGCCGAGGTCGACCGTGTTCTGCCAGCTGGCGCGCCAGCGCGGCGTACCGTTGCCGGCAGTCAGGTTGAAGTTGCCAAGCGTGCCCTGGTACACTTCCTTGCTGCCATCCGGGAAGGAGGTGCTCAGCTCCAGAATGAGACTGGCGTCCGCCGACGTGGTCAGGACGATGTCATCGGTCACGTTGAACCGGCCGGTGACCGCGAAATCGATGCCTTCGGAGAAGATCGTGTTCGCATTGACCAGCTCGGACGCGACGAACCCGGGACGCGGCAGGGCGGTTGGATTATTGATGTCCGGCGCATCCGGGATGACGGCGTAACCGGCCGGGATCGGCTGCCCGGCGAAGTATGCGTCGAGCGCGGGCGTCGACGACAGGCTGGTGATCGCCCCGGTCTTCTTGATGTTGAAGTAATCGACCGTCAGCGTAACATTCCGCAATGGCTCGAAGATCACGCCGCCGGTGAAGCTGCGCGACTTTTCCGGCTCGAGGTTAGGCGACGCCAGCGTCGTCAGACCGCGCGAATAACTCGTCACGTAAGCCGAACATCCGCTGGGATTGGCGGCGGTACAGTTCGCCCCATACTGCGACAGGAACGACTGCGGCAAAGTGCTAAGCGCGACGGTCACATAACCCGTGGTCGGCAGGGCGTTCGCCTCGCCGAAGCTGGGAATACGGAAACCGCGCGAGTAGGTACCACGGATGGCGAGTTGCGGGATCGGCGTGAACTTGGCACCGATCTTGGGCGAGAACGCGTCCTGGCCGCTCGAATACCTGTCGTAGCGACCCGAGGCGTTGACCGTGAACTGGTCGACGATCGGCGCGTCGAGCTCGGCAAATGCCGAGTAGACGGTACGATTGCCCGAGGTACCAAAGGCGTTGAGCGTGAAGTAACGCTGGGTCGGCCCCGCAGCGTCCGGGTTGGCGCTGGGCGCGTCGACCGCTTCGTAACGGATCGAGCCCCCGATGGCGAGCTGAAGGGGGCCACCAGGCAATTCGTACAACGCCTTCGCGAGGGTCGCCTGCGCCTGGTATAGGTCGGAGGTCGAATCGGTGATGTTGGTCGGCTTGAGGTAATCGAGCACGCTCTGCGGCGTCTGGCCCGGATTGACGAAGTTATATGAACCGTCGGCGATCACGTTGAGCAGGTTCTGGATGTACACGTAACCGGCGCTGGTACGGCGCAGGTCGTTGTGCATCGCGGTACCTTCGACGCTGTAGTCCCAGTCATCCATGATCGTGCCACGGATGCCAGCGGCGGCGCGGTACACCTTGCTGCGGGTCTCGTTGAACGTCGTCTCGGGAATACGCCCCAGGATGCGCGCGAGCTGGCCCTGCGCCGCGAACGGATTGTTCGGGTTGAGGCGACGGTCGGCGGCGGTATCACAGTTCACCCGCGCGGCGCAGACGAACACCGGCAAGGCGAGAATACCCGAACCGGGCGCGAAGGTTGCGCCGGCCGCACTGGTCGAGAACTGCGGGAAGTTGATGCCGGTCGGCGCGTTGCCGCGAATCGTCGCGGGGAAGCCGGTGTAGTTGACCGTGCTCTGCTGAAAGTTGAACAGCGCATAGGCTTCGGAGTTGTCGCCGATCTTCGCGGTGAACCGCGCCGAGCCGCCGAAGCGCTCGATATTCGGAAATGCCTGGGCGTAGAGGTTGGTCAGATCCTCTTGGCAAACCGTGCGCGGCGAGGTGCCGAACGTGAGGGCGCCAGCGGCATTGCGGCGGTTAAACTCCTCGTCAGTCAGCGTGTACGACGAACCGCTGATGCACGCCGAATTCGGGTTCAGCTTCTGATAACGCGCGCCCGGGATGATTGCGCCGCCAACCTGCGTACCTTGCTGGTAACCGACATTGGTCGACGGAATGGCGAAGAAGTCGCTAGCGACGAAAAGGCCCTGGTAACCGCCATCGGCATTCGGGCCGTTGACGATGTTGTTTGGCCCCTGATTGCCCTCGAACTCGATACCGCGCTGATCGTCGGTGTTGAACGGGTATGGCAAGTCGCGGTTCGCGACCGCTTCGGTGCGGTAGTAGAAGCCGCTGACATAGGCGTTGAACCCCTGTTCGTCGATGTCGCCGATGCCCGCGGTCAGCGTCAGGCGCTGGTTCGAGGCGTTGCCGTCCTCGGTGATGCCCGCCTCGGCGCGACCGCCGATGCCGGTGAACTGACGCTTGGTGATGATGTTGACCACGCCGGCGATGGCGTCGGCGCCGTAGCTCGACGAGGCACCGTCACGCAGGACCTCGATCCGGTCGATGATGTCGTCCGGAATCGTGTTGAGGTCGACGAAGTTGCGCGAGCCGTCATCGGCCAGCGGGTAGTAAGCGGCGCGCAGGCCGTCGAACAGCACCAGCGTCGAGTTGGTCGACAGGCCACGCAGCGACACGGCCGAGGCGCCGGCGGCGAACGCGCCGTTGGCGGTGAACGAGTTGGTCAGCGCCGGGCCGTTGTTCGACGTCAGCTGCTGGATCGCATCCTGGACGGTGCTGAGGCCGCGCTGGTCGAGCGCCTCGGCGGTCAGCGTGGTGACCGGCGACGGCGTCTCGGCGTCGGTGCGGCGCAGGAGCGAACCGGTGACGACAATATCGGTGTCATCGGCGTCTTCCGGCTGCGCCGACTGCGGATTCACCACGGGGCCGGCGGCCTGCTCCTCTTGCGACGGCGCGGTGGGGTTCACCTGCGCGTAGGCCGGCGCGGCCACCACCACGAACGGCGCGACGGTCGCGAGAAGGCGCAACTTCCGATTGAACATCCACGAATTGGTCACTGGTCTTTCCCTCGCTTGACCCATCGCCGGCGCTTGTTCGCGTCCTTTGGTGGGGCTTTCCCTGGTCCCGCCGGCCGCGTCGAAATATGGGCCATGGGGAACATGGCGACGGGATGGATTGCGCGCGGAACGCTGTAAAGCCGCCATTAATGTACGCCCCGCAATTTGACCGCGCCTGTAGCCAAAATGACACAACGCAAGTGTACCGGCCGGCCTCGGTCCAAGGATGCCCGGAATTAGGCGCTCGGCATCGGCCCGCCGACGAGCAACGGATCGACCCGCGCGTCACGCCACTTCATGCTCCAGTGCAGGTGCGGCCCCGTCGCCCGCCCGGTGCGGCCGACCGCGCCGACCGGCTGACCCTGCCGCACCCGGTCACCCTCGGCGACGTCGATCCGCGACAGATGCAGAAACGCGCTGTTCAGCCCCATGCCGTGGTCGACGATCAACAGGCGCCCTTCCAGCGTGAAGGATTGGGCAGCGGCGAGCACGACGACGCCGTCGGCCGGGGCGACGACTAGGGTGCCCGTGGGTCGCGCGACATCGACGCCCGAGTGGAACGCCCCCGGCTCGCCGCGATAGACGCGCTGCGACCCGAACCGGCCGGAGATGCGCCCCGTCACCGGCCAGCGGAACCGCTGACGCCAGCCTCCCGCGTCGACCCCGACGGCGCGCGCGGCGGCGATGCGGGCGAGCTCGGCCGGACGACGCCGGGCGAACTCGGCGTTGGGC
>CAXTRJ010000045.1:0-15312 GCA_964246585.1 uncultured Sphingomonas sp. | reverse complement strand
GCTCGGCCCGTCCCGTCGCCGCTACGCCAACACCGTCGCGCTGGTGGGAAGCGACGCCGCGCCTCCCGCGATGCTGACGCGGTTGAAGGCGATCGAAGCCGACCACGGGCGGCGCGCCGGGCAGCGCTGGGGCGCCCGCGTACTCGATCTCGACCTGATCCTGTGGTCCGGTGGCGCGTGGCGCTCGCCCGGCCTCGTCGTGCCGCATCCGCGCTTTCGCCGGCGCGGCTTCGTGCTGGCCCCCTTGTCGCGCCTCGCCCCGACATGGCGCGACCCGGTCACCGGGCTAACCGTCCGCCAGCTGCTGGCGCGGTTGACCGCACCCCGGCCGGTGCCTACGTGCCGGGTCGCCGATGGCGGGGTCCGTAGCTCAGTTGGTAGAGCAAGCGACTTTTAATCGAGAGGTCCCGGGTTCGAGCCCCGGCGGACCCACCATCGGCCTATCGGCGGGGGCCGGCCCGCTCGGCGGTGGCGAGCGGCGGCACCGGCATCGCCACTTCGTCGCGTAGCGCGCTTTCGGCGATCGCCTGCAGCTCGCCGGCGATCTTGCGCCAATTGCCTTGCTCGACCAGTTCGGTCCCGCCGCGGATGCCCAAATTGGCGATCCGGCTGAGCGCCATGTCGCGCACGTCCGCCGTCGCGCGCCGCGCCTGGACATGGCCGGCCAGTCCGTCGATCAGCTGGATCAGCCCGGCAAGCGTCGCGATGTTGGTGTTGACCATGTCGGTGAGCGGTCGGCCGGCCAGCGATTCCTTCATCGACGCCCCCGCCTGCGCGGCCGTGGCCAACAGCTGTTCGATGGTCGGTGCGCCCGCGGTCGACATCCTGCTCTCCCGATCTAGTCCCGACCTTGTGCCACCAGGTGGTTAACCGGCCGTTGCATCCGCTTGATCGAACGGCCGTCCCGGCTAGGATGGCTGCCGGGGTGATGGCTTTGGGGAGGGCCGATGATGGTGTCACGCGTGTTGCTGGCGATCCTGTGCCTGGCGGCGACGGGTGCCCGGGCCGACGAGGCCGCGCGGCGCTTCGGCGCGCGCGAGGCGGTCGGTCTGGTCAGCCTGTCGCCCGACGGTGACTCGATCGCGGTGATCGCGCCCACGCCCGGCCGGGGCTCGGTGGTGCTGATCGGACACCCCGACCAGCCGGGGCTCAAGCCGATCCTGAAGTCGACCGGATCACCCGACCAGCTCAGTTATTGCCGCTGGTCGACCAACACGCGGCTGGTCTGCGGCATATTCATGTCGGTCAACAACGGCTTGGACGACATCGGTTACACCCGGCTGGTCTCGCTAAACGCCGACGGGTCCGACCTGCAGATGCTGAGCGCTCGGGCCAGCGCCCGTGCGATGCGCAACGTCCAGGACGGCGGTAGCCCGATCGACTGGATGGGCGATGACAGCGGCAGCGGCCGTGTATTGATGACGCGAAGTTTCGTGCCCGAAGTGGCGACCGGCTCGCTGATCGGCAGCAGCCGCGCCGGGCTGGGCGTCGATCTGGTCGACACCACCACGCTTGCACGGCGCACGGTCGAGCAGCCGAACGGCGTCGCGACCGAATATATCACCGACGGCCATGGCCAGGTCCGCATCCGCGGTCTGCGCGAGCGGCTCAGCACGGGCTATGACGGCGACACGATCAGCTATGGGTACCGCCGTGCCGGCTCGCGCGATTGGGCCCCGCTCAGCAAATTGTCGCTGGCGGGGGGCGGCGGGTTCAACCCCTATGCGGTCGACCGCGACCTGAACGTCGCCTATGGCTTCGACACGCTCGACGGTCGCCAGGCCCTGTACACGGCGACCGCGACGCCAATGTCGGCATCGGCCAGTCGCGACTGATGGCGTCCAAGCTGAAGGCCGCCGGCAACCGGGCCGAAATGGTCGAGTTCGACGGGCTCGATCATTATCTGGAGGACGACCGTACCCGTGCCGAAATGTTGGGCAAGGCGGACGCGTTCCTGCGGACGTCGCTAAAGATGTAGGATGCGAAAAGGGCGGCCCCGTGAGGGACCGCCCTTTGTTCGCTCCGACAAGCGCCGGTAGACCCGGACCGCGCCGCGCCGATCCGCAGATCAGCGCGAGTAGAACTCGACCACCAGGTTCGGCTCCATCTTCACCGGATACGGCACCTCGTCGAGCGTCGGAACGCGCGTCAGCGTCACCTTTGCGGCACCGTCGGGGGCGACGTAATCGGGAATCTCGCGCTCGGCCAGGCTCTGCGCCTCCATCACCAGCGCCATCTCCTGCGCCTTGGCGCCCAGCGTGATCTCCTGGCCGGGGAAGACCCGGCGCGAGGCGATGTTGCACTTGACGCCGTTCACCCGGACATGGCCGTGGCTGACCAGCTGGCGCGCCGCCCAGATCGTCGGCGCGAACTTCGCGCGGTAGACGATCGCGTCGAGGCGCTGCTCGAGCAGCCCGATCAGGTTCTGGCTGGTGTCGCCCTTCATCCGCGACGCCTCGTGATAGCAGGCGCGGAACTGCTTCTCGGTAACGTCGCCGTAATAGCCCTTGAGCTTCTGCTTGGCGCGCAGCTGGATGCCGAAGTCGGACACCTTGCCCTTGCGGCGCTGGCCGTGCTGGCCGGGGCCGTATTCGCGCTTGTTGACCGGGCTCTTCGGGCGACCCCAGATGTTCTCGCCCATGCGACGGTCGAGCTTGTACTTGGCGCTGGCGCGCTTCGACATGATGATTCCTCTACAATTGCCAACAACGAGCCCGCCTCATCACTGGCGCGGGCCATCCCGGTCATCGCCTGGGTTCCTCCGGTGGGAGGAGCAGGGCCGCCGCTTCACCGGGGTGCGGGGCCGAATGCGAAGGCGCGGTCCATACCGGAACCCGCGCGCGCGGTCAATCGAGTGTGGTGCCGTTCATCCCGCCGCCGCCGCTGCGGTCGCGAAACTGGTCGGCATGATTGCGGTTCTGCTGGTCGGTGCCCGCCCACTCGGCTTTGGTGCGGCAGACTCGCTTGCCGCCCAGGATGCTGCCGGTCACCGCCACGGTGCGGCAGACCTTCTTCTCGGGACTGGCTGGCTTGGGCTTGGGCTCCTGGCCAAGGACAGCCGTGGGGCTGGCCAGCAACGCGGTGGCGACGATCAGGGATAACAGCTTCATCGAACGGCTCCGTACGGCCGCACCGTCGCGGCATCGCCGTCCTCTACCGCGTGGCATCGCCATGGAAAAGGGCCGTCGCGACCGCGCCGCGTGGCATCGCTGGACAGCCGGCGCGGCGCGACTATGTCATGCGCCGATGCTTGCCCCTCCCGCCGGCTCCGATTGCACCACCATGGCCGAGGTCCGCGCTGGCGTCGACCAGGTCGACCGCGACCTGGTCGCGCTACTCGCCCGGCGTTTCGCCTACATGGACGCTGCCGCCCGCATCAAGCCGGCGCGGGACGAGGTACGCGACGAGCGCCGCAAGGCGGAGGTGATCGCCAACGCGCGACACGCGGCAAGCGCGGCGGGCCTGCCTGACGACGCGGTCGCGGCGTTGTGGGACCAATTGGTCGAAGCGTCGATCGCTTACGAGCTGGCCGCGTTCGACCGACGCCCGCCTCAGACACAAACCTAATCCTTCGCCCGCTTTGCGCCGGCCAGCGCCGACCACACCCCGCGCATCGTCCGGACTTCCTGCTCCGACCAGCCCGGCTTGGTCAGCAGCGTACGAAGCGTCCGCCGGACGGTGGTGGCGCGGTCGGGGGGGTAAAAGAAATGCGCCCGCTCCAGCATCGCGTCGAGTTGCGCGATCATGCCGTCCAGTTCGCCCTGCGGCGCCGGCGGCGGCAGGTCCGTCTCGGGAGGTTGGGCAAGCTCCTGCCCCTTCGACCATTCATAGGCGACGACCATCACCGCCTGCGCCAAATTAAGGCTGCCGAATTGGGGATTGATCGGCACGGTGACGATCGTCCGGGCGATGGCCACGTCACCGGTCGCCAGCCCCGACCGTTCGGGCCCGAACAACACCGCCGATCGGCCCGGCCCGGCGTGGATCGCGCCCGCGGCTTCTTCCGGCGTCACCACCGGCTTGGTCACGCCGCGTTTGCGGACGGTGGTGGCGTAGACATGCGCGCAGTCTGCGACCGCCTCGGCGACGCTGTCGAACACTCGCGCGCTCGCCAGCACCACGTCCGCCCCCGACGCCGCCGGCCCCGCCGCCGGGTTGGGCCAACCATCGCGCGGCGCGACCAGCCGCAGCTCGGTCAGCCCGAAATTGAGCATGGCGCGCGCCGCCTTGCCGATATTCTCGCCGAGTTGGGGGCGGACGAGGACGAGGATGGGGGGTGGGACGACTTCCCGGCGATCTTCTCCTTCTATGCCTTCCTCGCCCGGCATTACTCCGCTCGACTCTCCCCCCCACCGTTCGTCCCGAGTAGGCGTCGAGCTTGTCGAGACGCCGTATCGAGGGACAGTGCCCGGGCGCTTCTTCGCCGCCCGCGACAGCGCCTCCCAATCACCCCGGAACAGCGCCTCCTTCTTCGCGCGCGACCAGTCCTTGACCTGGAACTCGGCCGCGAGCGCCTCGGCGCGCGAAGGGAAGTCCTGCGACCACATTAGCGTCACGGGACGGCGGCGCTGAGTGTACCCGGCGATCTCACCCGTCTGATGTTGAGCGATGCGCCGATGGAGGTCATCGGTGTGGCCGGTATAGTAGCTGCCATCGGCGCAGCGGAGAACGTAAGCCCAGAACGTCATACCCTGGACCTATCCCTCGATACGCCATCTCGACAAGCTCGATGGCTACTCGGGACGAACGGAAAGGGCGGGATCAGACCTTCGCTCAGTCGCTACTCAGGACGAACGGTGGTTAGATACCAGGAGCGGCTTGGGCACGGAACCGGCGATCGCCTCCGGTCACTTATCCGCCTCCCCCACATGCCCGGCGAACTCCTCGAAGTCCTTCGCCTCGCTGAACTCCCGGTACACGCTGGCGAAGCGAATATACGCGACCGGGTCGAGCGCCTTCAGTCCGTCCATGACCATCTCGCCGATCCGCTTGGACGACACCTCGCCTTCGCCTTGCGTCTCCAGCCGGCGCTGGATGCCCGACACCAGCTTCTCCAGCCGCGCCGGCTCGATCGGCCGCTTGCGCGCGGCGATGCTGAGCGAGCGGGTGAGCTTGTCGCGGTCGAACGGCTCGCGCCGGTCGTTGCTCTTGGTCACGGTCAACTCGCGCAGCTGGATGCGTTCGAACGTGGTGAAACGCGCCGCGCACCCCTCGCACTGCCGCCGCCGCCGAATCGCCGCGCCGTCCTCGGTCGGACGGCTGTCCTTTACCTGGCTGTCGTCATGGGCACAGAACGGACAGCGCATTCAGCCCCGCTTGTTGCGCTTGCTGTACGCGTACGCCGCGCCCGCGATCGCGCCGACCACCGGCCCGATGATGGGCACCGGAATCGCCACCACCGCGCCGAGCGCGCTCCATTTGGCCATGCTCTTGCCGAGCCCTGGGGTGCCCTTGATGTTCCGCTGGATGTCGTCGATCGCCAGATGCTTATCCTTCGTAGATCGGGAAACGATCGCACAACGCGCGAACCCGCGTCCGGACCCCGGCCTCGACCGCTTGGTCGCCGTGCTCGCCCCGCGTCGCCAGCCCGTCGAGCACGTCGGCGACCATGTGGCCGATCTCGCGGAACTCGGCCGGGCCGAAGCCGCGGGTCGTGCCGGCGGGCGAGCCGACGCGAATGCCGCTGGTCTTGACCGGCGGGAGGGGATCGAACGGCACGCCGTTCTTGTTGCAGGTGATGCCGGCGCGTTCCAGCGCCTCGTCGGCGTCCTTGCCGGTGACCCCCAGCGGCGTGAGGTCGATCAGCGCCAGATGCGTGTCGGTGCCGCCCGAGACGACGTCGGAGCCGCGCTCCTTCAGCGTGGCGGCGAGCACCTTCGCGTTCTCGACCACGGCGGCGATGTAGCCCTTGAAGGAGGGAGCGAGCGCCTCGCCGAACGCCACCGCCTTGGCGGCGATGACGTGCATCAACGGCCCGCCCTGAAGCCCGGGGAACACCGCCGAGTTGAGCTTCTTGGCCAGCGTCTCGTCCTGCGCCAGGATCATGCCGCCGCGCGGACCGCGCAACGTCTTGTGCGTCGTGGTCGTGACGACGTGCGCGTGCGGCAGCGGCGAGGGATGCAGCCCCCCCGCGACGATGCCGGCGAAATGCGCCATGTCGACCATGAACTTGGCCCCGACCTGGTCGGCGATCGCGCGGAACCGGGCGAAGTCGATGACGCGGGGATAGGCGGAGCCGCCGGCGATGATCAGCGTCGGACGATGCTCGACCGCGAGGCGTTCGATCTCGTCATAGTCGATCAGGTGGTCGTCGCGCCGGACGCCGTACTGGATCGCGTTGAACCATTTGCCCGACTGCGCCGCCTTGGCCCCGTGCGTCAGGTGCCCGCCCGCGTCGAGGCTCATGCCCAGGATCGTGTCGCCGGGCTTGGCCAGCGCCAGCATCACCGCGCCGTTGGCCTGCGCCCCCGAATGCGGCTGGACGTTGGCGTAGTCGCACCCGAACAGCTGCTTGGCGCGGTCGATCGCCAGTTGCTCCACCTCGTCCGAGGGCGCGCAGCCCTGATAGTAACGCTTGCCCGGATAGCCTTCGGCGTATTTGTTGGTGAATACCGACCCCTGCGCTTCCAGCACGGCGCGCGACACGATGTTCTCCGACGCGATCAGCTCGATCTGCGTCTGCTCGCGGGTCAGTTCATGCTGAACGCCGGCGAACACCGCCGGGTCGGCCTCGGCGAGACCAGTGGTGAAGAAGCCGTCCGGCTGGAGGTCGCCGATATGCTGGGGCTGGGTGCTCATGCGGGTTCCTCAGGTGTACGAACGGGCGAGCATGTCGACCCGGTGCTGGTGACGGCCGCCCTGGAAATCGGCGGACAGAAAGGCGTCGACGCAGGCCTTGGCCATTTCCTCGCCGATGAGGCGGCTGCCCAGCGCGATGGCGTTGGCATCGTTGTGCGTCCGCGCCAGCCTAGCCGACAACGGCTCGGCGACCTGGGCGCAGCGGCAGGCGAGGTTGCGATTGGCGGCGATGGCGATGCCGATCCCCGACCCGCACAATGCGATCCCGCGCTCCGCCCGCCCGTCGGCGAGCGCCTCGGCCAGCGCGAAGCCATAGTCGGGATAATCGACGCTGGCGTCGTCATCGGCGCCGAGGTCGAGCACGTCGTGTCCCGCCTCGCCCAGCCAGGCGACCAGCGTCGCCTTGAGCGACACGGCGGCGTGATCGGAAGCGATGACGATGCGCATCGGCGGCGGTCCTGCGGTGTTGCGAGCCCATGCCCTTACGCCGACGCCGCGCCCATTGCCACCATTTGTCGCGGGTCGGCAAGGCTATCGCGGCCGGGGCGACGACATGGTATCCCCCCGGCATGAACACGCATGTTCGCATCGACCTCCCTCCCGCGAAGGCGCGCTTCACCACGGCGGAGTTCCTGCGCGCCGCCGCGGGCATCGCGCATCACTGGGTGGTCGACAATGACCATGCGGTGATCCACGTTCACGGCGATCTGACCGACGGCGATTATGCCTTGGTCGAGACCGTCCGGTTCGGCGACCTGGTCGCGGTGCCCGGCACCGACGCGACGATCACGCTGGAATGACGGGAAAGCTCGCGCCGCTCGCGCTCCTGCTCGCCGCCTGTTCGGGCCCGGTGCCGGAGCCGGCCAACACGGTCGCCCAGACTTCGGCCGTCCAGACCTCGGCCGGCGCGGTGGACCGCCCCGCGCCCGACCTCGCCGGCCGCTGGACCGGGGTCGAAGGCATGTTCCTGGTCGTGACGCCGCTGGCCGAGGTTGGGCGATACCGGCTGGAAATGCGGTCGGACCTCGACCGCCGGGGTTCGTACGACGGCGCGGCGGAGGCGAACGGCATCGCCTTCACGCGCGATGGCCGGCTGTTGACGCTGCGCCCGACCGACGGCGACGCGACCGGGCTCAAATACCTCGCGGGCAAGACCGACTGCCTGACGGTCGCGCCCGGCGAGGGCTATTGCCGTGACTGACGCCGACAACGCCCCACACCTCGCCGACACTACCCGCATCCTCGGCTATGCCGGGCTGCTGCCGCAGATCGGCGCGGTGGCGCTCCTCGTGGTACCCGGCTGGGATCGTCAGCTCGGCGCGCTTCTCGCCTTTGCCTATGGCGGCCTGATCCTGAGCTTCCTCGGCGGTATCTGGTGGGGCTTCGCGATGCGCCGCGAGACGGGTCAGGGCGCGCTGGCGACGCTGGCGGTGACGCCATCACTGGTCGCGTTGGGGCTGTTCCTGGCGGTGCTCGGCAACCTGCCGTTCGGCTGGACGCTGGTCGCGCTCGGCGGCGCGATCCTGCTGACGCTCCCCGTCGACCGCCACCTGGCCGCGACCGGCGACGCCCCCGCCGACTGGATGCGGCTGCGCCTGCCGCTGTCGGCCGGCCTCGGCACGCTGACGATCGTCGCGGGCGTGCTGACCGGCCGGTAACCGCCAACCGCTGTTCCTGCTCACGGAACCCGAGCAGCCGTCGCCCAGAGCCGCAGTCCCGACAAGAAGGGATAGTCGCACGGCAACAAGGATATCGCGAACGGCAGACCTTCGTCGTCGAGACCAGCCAAGTCGCGATCGAGCAGTTCCGACTCCTCGTAATGCGCCAGTCATACCCTGTTTGGTTTCGGACATGAACAGCTTGCGCATGGGCGTCTTTGCTTCGCCTTTCACTCCCTAAAAAAGCCGTCCTTCCGATTGTAGGCGTTCCATCTCAGTCTTATTATGCCGCCAACACGTTCCGTTGTGTGGCCAAACCTCTTCACCAGTAAATGGGGTGACGATTGCGTAGATCAGACTCTGAACCGACCGTTCGCCCTTACCGTTGGCAGTCGTGTCGATTTTGCGAAACGCGCCGCGAGGATCGACACCGTTCGGGTCGGGATACTCACGATACTGTGAGTTCGCTTTTTCGGTCCGTGACATTAGATTAGATAGCTTTTCGGCCATGGTACGATTGTCAGTGAGCGGAGTTGTCGCGCCCCAAACAAGCACATGCTCGTGGATCGAGCAGCGCGAAGTCATTGGCGGGCGATACGCCGAGCGCGCCCGCGACGCCGGTGCGCTGATCCGCTTCTGGAAGCAGGCCGCCGATCAAACGGCTCGGCCCATAGCGGCAAGGAACGGGACAAGGGCCGCGCTTCGTTCAGGGCTAGCCAGCCGGCATCGTAGGTAAAGGACAGGTCGCCGTGCCGATCCTGTATGAATCGTCCGACCTGTCGTTCGTCCCACCAGACGACCAGCACACGCTCGGTCATTCGTGGTGGCCGTCCAGATGCAATTCGATGCCGAGCGTCGCCAAAACCGCAAGAAGCTTGTCCAGGCGCAGTGTCGGTTTGCCTGCTTCCAGCTCGATCAGAAAGCGGGTGCCGACCCCGGCGAGCCCCGCGAGATCGTCCTGACGCAATCCCGCCGCCTTGCGCGCTTGGCGCACAGCATCGCCGATGTCGACTGTTGAGGCAATCTGCTTCATATTCCCGAACGGGAAGGTATGCGACCTACCTCATCCGTTTAAGAGAAAAGTTCCCGATCGGGTAGAGAGGGGCGGATATCTTGGCGTGACTGCGTCAGCTTCCCGTTTGGGAAGGGACGTATTCGCGATGGTCAGCTGGTACTTGATCGAACGCGCCTGCTTCTGATGGTGCCGCCGGCGAGTGCGTCGGCGCAGGCTGCCTCGACCGGCATCGATCCCATGGGTGACGACCGCCGCCAGGATGCCGACCATCTGGCGGTCGCCGTCGGCATGGGTGGCGAGCCGGCGTCTCATTCGCGATCGATGTCGGCAACACCCAGTCCTTGAACGGCGCGCCGTTCCTCAGCGCGCCCGGCTTGCGCGCCAGCACCGGCACGTAGTGCCAGGGATCGTAGATCGTCTGGTCGCGCGCGAACCGGCGCGCATGCTCGCCAACGACCGCGCCATCCTGGCGGATGACGATGCGGGTCGCATAGGCGTGGATCTCGACCGGGCGCCCCGCCGCCTTCGCGTGCACCGAGTATTTGTTGTAATCGAACCGGACGAGCAGCGTCTTGGAGACCGACGCCGGCAGCGCATGGAAGCCGTCGAAGGGACCACGACAGGCGATCAGCGCCGGTCGGTCGGCGGCCTCGAACACCTCCCAGACGGTGCGATCCTTGAGCTCGGGATGGATCGCACGCTGCGCGTGCGCGACGCAACGATCCTCCAGCCAGGCGTTCAGCTCCTCGTAGCTCCTGAACCGCAGCCGCGGCGTGAAGAACCGCTCGCGCACCAGACCGACCTGGTTCTCGACCTGGCCCTTCTCCCAGCCCGACGCCGGCGTGCACGCCACCGGCTCCACCAGATAATGACCGCACATCTGCTCGAAGCGCCGGTTGTAGCGCCGCTCGCGGCCGACAAAGATCGCATCGACCGGGGTCTTCATGTTGTCGTAGATGCCGCGCTGGCAGGCACCGCCGAAGAAGGCGAACGCCCGGTCGTGCGCGTCGAACACCATCTCCTGACTCTCGCGCGGATACGCCCGCACATGGAACATGCGGCTGTGGCAGAGCCGCGTGTGGGCGACCTTCACCGTGGTGGTCACGCCCGCCATGACGACGATGTCATGGCTCCAGTCGAACTGGTAGGCCTCGCCCGGCGCGAAGCTCAGCGGCACGAGCGCAGCCGCCGTCGCCGCCGAGCGATCGCGATGCCAACTCGCCGCATAGCGCCGGACCGCATCATAGCCGCCCCGGTAGCCAAGGCCCTGCGGCTCCTCGAAGACGCGGTTTATCGTCAGCCGCTCGCGCCTTGCGATCGTTCGCCTCCAGCGGCCGCTCCAGATCCGCCGCCCACGGCCCCAGCTTCGGCAGCGGCTGCACGCTGCGCTCGTATGAGAACGCCGTCTCGCCCGACCGCAGCACCTTCCTGACCATGTTTCGCGACACGCCAAGGTCGCGCACGATCTCCTTGATCGACTTGCCCTTCACGAAAAACTCGCGCCAGATCCGCGCCACCGTCTCCACGACCAGCATCTCCCGACCGCCCCCGCCGCAAAAGACGAAGGCGTGAACCACGCCAGTTCAGGGGGTCGATTTTGAAAGCCGATAAGCCCCGAACGGAGTCAACATTGCAGGCCAATTCACCAGCAGGCTCATGCACCTGAAGATGGAGCCCTCGGAGAGCGCCTTTGCGTCCATGTCGGCGGTCCGCGAGTATATTCACCCGCACGGCAGGCGGTCGTCAACTCGGCTCGGTCAGCACATCGACGATCGCGAGTGCTGCGGCGGAGAGGCGTACGCGGCTGGCATGACAGAGTTTCCACCCCCCAAAAGTCGGGAGGAATTTGGTCAGGAGCGGCGTCAGCGCACCGGTCATAGTCGACTCAGCCGCGTAAGACTCGAGTACGTAGGCGACGCCGACACCCTGCCGGGCGGCTTCGACCGCCGCTGGGCAGTGCGAGACGGTCAGCGGGCCAGTCACGGCAATGACCACGGGCTCGCCGTCCACCTCGAAGCGCCAACGATCGATCCTGTTCGTGGCGGGGCGGCGCCACAGAATGCAGCGGTGTCCCATGAGGTTCGTTGGCGAGTCCGGGTGACCGTGCTCGGCGATGTACGCGGGCGAGGCCACCACCGCGTGCCGAAGGTCACCGCCAAGGTCATGGGCGACCATGCCGCCGTCCACGTAATCGGACCGACGGATCACCAGGTCGAAAGCGTCAGCGACAATGTCGGCGAGCCCGTCGTCGATCGTTACGTCGAGGATCAGATCGGGCAGGGTCCGCTGAACCAAGCCGAGGACCGGTTCGACGTGCCCGGCATAAGCCGGGGCGGGCGCGTGCAGGCGCACCGTGCCTCGAGGTCGGGCACCCTCATCGCGGGTGTCGAGCAGTGCTGCGTCCATGTCCCGCAACGCCGGCGCGAAACGGCCGAGCAGTCGCGCGCCGGCGCTGGTCAGCGAAACGCGGCGCGTCGTGCGAGTGAGCAGGGTCACGCCCAGGCGCTCCTCCAGCTCCCTGATCGTCTGGCTCAAGGTCGACGGCGCGACGCGTAGCGCCTCCGCCGCCCGCGCGAAGCTCTTGCGCTCTGCGACCTCGACGAAGGCCTTCAAGGCCGCGAACTCCGAGCCGCGCATTATGTGCTCCCGCCGAACAAACTCGTACAAGAATGTACGATAATCTCAGGAATAAATGGATCATAGGCTGGACGTATCCCGCACTCGATATGAGTACCGCCGAATGAAGCTGCCCAATGGTCGTATCCCGGTTCTCGCAGCGGCGATCGGGGGCGGGACGGCAGCCGCGGTCGCGATCAGGAGATCCGGCAACGGCAACGAGCGCGCGATCCGCCGCAGCTTCGACGCATGGGCGAGCGGCCGCGGATCGTTCTACGACCTGATGGACCCCGACGGGGAGGTAGTGCTCGCCGGCACGGCACCCCACGCCGGCAGCTACCGCAAGGATTCCTTCATGCGCGACGTCGCGGGGCCGTTGATGGGGAGGTTCGCCAATCCGCCGGTGCCGCGGCTGCGGCGGTCATGGTCGTCCGGCCAAAGCGTGGTCGTCGAAGCCGACGCGGTCGGCACGACCCTTGATCGCCAAACCTATGCACAGACGTACATTTTCGTTTTCGAGATGGCGCGGGGGCGGGTGTCGAAAGTGACGGAGTATCTGGACATGGCGGCATTCAACACGGTCTGGGACCGCGTCGCCCCCGAAACGCGAAAGGGGCGAGCCGCGATCGGCTCGCCGGAGTGAAACCATGCTGGAACTCGATCCCACCACGACGGCTTTGATCATCGTCGATCTCCAGCAGGGTATCCTGTCGCCCGAACCGGTGCCGCACGGCCGTGACCAGATCGTCGCGAGTGCGGCGGCGCTGGGTCGAGCATTCGCCGCGGCGGGCGCGCCGATCGTCCTGACCTCGACCGACTTCGCTCCCGGCTATGCCGACGCGCCGAGGGGATCGGCGGACACACCTTGGGTGCTTCCCGAAGAAGGGCTGCCGCCCGACTTCGCAACGCTGGTGCTTTGCTGACTCAGATGGGGCCAAGCTCGCCGTAGAAGTTGCGGGCGAAGAACCCTTCTCATCTGTTAGCCGGGAAGCGGCGACTTCCGCAACGCGTTCGCCCCGTTTGCCACTCACCTCGTCGCACGCGGGTACCGTGTCGCGCGCGTGGATCGGTCGCGTCCGAGCCCCGGTTCTAGCCGTCATGGGCGAGGCCGATCCCGACTGGAAGGACCCGGTGGCAGAGGCGGCATGGGTGGCGTCGAACTTCACCGGGCGATTTTCAGATCCAGCAATCCATGGATCAGAGCTTTCTCGTGCTCGTCGCCCGCGCTCGATGCCTCTCTAAGGAAAGTCGGCAAGCACATCCGCCACTGGTCCGGCCCGCCCAGCGATCGGTCTGCTGTTGCCGATCAAGCGTCGGAATGACCGGCAGTTGGCCGAGGAAGTCAGGAACTTATTAACGGCGAAGTTCGTCTGGTAATTACAGATCGACGGAGACTTTCATGCCCAGTTCGCCAAGCAATGCCGATTACGACGTCGACGTGATCGTCGTGGGGGCGGGGCCGATCGGGCTGACCGCCGCCTGCGCGCTCGGGCATCACGGCGTGAAAACGCGCGTGTTCGAAGAGCGCACCAAGGCCAAGCCCCATTCGCGCGCCAACAACGTCTGGGCCCGCGGGCAGGAGCTGCTGCACGGCATCGGCGTACGCGACGCACTGGCGGAGCATAGCTACCGGATCGAGAAGCAGACCGCGTTCCTGGATGGCAAGCCGCTCGACCAGGTGCCGCTCGACGAGGTGAAAAGCCCGTTTCCCCGGGTGCTCTACAGCGGCCAGGACGTGATCGAGAACACGCTGTCGGAGCAGGCCGCCGCCAAGGGCGCGCCGATCGAGCGAGGGCGCAAGGTCACCTCGCTCACCCAGGACGCGGACGGCGTCGCCGTGACGGTGGCGACGGTGGACGACGACGGCGAGCCGACGGGGGCGAGCGAGACGCTGCGCTGCCGCTACCTCGTCGGCGCGGACGGCGACAAGGGCTTCGTACGCAAGTCGCTGGGCCTTGATTTCGAGCCCACCAAGCTGACCGGGCGCGCCACCTGGCAGATCGACGCCAAGCTCAAATGGCAACGATCGACCGACGCCGACCAGCTATGGTTCTTCGTCTACCATCACGGTTTCGCGGGCGTGCTGCCGGTGTGGGAAGGCTATCACCGCATGTTCTTCCTCGAGGACGAGGAGCGGATGCCCGACCGCGAGCCGACGCTCGAGGAAATGCAGGCGCATGCGCGCGAGATCACCGGCGACGGGACGCTGACCTTCACCGACCCGATCTGGCTGTCGTACAGCAAGTTCCAGCACGGGCACGCCGACCATTACGCAAAGGGGCGCGTGTTCCTGGCGGGCGACGCGGGACACTACACCCTGCCGATCGGCGGGCAGGGCATGAACGCCGGGATGCACGACGCGGTGTGCATCGCCTGGCGGCTGGCGATGACGCTTCACGGCCATGCCGCGCCGGTCGTGCTCGAGTCCTACGGCGCCGAGCGGCAGAAGCAGCACGCCGATCTCGACGAGAACCAGACCACGGGCTTTCGCCGCCTCGTGTACCGCAGCCGGATCGGCGACGCGGCGCTCGACGCGGCGGGCAAGCTGGTCCCCAATCTCGGCTCCAGGCTGTTCGGCAGCGACGATCTCCAGCAGCTGTCGGTGGCCTATCCCGAGAGCCCGCTCAGCGACGATCACCTCAAGCTTCGCCAGGTGCTGAAGCGCGGCGTGCCCCATGCGGGCGACCGGGCGCCCGACGCCGACCTGATCGCGTCGGACGGGCGGGCGACGACGCTGTTCCCGCTGCTGTACAACGCGGAAGGAAATAGTTGGGGCTGGAACCTGCTCGCTTTCGATGGCCGCGATGCAGAAGCGGCGGCATCGCTGCGCGAGGCGGCGGCGCAGCTTGCGACCTGGACCTTCGTGCGGCCGACGCTGATCGTGTCCGCGCCGGAAGCGATGGTCGACGAGGCGGCGGCGAAGGACAGCCTGTCCGACTTGGACGGCGCGGCGCACGCGGCCTACGGGCTGGAGGGGACGCCCGCGCTCGTGCTGGTCCGCCCCGACGGGCACATCGCGTTCCGGGGACCGGCGAGCAAGCCCGAACTGCTGCGAAGCTATTGCGAGCGGACCTTCGCGCACCCGGCGAAGGCGGCGTGACCACTGCGGGCGCGCTGTCCGGCCGGGTCGCGGCGGTGACGGGCGGGGACTCAGGGATCGGCGCCGCCTGCGCCATGGCGCTGGCCGAGGCGGGGGCGGACGTGGCGCTGCTCGTCCACCAGGAC
>CAXTRJ010000044.1:0-15329 GCA_964246585.1 uncultured Sphingomonas sp. | reverse complement strand
TGGCACAGGCCGCCGGCGCCGGCGGCCGCACCCGCTGCGCCTCCGACGCCGGTTGGACGAGTACGACGCCGGCGGGCGTGGTCACCGGCCGCGTCTCGACGGTGGCGGCGACGGCGATCGTGTCGCCCTTCGCACCGGCGGCGGCCTCGGCGGGTAAGTAGCGGATCGCGACCGACGAACTGTCGCCAAGATACTGACGCGCGACACGCTGGACGTCGGCGGGGGTGACGCGGGCGATGGCGGCCAGCTGGCGTTCGGTCGCGCGTGGATCGCCGTCGACGATGACCGACTGCGCCAGCGTGAACGCCTTGCCCTCGGCCGTTTCGGCGCGCTTGATCGCCGCGGTCAGGATCTCGTTCTTGGCCTCGGCGAGTTCGGCCGCGCTAGGCGGCGCGTCGCGGAACCGCGCCACCTCGCGGCGGAGCGCCGCCTCGCCGTCGGCGACGGTCTTGCCGCCGGCGATGATGGCGAAAGCGGCGAGGTTGCCCGAGCCCTGCTTGGTGTCGAGAAAGCTTTCCGCCGACTGGGCGAGCTGCTCGCGGTAGACCAGGCTCTCGTACAACCGCGAGCTTTCGCCGGTCGACAGGACCGCGTTGAGCACGGTCAGCGCCGGCGTGTCGGCGTCGCGGTCGGCGGGCACCGGCCAGGCGATCAACACGGCGGGGAGCGGCGTGTTCGGCTCGTAGACGGTGTATGTTTTAGCGGTGGTCCGTCGCGGTTCGGTGACGGTCACGCGCGGGACCGCGCCCGTCGGCTTGCGGATCGGCGCGAAATACCCGTCGATCCAGCGATCCAGCCGCGCGGGGTCGAAGTTGCCGGAGACGACCAGCACCGCGTTGTCCGGCCGGTAGAAGGTCGCGTGGAACGCGCGCACGTCATCGATCGTCGCGCCGTCGAGGTCGGCGATGCTGCCGATCGTGCCCCTCGCGTAAGGATGCCGCTGATAGGTCGCGGCCGGGTAGTAGAGCGAGAACAGCTTGCCATAGGGCCGCGCCAGCGTGTTCTGGCGCAACTCCTCCTTCACCACGTCGCGCTCGGAGGCGAAGGAGATCGGTTCGACCACCAGGCTCGCCATGCGGTCGGCCTCGGCGAACAGCAGGCGCTGAAGGTGGTTGGCCGGGACGACCTCGTAATAGTTGGTGTAGTCGTCACCGGTCGACGCGTTGTTGTAGCCGCCGACGTCCTCGGTCAGTCGGTCAAGTTGTTCGGGGACCAGGTTGCGCGTCGCCTTGAACATCAGGTGTTCGAACAGGTGGGCGAAGCCCGAGCGATTGGCGGGGTCGTCCTTCGACCCGACATCGTACCACACCTGCACCGCGACATTAGGCGTCGTCGTGTCGCGAATGGCGAAGACGCGCAGGCCGTTGGCGAGCGTACGCTCGGTGAACTCGGTCGGTTTGACTTGGACGGCGGGGGCGGTCTGCGCCTGGACCAGGACGGGAAAAGCGACGCTCAGCAGCAGGGCGGCACAGGTCAGGCGCATCGGATACCTTTCAAACAACTCGCGCCGTTCAACCCGAGCGCCGCGCCGCCGTCAATTGCGACCGGTCACGCCGGCGGGCGAAGCTCCACGACGCGGTCGGCGTAAGGTTCGCGGAGAACGAAGCAGCGTTCGCCCTGGCCGGTCGTTTGGACGTCGACACAGTAGATCACGCCCGTCGCAAGCGGTCGCGGCGGTGTCGTCGTCGTGAACTGTCGTGGCCTCGTGCCGTAGGCGAAGCGGACGACGTCGACGCAGCGCTGTCCGTTCGGCATACCGGTCTGCCACATCACGTCGTCGCTTTCATCCATCCGCCGGGAGCGGCGGGCGGTGACGGTGATCGCGCTGGCGCAGACGCCCTTGGCGCCGGGCAGGCCGAACCAGCCGGCCTCGAACAGCGAGAAGACGACCTCGCCACCCTCCAGCGCGACCTCGACGGTGATCGGCGGTGGCTGGCACCCGGACAGGGCGAGCGCCGCGGCGGCGACCAGCGCCAGGCGAGCGCGCGCCTGGCTCAATCGTCGTGCTTGCGGTTGCGGTTGGCGTACAGCACCGCGGCGGCGATCGCGGCGGAACCGATGCCGACGCCAAGACCGACCAGCGGCCAGTTCCTGCCCGTGGCGTCGGCCGCCTTCTCCGCCGCCTTCCGGCGCGCGGTCACCTCCCTGGTTTCGGCGACGATTTCGTTGGGAGCGTCGTTCTCGATAGCCACGATAGTCTCCTGTCACGCGCGCCGCTGATAGCGCGCGCGGAAATCGTCGGCAAAGGACTTCAATCGCGCGGCCTCGATCGCGCCGCGCAGGTCGGTCATCAGCCTCTGGTAGAACCAGATGTTGTGCTCGGTCATCAGCATCGCGCCGAGGATCTCGGCCGAGCGGACGAGATGGTGGAGGTACGCCCGGCTCCACGTCGCGCAGACCGGGCAGGGGCAGGCGGGGTCGAGCGGCCACTGGTCCTCGGCGAAGCGCGCGTTGCGGATGTTGATCGGTCCGTCGCGGGTGAACGCCTGGCCGGTGCGGCCGCTTCGCGTCGGGAGCACGCAATCGAACATGTCGATGCCGCGCTCGACCGCGCCGACGATATCGTCGGGCTTGCCGACCCCCATCAGGTATCGCGGCCGGTCGGCGGGCAGCTGGCCCGGGGCGTGGTCGAGGCACGCCAACATTGCTTCCTGCCCCTCGCCGACCGCGAGGCCGCCGACCGCGTAGCCGTCGAAGCCGATGTCGACCAGCGCGTCGGCCGAGGCGCGACGCAGTCCTTCGTCGAGCGCACCCTGCTGGATGCCGAACAGCGCCGCGCCCGCCGCATGGTCACCACCGCCGTCGAACGCGTCGCGCGACCGCCTGGCCCAGCGCATCGACCGCGCCATCGCCGCCGCCTGCACCTCGCGCGTCGCGGTCGTCGGGACGAGCTCGTCGAACGCCATGACGATGTCCGAACCGAGCCGGCGCTGAATGTCGATCGAGCGTTCGGGGGTGAGCAGGTGGCGGGTGCCGTCGAGGTGCGACTTGAACGCGACGCCCTCCTCGGACCGCTTGGTCAGGTCGGCGAGGCTCATCACCTGATAGCCGCCCGAATCGGTCAGGATCGGCCGGTCCCATCCCATGAAGCCATGCAGACCGCCCAGCCGCTCGACTCGCTCGGCCCCGGGACGCAGCATCAAGTGGTAGGTGTTGCCGAGGATGATGTCGGCCCCGGTGGCGCGCACATCGCCGGGCTTCATCGCCTTCACGGTCGCGGCGGTGCCGACCGGCATGAAGGCGGGAGTGCGGATCGTGCCTCGACGCATGGCAATGGCACCGGTCCGCGCGGCACCGTCGGTCGCGGCGATGGTGAAGTTGAAACGGGGCTCAGGCATGTGTGCCGTAACTGTCGAGAAGATCGAGAAACAGCCTATCCGCCAATCGCTTGGTTTGGGAGCTGGCGGCGTGATCGCCGTCGCGGGACATCGTCGCGCGTGCCGCTTCATACTCGCGATTGATGAACTCGACGATGGCGGCGGGCAGAGGCGCTTCGTCCAACTCGCGGGTCAATGCCTTTTGGGCAAGCAAGTCGGCCACGATGGCACTGACGGTCGCCGGCGCTTCGCACTCCTCGATTACGGTGCTGAATCGCATCGGCGGCAGTCCGCCGTCGTGAACGCGCATCCAACGTAGCGCCGCCGCGGGCCGTAGAGCGTAGAACAGCTTCTTGCTGGCCACGCTGCCGCTGCCGTGACGCGCCCATTGCCGGATGCCGAGATGGAAATAGTGGTTGCGGACGAGAGCGGTCGAGACATGCTCGACCGCGAAGGCATCGAGTTGGTCGCGAAAAGCACTGTGGCCGCGATAGATGATCGGTGATCGCAGCCACTCGATCGCGACCGCGTTGCCTTTGACCAAGAGCCGGACGAACTTGGCCAGATCCCATCCGTTGACGTCGAGGACAGCATCAAGTGGTGTCTCGATCACATCGCGTTCCGGCCAAAGCGTCAGATATGCTCGTTCGGACCTAATAAAGACGAAGCGACAATCATAATCGCTATCGGGCGACGCGAAGCCCCAGGCGCGACTCCCGCTCTCGACGGCCCACGGGATCGAGACATGTTGGTCGGCCACGATGTGATCGAGGCGATCATCAATGGCTCGCACGACCACCGAGTCGAACGTGGATGGAACGGTGCGCGACATCACGGGCCGATCATCGCGCCCGGCTAGCTCGGCGTCGTTCGCCGGGGCTCGCCGGACCGTTCGCGTCGATCGCGACCGCGCGGAACGTCAGCAGCTCGGCGCGGCTGACCGCGTCGTCGCCGTCGCGGTTGTAGCGGGCGTAGAGGCGGGCGAACTGCGTCTGCATCTCGATCAGGCTGACTTGGCCGTCATTGTCGCGGTCGGTTTCCAACGGGCTCGGCAAGGCGTTTTGGTCGCCCAGGAAGCGCGCGGCCCAGTCGGCAAAGGCCAGGTAGCGCAGGCCGCCGCCGGCGTCGATCGCCCGGAAGGATCGCTCGATGCCCGTCGCCAGCTCGGCCCGGGTGGTCCGGCCGTCGCCGTCCGCGTCGACGCTGGCGATCATCATCGCCGCGGGCTCGACCACGATCGTCGCGGGCGTCTGCGGCGTGGCCCGGGGCGGCGCGGTGACGACGATGTCGGGCGGCGGCGGGGGCGTCGCCTGGAGCAGGAGCGCGAGGAGAATCATCGACGGCGCGCCCGCGCGCCCGGCAGCAGCAGCGACGCGTCGCCATAGCTGTAGAAGCGATAGCCGCCGGCGATCGCGTGCGCGTACGCCGCCTGCATCCGATCGCGCCCCATCAGCGCCGAGACCAACATGAACAATGTCGAGCGCGGCAGGTGGAAATTGGTGAGGAGGCCGTCGACGCCGCGAAAGGCGTAGCCGGGCGTGATGAAGATCGCGGTGTCGCCCTCGAACGGCTGGACCAGGCCATCGTCACAACACGCGCTTTCGATCAGCCGCAGGCTGGTGGTGCCGACCGCGATCAGGCGTCCGCCGCTCGCCCGCGCGGCGTTGAGCCGGTCGGCGGTGGCGGCGTCGATCCGGCCCCATTCGGCGTGCATCCGGTGCTCGGCGGTGTCGGCGGCCTTGACCGGCAGGAACGTCCCCGCGCCGACGTGGAGCGTCAGCGTCGCGTGCTCCACCCCGGCGCCGGCGAGCGCCGCCATCAGCGCGGGGGTGAAGTGCAGCGCCGCCGTCGGCGCGGCGACCGCGCCGGGCTCGGCGGCGAACATCGTCTGGTAATCGTCGGCGTCGCGCGCGTCGGTCGGGCGTCGGGCGGCGATGTAGGGCGGGAGCGGCATCCGCCCGGCGCGCGCCAGCAGCAGCTCGACCGGTTCGTCGCCGGCGAAGTCGAGCGCGATGCCACCATCTTCCTGGCGATCGCTGGCGACCGCCGAAACGTCCGCGCCGAAGTCGACCACGTCGCCCTCGCGCAGGCGGCGGGCGTTGCGGACGAACGCGCGCCATCGGCGCGGGCCTTCGCGCTTGTGCAACGTCGCGCCGATGCGCGCGTCGCCGCGACGTCCCTCCAGCTGGGCCGGGATGACGCGGGTGTCGTTGAAGACGAGGAGGTCGCCGGCGAGGAGCTGACCGGGGAGATCGGTGACGTGGCGGTCGCGGGTGTCGGAGCCGTCGAGCACGAGCAGGCGGGCGGCGTCGCGCGGAGCGGCCGGGCGGAGCGCGATGCGGTCGGTGGGGAGGTCGAAGTCGAACAGGTCGACGTTCATTGGAACACCACGCGCGGCGGCTTACCACCTTCTCCGTTCGTCCTGAGTAGCCACTGAGCGAAGCCGAAGTGGCGTATCGAAGAACATGAGCGTGGGACCGGTGCTTCGATACGGGTCTTCGCCAAGCTCAGCCCCTACTCAGCACGAACGGGTGCGGGCTGGATCAACGCGTCGCGCGAGGATTCGTGACAGGTCGAGTCCCCTCCGTCCCAGGCAACGTTACCGACGGTCCCAGGTCGGCGGCCGGCGCGACCGGCGGGGCGACGAACGCCGGCGGGTTGTCGGCGGCGACATAGGCGCGGAGGATGCGTGACGGATTGGCTGGCGGTTCGCCCCGCTCGACCGCGTCGACCCACTGCATCCCGTCGATGACGCGGCCGAACACGGTATAGTCCTTGTCCAGGCTCAGGCGCGGCTGGAAGGCGATGAAGAACTGGCTGTTGGCGCTGTCCTCGGCCTTTTTCCTCGCCGCCGCGTCGGCGCCCTCGGCCGCACCCTCGCGCGCCGCCGACACCGCGCCGCGGACGTGGGGCAGGTAGTTGAACTCGGCCGGCACGTCGGGCAGGTCGGAACCGCCGGTGCCGTCGCCCTTGGGGTCGCCGCCTTGCGCCATGAAGCCGTCGATAACGCGGTGGAACGCCAAGCCGTCGTAGAAGCGTCGCCGCGCCAGCGTCTTGATCCGCTCGACCGTCTTGGGCGCGACGTCGGGACGCAGCCAGATCGTCACCCGCCCGCCGGTCGACAGATCGAGCAGCAGCAGGTTTTCCTTGTCGGTCGCCGACGCGATCGGGGCACGGGCGCCGGCCGCCGGAACGGCCGTCTGCGCGGTGGCGGGCAGGCAGGCGAGGCTGGCGAGGAAGGCGCAAAGACCGGCAAGCAGACGCATCGGAAACCTCGGAGAACACGGGAAAGCGAGGCTGCGGCTTAGAGCAAAGCGCCGCTTGCGCCAATCTGAACGTCAGCGGCCGGTCACCGCCACGCGCGCGACCACCTCGTCGCGCACCGTCGGCGGCACGAAGCGGGCGATGTCGCCGCCGAACCGGGCGATCTCCTTGACCAGCTTCGACGCGATCGGCTGGAGCGCGGCGTCGGCCATCAGGAAGACCGTCTCGATCCGGTCGTTGAGCTGCTGGTTCATGCCCGCCATCTGGTATTCGTATTCGAAGTCGGCGACCGCGCGCAGGCCGCGCAGGATCAGTATCGCGCCCTCGCGCTCGGCGAAGTCCATCAGCAGCGAATCGAACGACACGACGCGGATGTCGCCGCCAAGCGGCGCGACTTCGCGCGCGACGCTCGCCATGCGTTCGTCGAGCGTGAACATCGGCGATTTCGACGGGTTGGTCGTGACGCCGATGACCAGCCGATCGACCAACTTGGCCCCGCGCCGGATGATGCTCATGTGGCCGAGCGTGACGGGATCGAACGTGCCGGGATAAACGCCGATGCGGGTCACCGGTCGCGCTCCAGCACGTAGCGCGCGACGTCGCGCAGCAGGTCGGCTTCCTGGCCGTAGCTGTGGAGGTGCTCGACCGCCTGGTCGACCAGCATCGCCGCCTGTTCGCGCGCCCGGTCGACACCCATCAGCGACAGGAAGGTTTCCTTGCCCGCCGCGCCATCTTTCCTCAGCTTCTTGCCCGCCGTCGCCTCGTCACCCTCGGCGTCGAGCAGATCGTCGGCGATCTGGAAGGCGAGGCCGATGTCGCGGGCGTAGCCGCGCAAGCCGGTGCGTCCTTCCGGCGGGATCCGCCCGAGGATCGCGCCCGCCTCCACCGACGCGCCGATCAGCGCGCCGGTCTTCATCGCCTGCAACCGGGTGACGGTGGGAAGATCGAAGGTCGCGCGCTCGGCCTCCAGGTCCATCATCTGGCCACCGGCCATGCCGGCGGGCCCCGAGGCGCGCGCCAGGTCGGCGATCAGCTCGGCGCGGACGAAGGGGTCGGGGTGGGTGCCCGGATCGGCCAGGATTTCGAAGGCGAGCGCGTGGAGGCAATCGCCGGCCAGGATCGCGGTCGCCTCGTCGAACGCCTTGTGCACCGTCGGTTTGCCCCGGCGCAGGTCGTCGTCGTCCATCGCCGGCAGATCGTCGTGGATCAGCGAATAGACGTGGATCGCCTCGATCGCCGCGCCGACCTGGCCCGACACGTCGCGGTCGACCCCGAACAGGCCGGCGGTGGCGTGGACCAGCAGCGGGCGGAGCCGCTTGCCGCCGCCGATCGCGGCGTAGCGCATCGCCCGGTACAGCCCGGCGCGCGGATCGTCGGGCACCGCGAGCAACGCGTCGAAGCGGCGGTCGATGTCCTGGCACACCGCCTTCATCGCCGGGGCGAGCCGATCGAGCGCCCCCGCCATCTCAGCCGGCCGCGAAGGGCTTGACGCCGACGGCGCGGCCCTCGGCGTCGACCCGGATCGCCTCGATCCGCGCCTGCGCTTGGTCGAGCCGCTCGGCGCACGCGGCGCGCAGCACGCTGCCGCGCTCGTACAGGTCGATCGCCTCCTGGAGCGCGGCGTCGCCCGATTCGAGACGCGTGACGATCTTTTCCAGTTCCTTCAGCGCATCCTCGAACGACGGGGCGTCCTTGGTCGGAAGGTTCGCGGCGGTGCTCATGCCCATCGCTATGGGGCAGGGGCGGGAAGGGGGTCAAGGATACGCGCGTGTGCTTGGGCGTTTGTCCGGAAAGCCATCGAGGAAGCGTCCATGTTCACCAGCATCAATCCGGCGACCGGCGAGGCCGGCGCGACGTTCGACGAACTCACCGACGAGCAGGTAGAGGAAAAGCTCGCCCGCACCCACGCCACGTTCGCCGAGTGGCGCGTGACCGACCTCGCCACGCGCACCGCGTTGCTGTCGGCCATCGCCGACCGGTTCGAGGCGGACAAGCGCCGCCTCGCCGAGATCGCCACGCGCGAGATGGGCAAGACGGTCAAGTCGGCGATCGCCGAGGTCGAGAAATGCGTCGCCGGGCTGCGCCACTTCGCCAAGGAGGGCCCGGCGATGCTGGCGTCGCGCGATATACCTGTCGCCAAGGGCAGCGCGACCGTCCGCTGGCTGCCGATCGGCGCGGTGCTGGCGGTGATGCCGTGGAACTTTCCCTATTGGCAGGTGGTGCGGTTCATGGCGCCGACGATCCTGGCGGGCAATGTCGGGCTGCTGAAGCATGCCTCGCTGACGCAAGGGTGCGCGGCGGCGATCGAGGAGATGGCGATCGCGGGTGGGGCCCCGGCCGGGCTGTTCCAGAACCTCGCGATCAAGTCGGACAAGGTCGCCGGGTTGATCGCCGACGACCGCGTCGCGGCGGTGACGCTGACCGGCAGCGAGGGCGCGGGCGCGAAGGTCGCCGAGGCGGCCGGGCGGGCGCTGAAGAAGGTCGTGCTCGAGCTTGGCGGTTCGGACCCGTTCATCGTCATGCCCTCGGCCGACCTCGACGCCGCCGCGAAGGACGCGGTGGCTGCGCGTATTCAGAACACCGGTCAGTCGTGCATCTGCGCCAAGCGGATGATCGTCCATGCCGATGTCCACGACGCGTTCCTCGATAAGTTCGCGGCCGGCATGAAGGCGGTCAAGGCCGGCGATCCGATGGGCGAGACGACCGACATGGGCCCGCTGTCGAGCACCGAGCAGCGCGACACCGTTCTCGGCCAGCTCGACCTGCTCAAGGCAGCGGGCGCCCGCCTGCTGTTCGGTGGCGAGGCGCTGGCGGGGCCAGGCGCGTTCATGTCGGCGGGCATCCTGGTCGACGTGCCGCCGGACGATCCGGTGGCGCACGAGGAGTTGTTCGGTCCGGTCGCGATGCTGTTCAAGGTCGACGACATCGACGCCGCGATCGCGCTGGCCAACGACGTGCCGTTCGGGCTGGGCTCCAGCGTGTGGACCAACGATGCGGGCGAGCGCGAGCGGTTCGAACGCGACATCGCCGCCGGCATGACGGCGGTGAACCAGATGCTGGCGAGCGCGCCCGAAGCGCCGTTCGGCGGCGTCAAGCGCTCGGGCCACGGCCGCGAACTTGGGCCGTGGGGGCTGCACGAGTTCATGAACCTGAAGACGGTGATGGCGGGGTGAAGTCGCGCACGTTATGATCGCGGGAGAAGAGGAGCCGGTGATGGCGAGCAACGCGATCCGCATCGACCTGGGCGACATGGCCGGGAACGCCGAGCGCATTCAGCGGATCCGCGGGTACGACTCGATCGACGAGGTGATCCAGGAAGGCCTGCGCGCGCTCGACCGCGAGCAGCAGGCGATCGACGCGAGGCACCGCGAGCTGATCCAGGAAGCGCTCGACGATCCCAGGCCACCGATTCCGTTGGAGGAGGCGTTCGCGGAGATACGTCGCCGTAGCGCGGCGCTTCGCCAGGCTTGAGGCCCCTCGTCGCCCTCAGCGACCGGGCTACGGACGACCTCGCGGCGTTGCACGCCTGGATTGTCGAACAAGCCGACTTGGCCACCGCGGATCGCTACCTCGATCGCATCAATGCGCGCGTGCAGTCGCTCTCGGCGTTTCCAAATCGGGGCAGCCCGCGCGATGATTTATCCGTCGGAGTCCGGAGCCTCCCTTTCGGGCGACGAATCTTTTATTACCTTGTGGAGGACGATGCGGTCACCATCCTGCGCGTTGCCGAGGCCGCGCGAGACCAGGCGCGGCTATTCAACTCCTGACGCAATCTCCACCACCAAATCCTTGCGGCTGAGCTTGCCGATCATCGTCTTGGGCAAGCTGTCCCGCACCACCACCGCGTCGACCCGCTCGTGTTTGCCGAGCTGGGGATTGAGCCAGGCCTTGAGCGCCGCGCCGTCCGACGACGCGCCGTCCTCCAGCGTGACATAGGCGCGCGGCGCCTCGCCCCGGTGCAGGTCGGGGACGCCGATGACCAGCGCCTCCTTCACCGCCGGATGATGGTACAGCACCGCCTCGATCTGGCTCGGGAACACCTTGAAGCCGGCGACCGCGATCATGTCCTTCAGCCGATCGACGACGCGGACGAAGCCGTCCTCGTCGATCTCGCCGACGTCGCCCGTCCGCAGCCAGCGTTCGCCAGCGTCGTCGACGACATAGGTGTCGGCGTCGGCGTCCAGGCGACGCCAGTAGCCGATCATGATCTGCGGCCCGGCGACCACCATCTCACCCGGTTGTCCCGGAGGCGCGGGCCGGCTGGCGTCCTCCTTGTCGACCAGCCTGATGCGCGTCGCCGGCAGCGGCTGGCCGATCGTCCCGGGCTTCCCCGCCGCCTCGTACGGGTTCACCGAGACCACGCCCGAGCTTTCCGATAGGCCATAGCCCTCGACCAAGGTCGCGCCAGTGACTCGCTCGAACCGCTCCTTCAGCTCGGCCGGCAGCGGCGCCCCGCCCGAGATGCACACCCGCAAGCTCGACAGGTCGGCCGTGGCCATGTCGGGGTGGTCGAGGAGCGTCCGGTACATCGTCGGCACGCCGGGCAGCGCGGTCACCTTGGCCCGCGCGATGGCGGCGAGCACCGCGCCCGCCTCGAACCGGGGCAGCAGCACCATCTCGCCGCCATTCGCCACCGTCCGGTTGAGCACGCAGGTATTGGCGAAGACATGGAACAGCGGCAGCGCGCCCAGGATGCGGTCGGGGTCGCCCAGCCGCGGGTCGATCGCCACCACTTGCCGCGCGTTAGCCGCGACGTTGCCGTGCGTCAGCATCGCGCCGTTGGGCACCCCGGTGGTGCCGCCGGTATATTGGATCAGCGCCAGGTCGCGCGTCGGATCGAGCGCCGGGGCCGGGCACGCGCCATCATTGGCGATCAGCGTCGAGAAGCGCGTCACGCGCGGATCGTCCGGCAGCGCGGCGACCTCGGCGCGCTTGAACAGGCGGTAGAGCAGCGCCTTGCCCGTCGGCAGGCCGCCCGCGACCGACCCGACGATCAGCCGCTCGAGCCCGCTACGCTCCAACACCTGTAGCGCGCTCGGCAACAGCGCCGACGCCGACACGGTGAACAGCGCTCGCGTCCCCGAGTCCTCGACCTGATGCGCCAGTTCGGCGGCCGAGTAGAGCGGCGAGAAGTTCACGACGACGCCGCCGAGCTTGAGAATGCCGTAATAGGCGGCGACGTAATGCGGCACGTTGGGCAGGAACAGGCCGATGCGGTCGCCCGCGCCGAAGCCCAGCCTCGCCAGCCCGCACGCCACCCGGTCGGCCGCCGCCTTTGTCTCGGCATAGGAAAACCGCCGGCCGAGGAAGTCGATCAACGGCCGGTCGCCATGCCGCCGCGCCGACTCCTCGAACATCGACACCAGGGTCTCGGGCGCAAAGGGCGTCTCCCACGGCGTGGGATGACGGAACTGGTCGCGCCAGATGCGCTCGGGATCGTTCATTGACACGCGTGTAAGCAAGCCCCGAGCACCGTGCAACCGGCGGCTATTTGGCCAGGCGCGTCACAGTCCACGTATAGAGCACCGAGACACCGACCAGCCCCAGGTCGACCGCCGCCTGCATCCGGCGCGGCGCGGGGTCGCCGAGGTCATGGGTGATCAGCCTCAACTCGGCGGTGGGGGGCTTGGCGGCGGCGGCGGCGACCAACGCAACGGCGGCGCAGCCCAACATCACGCGACGGTTTCGCATCGTCCAATCTCCCCTTTGATGGCGCTGAGCCTATCGCGGCGCGCGACCGGCGGCAAGGGCCGGGTCGCGACCGGCGGTATGCGCGCTCTCGCCGTCAATCATCGTCGCGAGTAGGATCGCGCTTTGCCTGACAAGGAACGCTCGTGGTTTCCGCGAACGCGGCCGGAAGTCATCCTCCGGCCGCTCCCGGATCACTTCGCGAGGTCGACGATTTCCGCCTTGCCCTTCTTCTTCGGCTTCTTCGGCTTCTTCGGCGCCGCGGACACGATCTCGAAGGCGAGCGCGCCGTCCTTCATCTTAATGGTGACCTCGCCGCCATGGACCAGCTTGCCGAACAGCAGCTCCTCGGCGAGCGGCTGCTTAATCTTTTCCTGGATCAGGCGGCCCATCGGCCGCGCGCCGTAAAGCTTGTCATAGCCCTTCTCGGTCAGCCACGCCTTGGACGCGTCGTCGAGGGTGATGTGCACCTGACGATCGGCCAGCTGCAGCTCGAGCTGGAGGACGAACTTCTCCACCACCCGCGCGACGACCTCGGGCGGGAGATAGCCGAACGGCACCACCGCATCCAACCGGTTGCGGAACTCGGGGGTGAACATCTTCTGCACCGCCTGCTCGTCCTCGCCCTCGCGGGTGAGCTGACCGAAGCCCAGCGTCTCGCGCGCCATGTCGGACGCGCCGGCGTTGGTCGTCATGATCAGGATGACGTTGCGGAAATCGACCGACTTGCCGTGCTGGTCGGTCAGCCGCCCGTTGTCCATCACCTGCAGCAGGATGTTGAACAGGTCGGGATGCGCCTTCTCGATCTCGTCGAGGAGGAGGACGCAATGCGGGTTCTGGTCGACCGCGTCGGTCAGGAGCCCGCCCTGATCGAACCCGACATAGCCCGGCGGCGCGCCGATCAACCGCGACACCGAATGCCGCTCCATATACTCGCTCATGTCGAAGCGCTGGAGCGGGATGCCAAGGATCGCCGCCAGCTGCTTGGCGACCTCGGTCTTGCCGACGCCGGTCGGGCCGGTGAACAAATAGTTGCCGATCGGCTTCTCCGGCTCGCGCAGGCCCGCCCGCGCCAGCTTGATCGCCGACGACAGTTTCTCGATCGCCGAGTTCTGCCCGAACACGACGCGCTTCAGGTCGGTTTCCAGCGTCGCCAGCGCCATCTTGTCGTCGGTCGACACCGATTTCGGCGGGATGCGCGCCATCGTCGCGATGACCTGCTCGATCTCCTTGGGGGTGATCGTCTTCTTGCGCTTCGACGGCGGCGCCAGCATCTGCATCGCGCCAACCTCGTCAATTACGTCGATCGCCTTGTCGGGCAGCTTGCGGTCGTTGATGTAGCGCGCCGACAGCTCCACCGCCGACTTGATCGCGTCGGGAGTATACTTGACCTGGTGATGGTCCTCGAACGCCGATCGCAGCCCGGCGAGGATCTTGATCGTGTCCTCGATCGTCGGCTCGTTGACGTCGATCTTCTGGAACCGGCGCAGCAGCGCGCGATCCTTTTCGAAGTGGTTGCGGAACTCCTTGTAGGTGGTCGAGCCGATGCAGCGGATCGTGCCGCCCGACAGCGCGGGTTTCAGCAGATTGGACGCGTCCATCGCCCCGCCGCTGGTCGCGCCGGCGCCGATCACCGTATGGATCTCGTCGATGAACAGCACCGCGTCGGGCAGCTTCTCCAGCTCGTTGACGACCGCCTTCAGCCGCTCCTCGAAATCGCCGCGATAGCGCGTGCCGGCGAGCAGCGCGCCCATGTCGAGCGAGTAGATGACGGCGGGGAGCAGCACCTCGGGCACGTCGCCCTCGACGATTTTCCGCGCGAGGCCCTCGGCGATGGCGGTCTTGCCGACGCCGGGATCGCCGACATAGAGCGGGTTGTTCTTCGACCGGCGGCACAGGATCTGGACCGTGCGGTCGACCTCTGGGCCGCGCCCGATCAGGGGATCGACCTTGCCGTTCTTGGCCTTCTCGTTGAGGTCGACGCAGAACTGCTTGAGCGCGCTTTCCGTCTTCTTCTCGCCACCCTTTTGCGGCTTCTCCTCGTCGGCGCCCTTGGGCGTCGCGGCCTCGGGCGTGGCGCCGCCCTTGCCGACGCCGTGACTGATGAAGCTCACCGCGTCCAGGCGGCTCATGTCCTGCTGTTGCAGGAAGTAGACGGCGTAGCTTTCGCGCTCGCTGAACAGCGCGACCAGCACGTTGGCGCCGGTCACCTCGTCGCGGCCCGACGACTGGACGTGGAGGATGGCGCGCTGGACGACGCGCTGGAAGCCCGAGGTGGGCGAGGGGTCGGTCGCGCTATCGACCTTCAACGCGTCGAGCTCGGTGTCGAGATAATGGGCGACCGTCGTCTTGAGCTCGCCCAGGTCGACGCCGCACGACTGCATCACCTTGGAGGCGTGCTCGTCGTCGACCAGCGCGACGAGCAGATGCTCCAACGTGGCGTATTCATGGCGACGGGTGGACGCGGCCTCGAGCGCCTTGTGCAGCGTGGTCTCGAGCGCGGAGGCGAATGATGGCATGTTACACTACTCCTGGCGGGCCGCGATGCACGCGCCGGCCCTTTCCAACCATGTCGGAAGCGAAGGGCCGCGCATCAAGCGCTTGTGTGCACCCACCAGCACTGTTTCGCAGCGGCTTGGGGGGTGCGCCGGCGTTCATCGTCGGAATAGCGCGTCGGCGCTTGCGCGATGGTTAACGGCGTATTCGATCTTTCGCCGGCAGCGCGCGATCTCGGCCTCCAGCGCGGCGATGCGCACCTCCAGCTCGGCGACCGACAAGGGGTCGAGATCCTGGCGCGCCAACTGGCCGATCAGGTCGGCGTTCGCGCGGGGGAGGTTGTCGTCGATCTCCACGGGATGAAGCGTTGACCGCCACGCGGGCGATGTCAATAACGCGCGGGGCGAGCGGCTCCTGTGTGGCCGCAAGGGGGGTTGAGTGACCGCGATACCCGAGACGATGCAGGCGATCGATCCGGCCGCGCCCGGCGGGCCGGAGGTGCTGGTCCCCGTCACCCGCCCGGTGCCGCGGCCGGCGGCGGGCGAGGTGCTGATCCGCGTCGCC
>CAXTRJ010000043.1:0-15577 GCA_964246585.1 uncultured Sphingomonas sp. | reverse complement strand
CAGGCGCTGGGGTCGCGCGAGGCTATTGCGGCGACCGCGGATGCTTTGGCGCGGCTCGACGTGGCGGCGGGTCTCGCCGAGCGCGCAGCGGAAGGCGCGTGGACGCGGCCTTCGCTGGTCGATCACGCCTGTTTCGAGATCGAGGGCGGGCGGCATCCGGTGGTGGAGGCGGCGGTGGCGCGATCGGGCGACCGCTTCGTCGCCAACGATTGCCGGCTGTCGGAAGCCTCGCGCCTGTGGCTCGTCACCGGACCGAACATGGGCGGCAAGTCCACGTTCCTGCGCCAAAACGCGCTGATCGCCGTCCTCGCCCAGGCCGGCAGCTATGTCCCGGCGACGCGGGCGCGCGTGGGGCTGGTCGATCGGCTGTTCAGCCGCGTCGGCGCGTCGGACAACCTCGCGCGGGGCCGCTCCACCTTCATGGTCGAGATGGTCGAGACCGCCGCGATCCTGGCGCAGGCGACGTCCCGGTCGTTCGTCATTCTCGATGAGGTCGGACGCGGCACCTCGACCTATGACGGGCTCGCCATCGCCTGGGCGGTGGCGGAGGCGATCCACGAGGATAATCGCTGCCGTTGCCTGTTCGCGACGCATTATCACGAGCTGACGCGCCTCGCCGAACGCTGCGACGCGCTATCGCTCCACCATGTCCGCGCGCGCGAGTGGAAGGGCGAGTTGGTCTTGCTGCACGAGTTGGCGGATGGGCCGGCGGACCGGAGCTACGGCCTGGCGGTGGCGCGGCTGGCGGGGATGGCCCCGGCGACGGTGGCGCGAGCGAAGGCGGTGCTGGCGAAACTGGAGGCGGGGCGCGCCAGGACCGGCGGGATCGCGGCGGGACTCGACGATTTGCCGCTGTTCGCCGCCGTGCAGGCCGCCGAGGTCGCGGAATGCGACGCGATCAGGGCCGAGGTCGAGGCGCTGGATGTCGACGCGCTGTCGCCGCGCGAGGCGCTGGAAGCGCTGTACCGCCTGAAGGCGCTCGCGCGGGAGGATAGGTAAAGCAAAGTCGCTTAGAACCGATTGTCAACAGACTTGAAATGGTCCTCGTTGTCCACGCCTTCACCTAGGTCGTAGAGGTAAAGAGTGACAGGGCAAGCTGCCCTGTTCGCCCACCTGATTGCCTCTTGCACCGATACTCCGCTTACCTGCTCGTAAATGACCTCCATTATCGGGTCAGGGTCAGAAGCTTGATCTGCATCAGCACAGCTATTATCATACGCGACAGCTTCAATAATTGCATTAACGTTCATCCAGCGATATCGCCGACTACGATGATCAATGATGTTCCAAATCATATCTGTTCGTACATCGGCGACAACACCACGCCAATAGCAGACTTTGACGGAAAATAGCCAGATAGCAGGCGAGTAATCCGGGCCGACGGGTGACCGCCGGCCCGGAACGTCCTTACCGCGACTTCTTGTACAGCTTCTCGGCGATCTCGAACATCTCTTCAGGCGCGTAGTCGGGCGTGAAGGCGCTGGGGACGCCGACCAGCTGGTGGATCTTGCCGCCCTCGGGCATCCCGTCGATGACCTCCAGCTGGCCCTGCGGATCGCCGGGCAGTGCGGTCTCGTCGGTCCAGATGCCGGCCATTTCCTTGTAATCGTCCGGGCTGAACGTGTAGAGCCGGCGATGCGAACCCTCGTCCAGGTATTTCTGGCATTCGGGGATCTTCGACAGGTCGATGTTGGGGGTGGGCAGCATCTTTTCGATCGCGACGCCGGTGATCTTTTTGAGTGCCAGGGCATAGGCGTGCGCGTGGACCGAGCCGCGAACGAGGAGGTAGCCGCAGACTTCGCGACCCGTCGGATCGGTCAGCGTCTCGTAGACGCGCAACTTGTGGAGGCGCGCGCCGCACTCCAAGTGGAAGTTGTGCAGGAGGTCGGTGACGACGTTGCCCGTCGTCGTGACGAAATCATTGTTCCAGCCAATCCCGTTCGAGTTGACGGGCATCGCGCCGCCACCCGCCGACAGGAACGCGGCGGCGTCGCGCATCGCGCTCATGTCCTCGTACGGCGCGCCCGAGATGTCGCCGCCGTCACCGGTGTCGTCGCCCTCGTCGTCCGGGCCGTTGGCGATCATCGCCACGCCGTTCGACACCAGCTCGACGTGGCCCAGTTCCTCGGCGGTGATCGCCGCGACCAGGCTGTAGAACGGGCGTAGCTTCGACTTGGAGCGGAAATTGAAGCTCTGGAACATGTAATTGTTGAGCGTGGACATCTCGCCATATTTGCCGCCCAACAGCTCCTGGAGCGCGGCGGCGGCGTTGGGGTCCTTGCGCTTGGGGGCGGGCAGTTCGGCTTGCAGTTTGTCGACGCGCATGAACATGGCGAGGCACTCCGGTAAGTTAGGGACTGTCAAAACGGGTCGAGGGGCGGGGAAGTTGCTCGCCGCACGAAACTTACCCGACGGGTGCGTAACGATGTCGCGTCGCGTGACGTCCGTATCGCAACCGGCTAGTCGAGGATCATGCCCGGCCGCTTCGACCACCTGCCGAACCGTTGCGCGATCATCGACCCGCGGCCGCTCGCCGACGCGCTGGGCGCGTTAGGGGGTGGCGCCGCGCCAATGCTGCGGCAAAGGGCGACGCCGATCCTGAAGGTCGCGCTCGACGCCGGACGGGCGGAGGTCGCCCGTCGCCTGGCCGAGCAACCGTCGAAGGGACTCGAGTCCGCGGCCGCGCAGGCGTATCTCGTCGACCAGCTGCTCCGCGTCCTGTTCGATTTCACCACCACCCAGCTGTACCCCGCCGAAGATCCGACGGGCGGCGGGCGGCTGACGCTCGTCGCGGTCGGCGGTTACGGCCGGGGCGAGATGGCGCCGCATTCCGACATTGACCTCGGCTTCCTGACACCGGGCAAGCAGACGCCCCGCGTCGACCAGATCATCGAATCGATGCTCTATTCGTTGTGGGACTTGGGGCTGAAGGTCGGGCATTCGTGCCGCTCGCTCGACGAGATGATCCGCCAGGCGAAGGGCGACATCACCGTCCGCACCGCGTTGCTCGAGGCGCGCTACGTCTGGGGCGACGCGGCATTGTACGAGGAAGCCGCGCGACGCTTCAAGGCGGAGGTCCAGCGCGGGACCGAGCGCGCCTTCATCGCCGACAAGCTGGCCGAACGCGACGCGCGGCACAAGAAGATGGGCGACACCCGCTACGTCGTCGAGCCCAACGTCAAGGAGGGCAAGGGCGGACTTCGCGACCTCCACGCGCTGTTCTGGATCGGCAAATACGTCCACGACGTCCAGCGGTCGGCGCAGCTGGTCGATGTCGGGCTGTTCACCCGCGCGGAATATCGTCAGTTCAACCGCGCCGAGGATTTTCTGTGGGCTGTGCGCTGCCACCTCCATGCTATCACTGGCCGCGCCGAGGACCGGCTGACCTTTGACGTCCAGCGCGAGATCGCCCTGCGGATGCGCTTCTCCGACCGGCCGGGCAAGTCGGCGGTGGAACGCTTCATGCAGTTCTACTTTCTCCAGGCGCGCAGCGTCGGGACGCTGACCGGCGTATTCCTCGCCCATCTCGACGAGAAGTTCGCGGCGAGAGGGAGGCGGTTCGGCTTCCCGACGATCCGCCGGTCGCCGCGGCGGCTCCACGGTTTCGTGCTCGACCGCGGGCGGCTGGCGCTGCCGCGCGACGGGTTCTTCGCGGAGGATCCGGTGCGCCTCGTCGAGCTGTTCCAGCTGGCCGACCTGCACGGGCTCGAGGTCCACCCGCTGACGATGCGCGCCGCCGCGCGCGACGCCAAGCTGATCGACGAGTTCCGCCGCGATCCGCGCGCCAACGCGCTATTCCTCGACGTGCTGACGTCGCCGCGCGATCCCGAGCTGGTGCTGCGCTGGATGAACGAGGCCGGGGTATTCGGCCGTTTCGTGCCCGATTTCGCGCGCGTCGTCGCGCAGATGCAGTTCGACATGTACCATCACTACACCGTCGACGAGCACACCATCCGGGCGATCGGGCTGTTGTCGACGATCGGGCGCGGCGCGCTGAAGGCGGAGCATCCGCTGGTGACGGCGGTGATGGGCCAGATCGTCTCGCGCCGGGTGCTGTACGTCGCGGTGCTGCTCCACGACATCGCCAAGGGGCGCGGCGGCGACCATTCGGTGCTGGGCGCCGAGGTCGCGTGCCGGCTGGGCCCAAGGTTCGGGCTGACCCCGGCCGAGACGGAGACGGCGTCGTGGCTGGTCCGGCATCACCTGCTGATGTCGGCGACGGCGTTCAAGCGCGACTTGTCGGATTTCAAGACGATCCTCGACTTCGCGGGGGAGGTGCAAAGCCCCGAGCGGTTGCGCCTGCTGCTGGCGCTGACCGTGGTCGACATCCGCGCGGTCGGGCCCGGCGTGTGGAACGGGTGGAAGCGCCAGTTGCTCGCCGACCTGTACGAGGGCGCCGAGGAAGTGTTGCGGCTCGGCCACAAGCAACGCGGCCGGGGCGAGCGCGTTTCCGCCAAGCAGGCGGCGCTGGCCCGCGCGCTCGGGTGGAACGAGGCGACGCTGGCCAGCTATGTCCGGAGGTTGCCCGAGGCCTACTGGGTCGCCGAGCCCGACGACGTGCTCGCCGCCAACGCCCGGCTGGTCATGCACGCCGGCGCCGCGCCCTTGTCGATCGCGGCGCAGGTCTACCCCGACCGCGGCGCGACGCTGGTTACGATCCATGCCGCCGATCATCCCGGGCTGTTCTACCGTATCGCCGGAGCGATCCATGTGGCGGGCGGCAACATCATCGACGCGCGCATCCACACCACGCGCGATGGCATGGCGCTGGACAATTTCCTCGTCCAGGATCCGCTCGGCCGCCCCTTCGCGGAAGCGTCGCGGATCGACCGGCTGCGCACCGCGATCGAGGACGCGCTGGCCAATCGCGGGCAACTGTCCGACCGGCTCGCCGCCAAGCCGCTGCCGCGCACCCGGGCGGAGGCGTTCGACATCGCCGCCAACGTGTTGATCGATAACCGCGCGTCCAACCGCTTCACCGTGGTGGAGGTCAACGCCCGCGACCGCCCGGCGCTGCTTAACCAGCTGGCCAACGCGCTGTTCCAGTCGAAGGTCACGATTCACTCGGCGCACGTCGCGACCTTTGGCGAGCGGGCGGTGGACACCTTCTACGTGACCGACCTGACCGGCGACAAGATCGAGGCGTCGCTCCGGCTGAAGTCGCTCGAGCGACGCTTGCTCGACGCAGCCGGCGGGGAGACGGCTGAACTGGCGGCGTAACCCGACGAGGATAGGAGATTGATCATGCCGGTATTGGGAATTGGTGGCCTGTTCTTCCGATCGCGCTACCCCGACGCGCTGACCACCTGGTACCATCTAGGTGTCGGCGCGGGCTGCAACGCCGAAGGGACGGGTGACCCGAACGACTGGTACTGGCGGGCCCGGGGCGGCCCTACCGTGTTCGCGCCGTTCAATGCGACGACCGACTATTTCGCCGCCGACAAGCAGTGGATGCTGAACCTGCGCGTCAGCGAGCTTGATGCTTTGCTCGATCGGCTTCGCGCGTCGGGGATCGCGGTCGAGACCCGCGCCGATTGGGACAGCCCGGAGACGGGCCACTTCGCCCGGGTACACGATCCCGAGGGCAATGCGATCGAGCTATGGGAGCCGCCGGCGTGACCGACCTGCTCGCTCGCATCGAGGCGCTGTCAATCGATCCTCCGGGCGCGGCGCTGAGCTTCGCCGCCCGGCTGGGGCGCGAGAACGGGTGGACGCCGCGATACGCCGCGCGGGTCGTCGGCGAGTATCGCCGTTTCCTGTTCCTGGCGGCGACCGCGACCGACCCCGTGACGCCGTCGGACGCGGTCGACCAGGCGTGGCACCTGCACCTGACCTATACGCGGAGCTACTGGGACGATCTGTGCGGCGGGGTGCTGGGCCGCGCGCTCCACCATGGCCCAACCGCCGGCGGACAGGCGGAGGCGACGCGTTATCGCGAGCAATACGCGGCCACGCTCGACCGGTATCGTCGGGCGTTCGGCGAGGTGCCGCCGAGCGATATCTGGCCGGCCGTGGAACAGCGCTTCGGCGGCGACTTCGTTCGGGTCGACCGACGGCGAAGCTGGCTGGTGCCGCACCGTGTCGCCGCGCTGACGACGTTGCCGGTCGCGGGGATCGCGCTGACCGCGGCAGGCGGTGTTAAATCCGGCTGGTCCGGCTGGCTCGGCGTTCTGCTGATCGTGGCGCTGATCGCGATGCTGGTCGCCTCGGCGGGACGGCGGCACAAGGACCGCAAACGCGATCGCGGCGACGCCGATGGCTGCGGCGGGGGTGCCGGTAGCGACGGGGGAAGTGACGGCTGCGGCGGCGGTTGCGGCGGCGACTGACGCGAAAGAGCCGGCCCGCTTACGCGGACCGGCTCCCCGGTGCCTATTTCATCAGAACCGCGTGCGCAGCGTCGCGCCAAAGGTGCGTGGCTCGGCGAGGAACGAGGAAAAGACCTGGTTCGCCGCCGCCGTCGTGTTGTTGGCGAGGCCGAAACGAAGCACTTGGTCGATGTTGCCCGCGCCCTGGAACGGTGCGTTGAACGCGACCTGCTGGTAGTTCTGGTCGAGCAGGTTCTGCGCCCAGAGCTCCAGCGACCAGCGGCGGTCGGGACCGCGCAGGCCGATGCGCGCATTGACCACGACGAAGCCGTCCTGCTCCTTTTCGACGAACAGGTCGGAGCCGGTGTTGTAGTCGGACGACAGTCGGCCATCGACGTAGAACAGCGCCGACAATCCCGACGAGCCGAGATCGGGCGTGTAGCTGAACGAGGTCGTCACGACGTTGCGCGGCGCGTTCGACAGCTGGCTGCCGGGGAGCAGGAACAGCGCCGGGTCGAGCGCCTCGCCCGTCTCGCTGCCGACTAGGTTGCGGCGCAGCTTGGTGTCGGCGAGCGTGTAGCCGACGCTGACCGCGAGGTCGGGCGCGGGGAACAGCCCGGCCTCGATCTCGACGCCCTGGCTGCGGACGCCCGACCGGACGTCGCCGGCGCACGCGCCCGTCGCCGCGCTGGCGTCCTGGTCCGCGCCGTTCAGGTCGTCGGCGCAGCTGCCGACGTTCTGGACGACGAAGTTGGTGCCGTTGAACGTGTTGAGCTGGAAATTCTGGAACTCCGAGCGGAACGCGGCGATGTTGAGGGTGAACTGGCGGCTCGAATATTTGACGCCGGCCTCATAGGCGTTGACCTTTTCCGGGTCGAAGCGGAGCCGGGCGGCGCTGGCGTTGGTCGGCGGCGCGAAGACGTTGGCGGTCAGGTCCGAGCGGTCGAGGTTGTAGCCCCCCGCCTTGTAGCCGCGCGAGTAGCTGGCATAGACCATGACGTCGTCGACCGGCTTGTACGACACCACGCCGGTGCCGGTGAACTCGCCCTCGTCGAGCCCGTCCTGGAGATCGAGCGCGTTCAATGACGCGGTCGAGTTGCCGGTGCAGGTCAAGGTCACGATCGCGCCGATCAGCGGCTGAAGCGCGGCCAGCGCCGGATTGGCGAGAAGCGGGCTGAGCGACGCCTGCTGCGCCGGGCAGACGGTGTTGTTGTTGGCGAAGTTGGCGCGGAAATCCTTCGACTCCTTGGTGTAGCGCAGGCCGGCGGTGACGCTGAGGCGATCGGTCAGCTTCAGGATGTTGTGGGTGAAGAACGCGTAGTTCTCGCTGTCCTGGTAATATTCCGCGCGATTGTCGCCGAGGTTGTTGAGCGTGCTCAGCCGGTCGATGCCGGCGAGGATCAGCGGCGTGACCGGGCCGAACGCCGGCATGGTGCCGGGCAGCTGGCCGGCGAGCGTCGCGCGGCCGCCCGCGCTGAGGCAGCCAGGGTTCGCCGGGTTGCGCAGCGCCGCCGCCTGGTTGACCGTCGCGACGACGCGGCAGGCGGCGAACGCGCCATACTGCGCGCCGAACTTCAGATTGTCGACGACGACCAGGTCTTCCTTCGAGTAATAGCCGCCGACGAGCCAGTCGAGCTTGTCGTCGAACAGCGAGCCCTGGAGGCGGACCTCTTGGGTGAAGGTGTGGAACTGGCGATAGGCGTTGCCGTCGTCGGCGCGGTAGCCGATGTCGACGTTGCCATAGTCGATATCGGAAGCGCCGCCCGCCTTGTACTCGCGGTAGGCGGTGATCGAGGTCAGCGACGCGCCGCCCAGGTTCCAGTCGATCTGCGCCGAGCCGCCGTAATCCTGGGTCACGTTCGAATAGGCGCGGCCGAGCGTGTTGGCGATGCGGCGATTATAAGGGTCGCCCGCGCTCGGAAGCACGCCGCCAAGGCTCTGCAGGATGTTGACAATGCGGTTGCCGGCGGGGTTAATCGCGAAGTCGCCGGGAACGCCGGGAGTCGGGTCGAGCTTCTCGCGGGTGTCGACATAGACCGCGCCGCAGCACTTCTCGTCGCGGCGGGTGAAGTCGCCGATCAGGCGCAGGCTGATGTCGGCCGACGGCTCGAACAACAGCTGGCCGCGGACGAAGTAGCGGTTGCGGTCGTTATAATCGGTGTCGTTGACCGTGTCGTAGTAGAAGCCGGTGCGGTCCTGGAACACGCCGTCGATGCGGAAGGCGAGCAGGTCGTCGATGATCGGGCCGGTGACGGCGCCGGCGAGGCGGACATTGTCGTAATTGCCGTAGGTCGCCTCGGCATAGCCACCGAAATTGTACGACGGCGCCTTGGTGACGATGTTGATCAGGCCGGCCGACGCGTTGCGGCCGAATAGCGTTCCCTGGGGGCCGCGCAGCACCTCGATGCGGTCTACCTCGCCCAAGTCGTTGAGCCCCGAGCCGGTACGGCTGCGATAGACGCCGTCGATGAAGACGGCGACCGAGCTTTCGAGCCCCGGATTGTCGCCGACGGTGCCGATGCCGCGGATGCGGGCCGACGCGTTGGCCTCGTTGCCGGTGGAGGAGACGAGCAGCGACGGGGCGAGCTGCCCCAGCGCGCGGATGTCAGTCGCGCCCGAGTTCTGCAGCTGCTCCTGCCCAACCGCCGAGACCGCGATCGGCACGTCGGCGAGCCGCTCGGAACGCCTGGTCGCGGTGATAACGATGTCGCCCTGCTGCGTCGGCTCGGCGGCTTGCGTCGTGTCGGCGTCGGTCGCGTCGGTCGTCTGGCCGTCGACCGCCGCGTTGGCGGTGCCTTGCGCGGGCACCTGCGCCTCAGGCTGGGTAGTGGGCGCGTCCTGGGCGAAGGCGGGCGCGGCGACCGCGATGGCGGCGACGGACAACAGGTACGCGGACTTGCGCATGTCAGGCTCTCTCCGGATTATCGTTTTTAGTATCCGCATCGCGGATAACGTCCGAAAGAGCATTGCCTAGCCGCAACCACGGCCAGCCATTATTTTTGTAACGGAAGTGTCGCTATCCGGCCACACCGGCCCCGGCCCGGACGCGGCCGCGCCCAAGCCGCCCCTCGCCTATTTCGGCGCGAGCACCATCAGCATCTGACGGCCTTCCATGCGCGGATAGGCCTCGACCTTCGCCACCTCGACGACGTCGTCCTGGACGCGTTTGAGCAGGTTCATGCCGAGCTGGCCGTGGCTGAGCTCGCGGCCGCGGAAGCGCAGCGTGATCTTGACCTTGTCGCCCTCGCCGATGAAGTCGTGAACCTTCTTCATCTTGGTGTCGTAATCGTGGTCGTCGATGTTGGGACGCATCTTGATCTCCTTGATCTCCTGCGTCTTCTGCGACTTGCGCGCGAGGTTGGCCTTTTTCTGCGCCTCGTACTTGAACTTGCCGACATCAAGGAACTTGGCGACGGGCGGGTCGGCGTTGGGCGACACCTCGACCAGGTCGAGCCCGTGCTCGGCCGCCTGCTCGATCGCCTCGCGCGTGTACATCACCCCCAGGTTCTCGCCTTCGTGATCGATCACGCGGACCTTGGGGCTGACGATGAATTCGTTGAATCGCGGGCCGTTCATCGGCGGCGCCTGCATCGGCCGGCGCATCGTGGGAGGACGGATAGGTATGTCTCCTATGGTGGTTGACGGATATCGTGGACTGGTGGCGTAGCGCAAAACCGCGTCCGCCGAAACCCGGCTTTACATATCGGGCGCCCTGGCCTCCGCCACAAGCCTCGCCACCGCGTCGGCCAGCGGCAACACCTCCTGCCGCGCGCCCTCGCCGAGCGGGCGCAGCGCGATCGTCGCTTCGTCCGCCTCGCGCTTGCCGACGACCAGCAGGTTGGGCACCTTGGCCAGGCTGTGCTCGCGAACCTTGTAGTTGATCTTCTCGTTGCGCAGGTCGGTCTCGACGCGCAGCCCGGCCCGGCGCAGCTCGGCGGCGACCTGGAGCGCGTAGTCATCCGCGTCCGATACGATCGTCGCGACCAGCGCCTGGACCGGGGCCAGCCAGAGCGGGAAACGGCCCGCGTGATGTTCGATCAGGATGCCGATGAAGCGTTCGAACGATCCCAGGATCGCGCGGTGGAGCATGATCGGGCGGTGGCGCTCGCCGTCCTCGCCGACATAGGACGCGTCGAGCCGTTCGGGCAAGATCGTGTCGGTCTGAATCGTGCCGACCTGCCACGTCCGCCCGATTGCGTCGGTCAGATGGAATTCGAGTTTGGGCGCGTAGAACGCCCCCTCCCCCGCCAGTTCCTCCCAGCCATATCCGGGGCCGTCGCGCCCCGCCGCCTTGACCGCGTCGCGCAGCGACTGCTCCGACCAATCCCACATCTCCTCCGAGCCGAAGCGGTTGTCGGGCCGGAGCGCCAGCTTGATCGCATAGCCGTCGAAGCCGAGGTCGCGGTAGACGATGTCGAGCAGGTCGCAGAACTGGCGCACCTCGTCGACCAGCTGGTCGGGCGTGCAGAAAATATGGGCGTCGTCCTGGGTGAACTGGCGGACGCGCATAATGCCGTGGAGCGCGCCGTGCGGCTCGTTGCGGTGGCAGCAGCCGAACTCGGCCATGCGGATCGGCAGGTCGCGGTACGACTTGATCCCCTGACGGAAGATCAAGACGTGCGCGGGGCAGTTCATCGGTTTGAGCGCGAGCAGGTCGGCGGTGCCGGAGAAAACCTTCGCGTCATCCTCGGTGCCGGGAATCTCGTCGGGGACGACGAACATGTTCTCACGGTATTTGCCCCAGTGGCCCGACTGTTCCCACTGGCGCGCCGCCATCAGCTGCGGCGTCTTGATCTCGGCATAGCCGGCGGCGTCGAGGCGGCGACGCATATACGCCTCCAACGCGCGCCAGATCACATAGCCCTTGGGGTGCCAGAACACCGACCCCTGCGCCTCGGGCTGGAGGTGGAACAGGTCCATCTCCTGGCCGATCTTGCGATGGTCGCGCTTGGCCGCTTCCTCCAGCCGCGTCAGGTGCTGGTCGAGCTGCTTCTTGCTCAGCCAGCCGGTGCCGTAGATGCGGCTGAGCATGGCGTTGTTCTGGTCGCCGCGCCAGTAAGCGCCGGACACGCGCGTCAGCTTGAACGCTTGCGGATCAAGCCGGCCGGTGGACGGCATATGCGGCCCGCGACACATATCGAGCCATTGGCCCTGGCGGTAGATCGTCAGCTCCTCGCCGTCCGGCAGTTCGCCGGCCCATTCGGCCTTGAAACGCTCGCCCTGCTCGGTCCAGCGGTCGATCAGCTGTCGCCGGCTCCACACCTCGCGCGTGAACGGTTCGTCGCGGGCGATGATTCGGCGCATCTCCGCCTCGATGGCCGGGAGATCCTCTTCGGTGAAGGGGCGATCGGCGGGGGCGAAATCGTAGTAGAAGCCGTCCTCGGTCGACGGGCCAAAGGTGATCTCGGTACCGGGATGGAGGTGCTGGACCGCCTCAGCCATGACGTGCGCGTAATCGTGGCGGGCGAGTTCGAGCGCGTCGCGTTCGTCCTTGGCGGTGATCAGCGCGAGGCTCGTATCGCCGTCGAACGGGCGCGACAGATCGCGCACCTCGCCGTCGATCCGCGCCGCCAACGCCGCCTTGGCCAGGCCGGGGCCGATCGCCGCGGCGATGTCGGCGGGGGTGGTTCCGGGCGCAACCTCGCGGACGGAACCGTCGGGCAGCGTGATGCGGAACATGGCGGACATGGCTGGGAACTTCTCGGGTAGCGGTGGAGCGGCCGGCTTATGCCGTCGGTTTGCTCCGGTAGGCAAGGTCGCGCGTCACGCCGTGCACCGCCCGATAACAACGTCTCGCGCGATTAGGTGAGCGCCATGATCGCGGCGGCGATGCCCGACCAGCCGAGCGCGGACAGCCCGAGCGCGACGACGATGCCGAGGCCGATCCGCTTGGGCTGCTTGCGCCGGAACGCGATTGTCCATTGGTACGCGGCGCTGGTCGCCTGCGCCACGCCATAGTCCGGCGGGCCGGGCAACCGACCGTTGATGCTCGTCATCGCGCCTCTCCAGATCTTATCGTCCTTAACAGGGACTACTCCCAAGGCGCGGCGATGTTCCCGTAAGCCCCTGCCAAGCAACTCATATCACGCCGAACGGCACCACGCGGTTGGTTTGGGCATGACCGATCTCGGCACGGCCGAGATAGGGTACGCCCATCTCGTTGCACCAGCGCCGCATCATTGCCTCCAGCGGCTCGCCCCAGGGCGGGTCGTTCGCCTGGATGTCGTTGACGACCCCGAGCCGGACGCCGGCCAGCCCCTTCAGCTGGGTCGCGTGCGCCAACTGGAACAGCATACGGTCGACGCGATAGAGCGGCTCGGACACGTCCTCGATCATGAGCACGTGATCGGTCAGGTCGGGCAGCCACGGCGTACCGATCATCGCGTGCAGGATGGCGAGGTTGAACGCGGCCGCCGGTCGCCCACCCAGCGTCGGCTCCAGCCCCTGGCGGTCGCCCGACGCCAGCCACCCGAGCGAGCGGGCGATCGTCGCGTCGCCGTTGGCGCGGTTGATGTCGCTCGCCATCGGGCCGTGCACCGGTCGGCCGACACGCCGGGCGTAGAGCGCGCCGAGCAGGAAGCCCATGTCGGAGAAGCCGAGATACGCCTTGTCGCGCGCGGCGGGGCCGAGTTTGGGCATGACCTCGGCGAGGATGCGGTTCGAGCCGTAGCCGCCGCGCGCGAACCAGATCGCATCGACCGCGCGGTCGTTGGCGACTTCCAGGAACACCGCCGCGCGCCGGGCGTCGGGGCCGGCAAAATGGCCGTCGCTCTCGAAGCATTGCGGGTGGAAGCGGAGATCGAGCGACGGGTAGGCGATCGCGGTGAAGGCGCCGGCGCGGGCGGCGATGACCGGGTCGATCGGGCGGGCGGGGGCGATGACGGCGATGCGCATTAATACTCCCCAGTTTTCGCCCCACTCCTTCCCGTTCGTCCTAAGTAGGGGCTGAGCGAAGCCGAAGTCCCGTATCGAAGGACTACGCACCTTTCCTTCGATACGCCACTTCGGCTTCGCTCAGTGGCTACTCAGGACGAACGGAGGTTTGGTGACTTGTCGCGGGCTCGCCGTGCCGATAGCGCGCGACCATGCGGGACGCACCCTTCTTCTTCGTCGGCGTCGGCGGTTCGGGCATGATGCCGCTTGCGACGATCCTGCGTGCGCGAGGGGCTATCGTCGCCGGGTCCGACCGCTCGCTCGACCAGGCGCGGCTGCCGACCAAGTTCGCCGACCTGGCCGCGCGGGGCATCGCGCTTTTCCCTCAGGACGGCAGCGGCGTGGTGTCGGCCGACCAGGTCGTCGTCGCCTCGGCGGCGGTCGAGGATACGGTGCCCGACATCGCCGCCGCTAACCGCCTGGGTTGCCGGCGGATGACGCGGGCCGAGTTGCTCAGCGCGCTGTTCAACGAAAGCGCGCTGCCGATCGGCGTCGCCGGCACATCGGGCAAATCGACCGTCACCGGGATGATCGGCTGGATCCTGCACGCGGTGGGACGCGATCCGACAGTGATGAACGGCGCGGTGATGAAGGACTTCGCCCGCGCCGACGCGCCCTTCGCCAGCGCGCTGGTCGGCTCGGGCGACGCATTCGTGTCGGAGGTCGACGAGAGCGATGGGTCAATCGCGCTGTATCGCCCGCGGATCGCGGTGCTCAATAACGTCAGCCTCGACCACAAGGCGCTGGACGAACTCAACCGGCTGTTCGCCGCGTTCATCGCCGGCGCGCGGACGGCGGTGGTCAACGTCGACAATCCCGACGCGGCGAGCCTCGCGATGCAGCTGCCGGTCGGGCGACGCGTGACCTTTTCGGTCGAGGGCGAAGCGGACCTGGTCGCGCGAAACGTGCGCGAGGAACCCTTCTCGGTGCTGTTCGACCTGGTCGCGGCCAAGGGAACGGCGCCGGTCGCGTTGCGGGTGCCGGGGCGTCACAACGTGTCTAACGCGCTGGCGGCGATCGGCGCGGCGGTGGCGGCAGGCGTGCCGCTGTCCGAGGCGGCGCACGCGGTAAGGGGCTTCACCGGGCTGCGGCGGCGGTTCGAGCTGGTCGGCGAAGCGGGCGGGGTCGCGGTTATCGACGACTTCGCGCACAATCCCGATAAGATCGCCGCGACGCTCGACACGCTCCACGCCCATCCCGGCCGGCTTCTGCTGCTGTTCCAGCCGCACGGCTATGGCCCGCTGAAGGTGATGGGCCGCGAGCTGATCGCGACCTTCGCCAGCCGGATGCGCGTCGACGACCGGCTGGTCATGCCCGACCCGGTCTACCAGGGCGGGACGGTGTCGCGCGAGGTGGGCAGCGCCGACATCGTCGCCGCGATCGCCGTCGCCGGCGCGCGGGCCGAGCATATCGCCGACCGCGCCGCCGCCGCCCGGCACCTCGTCGCCGAGGCGGGGGCAGGCGATCGCATCGTGGTAATGGGCGCGCGCGACGATACTCTCAGCCTCCTCGCCGCCGATATGGTCGCGTGGCTGGAACGACGATGACCGACGCCCCCCGTCCCCGCCGCAACCTCGCCTATCACCTGACGGAAGGCGACGGGCCGACGGTCATATTCCTGCCCGGCTACGCCTCCGACATGAACGGGACCAAGGCGTTGGCGCTGGAGACCTGGGCCAGGGCGATGGGGGGCGCGTATCTTCGGTTCGACTATGGCGGTTGCGGGCAAAGCGAGGGCGCGTTCGAGGAGCAGTCGCTGGCCGATTGGCGCAACGACGCGGTGGCGATGATCGACGACGCGGTGACGGGGCCGGTGGTGCTGGTCGGGTCGTCGATGGGCGGCTGGCTGATGCTGCTCGCCGCCATCGCCCGGCCAGACCGGGTGGCGGGGCTGGTCGGCATCGCGCCGGCCCCCGACTTCACCGACTGGGGCTTTTCCACCGAGGAAAAGATGGCGCTGCTCCAGGCCGGACGGCTGGAGCGCGCCAACCCGTACGGTCCCGAGCCGACGGTCTATACCCGGCGCTTCTGGTCGTCGGGGGAAGCCAACCGGCTAATGTTCGGCGCTATCGCCTTTGACGGCCCCGTCCGCCTCGTCCAGGGACAGCGCGACCGCGACGTGCCGTGGCATCGCACCGCGCGGCTCGCCGAGCTGATCCGTTCAGACGATGTGCAGTGCGTGCTGGTCAAGGACGGCGACCATCGCCTGTCGCGCGACGCGGACCTCGCGCTCGTCGTGCGGGCGGTCGAGGACGTGATCGAGGCGCTATGATCCTGTTGCTGCTCGCCCTTCAGGCCGGTCCGCCCGCCGCCGACGCCGCGCGGCTGGAGCGCTGCGC
>CAXTRJ010000042.1:13657-15622 GCA_964246585.1 uncultured Sphingomonas sp. | reverse complement strand
GGCGTACGATCCCGCCCACACCCGCGCCGGCCGCGCCAGCGCGTTGGCGTCGGCCAGGTCGATCGCCTCCGCCTCGGCCAAGCCTGCGTCGCGGTCGACCAGCACGATCTCGCGAAACAACGCCCTGAGCATAGTCGCATAGGCCGCCGTCGCCCCGACATGCCCCGCGCCGATGAACGCGATGCGGTCGGACGCGTCGCGCCGCGTCAATGCGTCGTGACGCGAAGGCTCGTCCGCTCGATCGCGATATCGCCGACGGCCGACGCCTCCTCCGCCAACGCCCGGTGCAGCCGCGCCAGCTTCAGGTGGCACAACCGGCCAGTCCCGGTCGTCGACGCGGCCGCCATCGCCTGCTCGGCTTCCGCGCGGCTATGGTGGTAAAGCTGATCGCTAGACATGACGCCTCCTCTCGCGAGCGGGAGCACGGGGTCTCGGCCACCGTGCCGGATCTGAATATGTCGATGCGTTAACCATACACCAATCCGGGTCGCGCGACAAACGCCCCGATCACGATCCGACTTCCTCCGGCACCCCCGCGCGCAGTTCCGCCAGCCAGACCTCCGCCGTCCCGTCCGACGGCGCGCGCCAGTCGCCGCGTGGGGATAGCGCTCCGCCCGCCGACACCTTGGGCCCGTTGGGCATCGCCGACCGCTTGAACTGGCTTGTCCGGAAAAAGCGCACCAGGAACCGCTCCAGCCACGACCGGATCGTCGGCAGGTCATACGCCACCCGCGCGTTCTCCGGGAAGTCCGCCGGCCATCGCCCCGCCGCCGCGTCGCGCCACGCGTGCCACGCCAGCCACGCGATCTTGGACGGTTGGAGGCCATGGCGGATGACGTAGTGCGCGAAAAAATCGTTGAGCGCGTACGGCCCGACCCGCGCCTCCGTGCTCTGCATCGCGCCGCTCGCGTCCGCCGGGACCAGCTCGGGCGATATCTCTTGGCGCACGATCGCCGACAGCACCGCGTCGGTTTCGGCGTCGAACTGGTCCGACCGGATGCACCAGCGGATCAGGAATTGGATCAGCGTCTTGGGCACCCCCGCGTTGACGCCGTAATGGCTCATCTGGTCGCCGACGCCATAGGTGCACCAGCCCAGCGCCAGTTCCGACAGGTCGCCCGTGCCGACCACCAGCCCGCCGCGCTGGTTCGCCAGCCTGAACAGGTAATCGGTCCGCAGCCCCGCCTGCACATTCTCGAACGTCACGTCGTACACCGGCTCGCCGCGCCCGAACGGATGCCCCATCCCCTCCAGCATGACGCGCGCCGCCGGCCGGATGTCGATCTCCTCCCCCGTCACGCCCAGCGCGCGCATCAGCGCCCAGGCTTGCGCCTTGGTCGCCTCCCCCGTCGCGAAGCCCGGCATGGTGAAGCCCAGGATCGCGTCGCGGCCCCGCCCCAGCCGGTCCATCGCCTTGGCCGCGACGATCAGCGCGTGGGTGGAATCAAGCCCTCCCGATACCCCGATCACCAGCCGCTCGGCGCCGCTGGCCTCGACCCGCTTCGCCAGCCCCTCGACCTGGATGTTGAACGCCTCGTAGCAGTCCGCGTCGCGCTTTTCCGGGGTATTCGGCACGAACGGGAACCGCCTGATCTCGCGCGAGCATCCCCGATCGGCGAAGTCGGGCGCGTGGTCGAACGCGACCCGCCGGAACCGCCGCTCCGGGTGCCCCGCCAGCACCGCCGCGTCATTGAACGTCCCCATCCGCAGCCGCTCCTGCAGCAACCGCTCGCAATCGACGTCGGCCGCGACCATGCCGCCGTCCCGGTCGAACCGGGCCGATTCGACCAGCAGCTCGCCCAATTCGTACACCATCCCCTGCCCGTCCCAGGCGAGGTCGGTCGTGCTCTCCCCCGGCCCCGACGCGGCATAGGCATAGGCGCACACCGCCCGCGCCGATTGCGACGCGCACAGCAACGCCCGCTCGCGCGCCTTGCCGATGACGATGTTCGACGCCGACAGGTT
>CAXTRJ010000042.1:0-13613 GCA_964246585.1 uncultured Sphingomonas sp. | reverse complement strand
GCAGATCAGCGCCCCGGCCAGCGCGCCGGCGGTCGACGGCGGCGTCGGCGCCCAGAAATCCTCGCATACCTCCGCATGAAATACGAAATGCGGTAGGTCGGCGGCGGCGAAGAGGAGGTCCGCCCCGAACGGCGCGACCTGCCCGGCGACCTCGATCTCCAGCCCATCCAGCCCCGCCCCGGACGCGAAATACCGCTTCTCGTAATATTCCCGGTAGTTCGGCAGGAACACCTTGGGCACCACCCCCAGCACCCGTCCCCGCGCCACCGCCACCGCGCAATTGTACAGCCGCCCGTTCCGCGCGATCGCCGCCCCGACCAGCAGCACCGGCCTGAGCTCGACCGACGCCGACACCACCGTCGCCAGCGCCTCGGCGCTCGCCCGCTGCACCGCGCCCTGCAGGTGCAGGTCGTCGATCGCGTAGCTCGTCAGGTTCAGCTCGGGAAAGACCAGCAGGTCGCACCCCGCCTCGTGCCCCTGCCGCGCCAGCGCCAGGCACGCCGCCGCGTTCGCCCGCGGGTCGCCGACGCTCGCGACCGGGGTGCAGGCGCCGACCCGGACCATGCCGTGCCGCTGGTGGGAAAAGAACGGGTGGGTCATGCCCTTGATCTAGCCCAGGTCGCCGCCCGCCGCCATGCCGCGCCGACCCGTCACGGCAAAGGCTCGCTCCGCCTCATCGTTAACCAAATCGCCATCATCCGTGCTTAGGCTACGCCCATCCGGGGAGGACCATGTGGCGACGATTCTATCGCAATATCGAAGGGTTGCGCCCGCGCTGGTCGACCTGCGCACCGCGCGGCGGCACCATGTGACGGTGACCCGCGCCACCCTCCACCGCGACGGCGAACCGCCCAGCACCGCCGTGCTCGAGGATCTGTCGATCTATGGCTGCCGCCTCGCCGCTGCGGGCGAGGAGCGGACCGGCGAGCGCCTCCTGCTCCGCTTCGACCACGGCGCGGACGTGGCGGCGACGGTGGCGTGGGCGAAGGCCGGCACGATCGGTTGCCGCTTCGACACGCCGATCGACCGCGCGCTGATGCGAAGGCTGACGCTCAACGACTGACCCTGACCAAAACCGACGCGCGCGTCACGGCGCTAGGCCGCGCTTCTCCATGTCGTCGCACCAGGCTACCGCTTTGCGCCGCGCCTGCTTCTTCAGATGACGGGCGAGCGCGTCGATGCGCTCCCACAATATCTCGCCGACCTCGTCGTCGGTCGGTATCGGATGTTGGACGACATCCGGATCGGGCGTCTTGTCGCCCCGCGTGATGAGCGTGCGCAGGATCGTATCGGAGTAGCGCCGCTTGGCGCCGACCTGCTTGCCGCCCTGGAAGATCGGCTCCTCCCACCCCGTCACCGCGCGCTGGTACGCCGTCTCCTCCAGCGATGGCCGCGCCGTCGCCAGCGCCGCCGCGCACCGCCGGTCGAACTCGGGCACCCGCTTGCGCGCGCGGTAGATGGAGGTGTCGGAAATCCGCGCCGCCCGGCAAGCATCCTTGACGCACCCCGTCCGCGCCAGCGCCTCGACGAACTGCTCCTGCCGCCGGGGCGTCAGCCCGTCTTGGCGATAACGCAGCTTGGCGTCGGCCTCGACCCGCTTCCCAACTTGCTTCCCAACTTGCTTCAAGGCCGGCAAGCCGACCCCCGTCGCCACGACCTCGCCGCCCGCTGGCGCACCCGCCGGATCGGTCTTCTTCCTGCCCATGCTTCTCTCCTCGCCGCACCGGCGCGATAGGTATGCCGGAAGCCGGGCTGTAGGACAGCGGTTTCCGACCGAATGGCGATCGTCGCCAACGCGCTTGGTTGAGGATCGCAGGGGCGTAAATCGCTGCGGCGTCGCGGAACATAGCCCGCCACCCGGCGTCATGGTATCTGGCGGACGACGGCGGAGGCACACACGATGATCGCGGCGTTGATGTGGCTGATGGTACCGACCCCGGCGCAGCCCGCCCCGCCCGAAGACGCGGCGTGGGTGCTCGCCTATTCCGGCTTCGTGTCGCGCTTCTGCCCGGGTTGGAACAGTGGGCTTGCTCCCCTGGAGCATATCTTGCCGACGCCGGAGACGTGGAACACGGTTTGGGGCGAGGGGGGGGTGCTGCAACAGGCCTATCGCCGGGGAGGATTGACGGCGGAGGCGGAACATCGGCGCGATCCTGAATTCTGCGCGCATCCGATCAGCAGCCAGCCGAAGCACGCCGCGCTGCTGGTCAAGGTGCTGAGTACGGGACCCGCGACCTAGCCGTTTCACCAAACCGACATGATGATCCCGCATGTCAACGATCAACGCCGCTCGTTAAGAGCATCACATCAACGCCGACGAAAGGAAATGTGCCGTGGCTGACCTGCAAGGGCTACCGACCGCCGCCCAGGAAATCCGGTTGCGCGCCGTCGGTCTCGCGCGGGTGCTCGCCATCCCGCCGGGCACTTTCACCGGGCGCGAGCCCGCCGCCTATCAGATCATGTCGCATCTGGCGGCGATGCTAACGATCCCCGATCACGGACGCCGTCACGCCTATGGCAATGAGATCCTGCAGAACTCCAATCGCCTCCTGCCGATCGACCAGCCGCAAAACGCGCAGTTTAGCGGTCGCCTGCGCGAACAGGTGATCATGATGCAAGAATTTCCCGCGTGGTACAGCAAGCTGACCCGGAACAACGACGAGATCGTCAACGATTATCTAAACCTCAAACTGATCACCACCGGCATGAAGATCGTCGGTCTCGGCAGCCTTAGTGTCGCCGGCATTGCCGGAGGCGCGGTTAAGACCGGGCTCAAGGGCGCACAAGCCGCGAGCGGCCTTCGCGCGCAGGCGACCGCAGCCGCGACCGGTGCACTTACCGGTGCAAGAAACGCGGCGACCGGAGGGCTGGCGCGAGGCCTAGGTGTAGGCTGGGTGATCGGATCGGTCGCTTACGTCGCGATCGAGGCTCGTATGATCGAACTTGGCGACGAGATTACGCGCCGTTATCAGGAGCAGCGCCTACCAGGCGATCTCTATCAAAAAGCATTCGGCGACGGGATAGCGTTGCCGCAACGGTATCTTCACCCGATCCGCTGATGCCGCGTCTACGAAGGTTTGCGCTTTGGGCGATCGAGTTCGGCCTGATCGCTCTCGCCTTTCGACTGTTGAGGGGTTGGATCGCGAGCGACGTGCTTCGCGCGCTCGCGGCATTCTTGATCGTGGCGGGAGCGAGCATCATCGGCGTGATCCTGTTCGCCGTGGTAAGGGGGTTGCTCGACAAGCCGCGCCGATGACGTACTCACTGAGGTGATCGCAGGCGGTCGAATGCGTCCTGAGTCGCTGCGGCTCCCTAATCCCGAGCGACTGCTCCACCCCCACCCTTCCCCCACCCCGCACCCCCTGCTAAGGCCCTCCCCGACAACGAACATCCGCACGTCCACGCGCCCGCGCGGCCCTCGCCGCCGCCCCGGGCGCGGGGGCGCGCAAGCCTGAGGACCACGCATGACCGCCATCGGCCAGGACACGCTCGCCACCCGCTCGACCCTGACCGTCGGCGACAAGACGTACGACTATTTCTCGCTGCCCAAGGCCGCCGCCAAGTACGGCGACATCTCCCGCCTGCCCTTCTCGATGAAGGTGCTGCTGGAGAACATGCTCCGCTTTGAGGACGGCAAGACCGTCACCGTCGACGACGTCCAGGCGCTGGTCGATTGGCAACGGGACGCGCGTTCCAACCGCGAGATCCAGTATCGCCCGGCGCGCGTCCTGATGCAGGACTTCACCGGCGTCCCCTGCGTCGTCGACCTCGCGGCGATGCGCGACGCGATCACCAAGCTCGGCGGCGATCCGGTCAAGATCAACCCGCAGGTGCCCGTCCACCTCGTCATCGACCACTCGGTCATGGTCGACGAGTTCGGCACGCCGCAGTCGATCGGCGACAACATGGACCTCGAATACGCCCGCAACATCGAACGCTACGAGTTCCTCAAATGGGGGTCGAAGGCGCTCGACAATTTCCAGGTCGTGCCGCCCGGCACCGGCATCTGCCACCAGGTCAACCTCGAATATGTCGGCCAGGCCGTGTGGCATTCGGATAACGCCGGCGCCGCGATCGCCTATCCCGACACGCTCGTCGGCACCGACAGCCACACGACGATGATCAACGGTCTGGGCGTGCTCGGCTGGGGCGTCGGCGGGATCGAGGCGGAGGCGGCGATGCTCGGCCAGCCCGTGTCGATGCTCATCCCCGAGGTCGTCGGCTTCAAGCTCATCGGCGCACTGTGCGAGGGCATCACCGCCACCGACCTCGTCCTGACCGTCACCCAAATGCTCCGCGCCAAGGGCGTCGTCGGCCGCTTCGTCGAGTTCTACGGCCCCGGGCTCGACCACATGACGCTCGCCGACCGCGCGACGATCGCCAACATGGCCCCCGAATACGGCGCGACCTGCGGCTTCTTCCCGCTCGACGGCCGCACCCTCGACTATATGCGCCTGACCGGCCGCGACGACGCCGTCATCCATCTGGTCGAGGCCTATGCCAAGGCGCAGGGGATGTGGCGCGAGGCCGACGCCCCCGACCCGATCTTCACCGACACGCTCGAACTCGACATGGCCACCGTCGTCGCGTCGCTCGCCGGTCCGAAGCGCCCGCAGGACCGCGTGTCGCTCGGCAAGGTCGACGAGGTGTTCAACGGCGACCTCCACAAGCTCTACGAAAAGGAGCAGCCCGAGCGCGTCGCGGTCGAGGGCCGCGCCCACGACATCGGCGACGGCGACGTCGTCATCGCCGCGATCACCTCGTGCACCAACACGTCGAACCCCAGCGTCCTGGTCGCCGCCGGCCTCGTCGCCCGCAAGGCGCGCGCCCGCGGGCTGACCGCCAAGCCCTGGGTCAAGACCAGCCTGGCGCCCGGTAGCCAGGTCGTCACCGACTATCTGAACAAGGCCGGGCTGACCGCCGACCTCGACGCGTTGGGCTTCAACCTAGTCGGGTACGGCTGCACCACCTGCATCGGCAATTCCGGCCCGCTCGCCCCCGCCATCTCGGCCGCGATCAACGAAAACGACCTCGTCGCCGCCTCCGTCCTCTCCGGCAACCGCAATTTCGAGGGGCGCATCTCGCCCGACGACCGCGCCAACTTCCTCGCCAGCCCGCCGCTGGTCGTCGCCTACGCGATCAAGGGCACCGTCACCACCGACATGGTCGAAACCCCGCTCGGCGTCGGGTCGGACGGCGTCGATGTGTACCTGCGCGACATCTGGCCGACCAATGACGAGGTCCGCACCGTCATGGAGGCGAACATCGACGACGGCATGTTCCGCGCCCGCTACGGCGACGTCTATGCCGGCGACCAGCATTGGCGCGGCATCGACGTGACCGGCTCCGACACCTACCAATGGCGCGCCGGCTCCACTTACGTCGCCAACCCGCCCTATTTCGACGGCATGGAGATGACCCCCGCCCCCGTCGGCGACATCCGCGACGCGAAGCTCCTGGCGGTGTTGGGCGATTCCATCACCACCGACCACATCAGCCCGGCGGGCTCGATCAAAGCCAACAGCCCGGCGGGAAAGTTCCTGCAAGAACATCAGGTTAGCGTCGCCGACTTCAACAGCTACGGCGCCCGCCGCGGCAACCACGACGTGATGATGCGCGGCACCTTCGCCAACATCCGCATCCGCAACGAAATGGTCCCCGGCGTCGAGGGCGGCATGTCCAAGTACGACGGCGAGGTCATGCCGATCTACGACGCCGCCATGCGCCACAAGGCCGACGGCACGCCCTTGGTCGTCATCGCCGGCAAGGAATACGGCACCGGCTCCAGCCGCGACTGGGCGGCGAAGGGCACCAATCTTCTCGGCGTCCGCGCCGTCGTCGCCGAAAGCTTCGAGCGTATCCACCGCTCCAACCTCGTCGGCATGGGCGTCCTCCCGCTTCAGTTCGCCGATGGCGTCGACCGCAAGTCGCTCGCCCTTGACGGCTCGGAGACGTTCACGATCGAGAACGTCGCCGCGATCCGCCCGCGCCAGGCCGTCCCCGTCACGCTGACCCGCGCCGACGGCGCCACCGAGACGTTCGAGACCCGCTGCCGCATCGACACCGTCAACGAGCTTGAATATTTCCTCAACGGCGGCATCCTCCAATACGTCCTGAGAAAGCTGGCGGCGTAAGCAATCCGCTGTCGCACGAAACTGTTCCCCGGCGGAGGCCGGGGCCCAGTCACGATAGGCAAGCCAGGTTCACGCCGCCGCCAGAACCTCCTCCGGGGAGGCGAACCGGTGCCGTATCGGCACACCCCCGTGCCACGGTACGCTTCCGGCCCGTCGCGCCATGGTGCAAGGTACGCCGTCATCAGTCGCCGGACATTCCGCCCATGAAGAAGCCGCAGACCGTCGCCAAGCTGACCGAACTCGGCCGGGTTCAGCTGTCGCCCAGCTTCTTCATGCGCGACTTCCTCTATTCGGACATCGCCGCGATCCACGGCCTGTCGAACATCCCCGACGATCCCGACCTGGCGATCGCCGCCGGCGCGAAGCTATGCCAGGAACTGCTCGAGCCGCTACAGGACGCGTTCGGCCGCATCGCCATCCGCTCGGCCTATCGCTCGGCGGAGGTCAACGCATTGGGCGCGGCCAAGGGCTATGACTGCGCCTCCAACGAACGCAACGCCGCGCATCACATCTGGGACTTGCGCGATTACAATGGCTGCATGGGCGCGACGGCCTCGATCGTCGTGCCCAGCTTCGCCAACGCGTTCGACGCGCCCGGCGACTGGAAGCGGCTGGCCTGGTGGGTACACGACCACTTGCCCTATTCGTCGGCGGAGTTCTTCCCCGTCCGCTGGGCGTTCAACCTGTCGTGGCACGAACGCCCGGCGCGAATGATCTACAGCCACATTCCCGACGCGCGCGGCTACCTGACCAAGCCGGGGATGGACAATCACACAGGCGATCACCGCGCCGAGTGGAACGGCATCCTGCCTCCGCGCTAGTTGAACAGCGCCACCATGATCGCCTTGCCGAACCGCTCGCCGCCGCGCGACAGGAACAGCCGGGTCAGTCCCTCGATGGGGTGCGCCACATCGTACATCCGGTCATCGCCGAACACGTCGCCACGGTCGAAGGTGAAGTAGACCGAGAAGGGCTGCTGCCGGATCGACGCCGGCCTGGATCCCTTGAACAGCTCGACCACGACCATCGCCACCGTCGCGGTCCGCGCCCCGTCCTCGCCGGTGACCTGAAACGATTGCCCGACCGCGCGTTCCCAGCGGGCCAGCTCCTTCGGGTCGGGACGATGGTTGACCAGATCGCCGGGCGCACCCCCGGGCACGACCTTGATCCGGCCGTCGGCGGCATCGGTATCGGCGCTCGACCAGCCCCGCCCGAACAACGCCAGCGGTCCCAACACGGCGGCGCTCGCCACCGCCCCGCCAACGAACGCGCGACGCGATCCCTGCATGTCCATCGTGCTTCCCCCCACAATTTGGATCAGGCTATATCATCACTATCGCCTACGCCAGAGCGCGAGGTCGCGCATATCCGAAGTAGATCGCCAGCCCGAGCAGGTTCCACAGCACGAAGTAGAGCTGGGTCGTCCCCGGCAGGTTGGCGAACAGGTACACGCACCCGACGATGCCGACCGTCCCGACCAGCGTCGCCGCCGGCGTCCGGAACGTCCGCGCGGCGTCCAGCGCGCGCCGGCGCATGACCAGCATGCACACGCATACCGCGACGAACGCCGCCAGCGTGCCCGCGTTGGCCAGCGCCGCGATGGCGTCGATCGGCATCACCCCGGCGATGACCGCGACCAGCACCGCGGTGAAGGCGGTGATCCTGACCGGCGCGCCGCGCCTCGACACGGTGGCCAGCGACGCCGGCAGCAACCCGTCGCGCGCCATGACGAAGAAGATGCGGCTTTGCCCGAACAAGAAGCCGAGCAGGACGGTCGGCAGCGCGATCACCGCCGACACCGCCAGGAACGTCGCGACCCCCGGTTGCCCCAGCTCGCGCAGGATCAGCGCCAGCGGCTCGGGGCTGCCGGCGAAGCGCGTGTAGCTGAGCGCCCCCACGGCGGCGACCGCGACGAGCATGTAGATGACGACGCACGCCGCCATCGACCCGACGATGCCGATCGCCAGGTCGCGCCCCGGGTTCTTGGTCTCCTCCGCCGCCGTCGAGATCGCGTCGAAGCCGTAGAAGGCGAAAAAGATGATCGCCGCCGCCGCCATCACCCCGCGCTCGGTCCCGTCCGCCGACACGCCCTTGCCGAAGCCGAACGGCGAGAATGGCTGGAGATTGGCGGCGTCGAAGTAATGCAGCGCGAAGAACACGAACACCGCCAGCGCGACGATCTTGACGACCACCAGCACGGCGTTGATCGTCGCGCTTTCCTTGGTCCCCGCGCTCAGCACGGCGGCGACGACCGCGATGATGAACACCGCCGGCAGGTTGACGATCCCGCCCAGCGCCGGCCCCTGCGTCAGGCTTTCGGGAAAGCCGAACGGCGTCAGCAGCGGCGCGGCATAGCCCGACCAGCCTACCGCGACAGTCGATACGACCAGCGAATATTCCAGGATCAGCGACCAGCCGATCACCCAGGCGACCACCTCGCCGAGCACGACATAGCTGTAGGTATAGGCGCTGCCCGACGCCGGGATCATCGTCGCCATCTCCGCATAGGCGAGCGCGGCGCAGGCGCAGATCACCCCGGCGATGGCGAATGACAGGATCACCGCCGGCCCCGCCCGGTCCGCCCCGACGCCGATCAGCGTCAGGATACCGGTCCCGACGATCGCGCCCACGCCGAGCGCGACCAGGTACGGCCACGACAGGGTTCGGGCGAGTTGATGACCCTTGCGGTCCGCCGCGGTATCGATCGACTTCTTGCGAAAAAGTCCGCCCATGCCGTCCCTCCTCCTCGCCCTGCTTCCCTAACGGATCGCCGCTACTATAGGGGCACGGTCGGTCGAAGAGGAAATGAGCGGATGAGCAGGGAAGTGCGATTTCGGATCGGTGGCGCGATCGCGATCGCGCTGGCGATCGGGCTCGGCTGGTTCGAGATCTGGAAACCGCTGCAAGCGGCCGAGGCGCAAAGCGCGACCGTCCGGTTCTACCCCAAAATCTTCGCGCTGGTCCCCGTATGCCTGGTATTCGGCATCGCCTTCCTCATCGGCGGCGACAGGATCGAGTACCGCGACGAGGACGCGCGCAAATTGACCACGGCCGGCTGGGCGTTGTTCGCCATCACCGCCATACTCGCCGCCATATTCTATTTCTAGTTCGAACAACGGTTCGCCGCGCTTGGCTACCGGGCGGGGTGAACTCAGACGGTGAAGCTCTCCCCACAGCCGCACGCGCCCTTGGCGTTGGGGTTGGCGAAAACGAAGCCGGCGGCGAAGTCGTCCTCGACCCAGTCCATCGTCGACCCGACCAGGTACAGGATCGACCCGCCATCGACGAACAGCGTCCCGCCGGGCGTGTCGATCCGCTCGTCGAACGGCTTGGCCTCCGTCACATAATCGACCGAGTAGGCGAGGCCGGAACACCCGCGCCGCGGTGTCGACAGTTTCACGCCCACCGCGTCGGCGGGCGCGCGCGCCATCAGGTCGGCGATGCGGGCATACGCGCTATCGGTCAGGTTCAACGCAGCCGGGCGCTGCCTCAAGGTCGTCGCCATCTTCTTCTTCCTTCCTCGATCAAAGTACCACTTTGATCGACAGTCAAAGCATTCCCAGCTCGAGCTTGGCGTCGTCCGACATCTTCTGTGGATCCCACGGCGGATCCCATACCAGGTTGACCTCGGCGGTGGCGATCCCCGGCACCGCGCTCACCCGCATCTCGACCTCGGCGGGCATCGACTCCGCCACCGGACAGTGCGGCGTGGTCAGCGTCATCGTCACCGCCGCGTGGCCGCCTTCGGTCACGTCGATGCCGTAGATCAGCCCCAAGTCGTAGATATTGACCGGTATTTCGGGATCGTAGATCTCCTTCACCGCCTCCAGCACCGCCTCGTACAGCGCGCCGCCCGGCTCGCCCGCCGGATCGGCCTCGGGCTTTTGCGCCAGGAAGCCTTGCAGGTAATCCCGCTTGCGCTCGAACGTCTCGCGCGGCGGTTCGGTATCGCCGACCCGCGCCTTGGGCGGCGACGCCACCCCCTCGACGTTCTCGACCGTGAAGTCGCTCATCCGAATATCCTCGTAACCCGTTCGATCCCGCGCACCAGCGCGTCGACGTTCGCCGGCCCGTTATACACCCCGAAGCTCGCGCGCGCCGTCGCGTCGACCCCCAGCGCCTCCATCAGCGGCTGGCAGCAATGATGCCCGGCGCGGATCGCGACGCGCTCCTCGTCCAAGATGGTGCCGATGTCGTGCGGATGCACCCCCTCGACGGTGAACGAGACGATCCCCGCCGAGTCCGCCGGCCCATATAGGCGCACGCTGTTGATCTGCCCCAACGCTTCGCGCGCCCGCGCCACCAGCGCCCTCTCGTGCGCGTGGATGCGGTCCACGCCGATCGCGTCGACATAATCGATCGCGGCATGCAGCCCCAGCGCGCCGACGATATGCGGCGTCCCCGCCTCGAACCGCCCGGGCGGCGGCGCGTAGGTGGTGCGCGCGAACGACACGCGATCGATCATCGCGCCCCCGCCCTGCCACGGCGGCATCGCGTCGAGCAGCTCGGGCCTGGCCCACAGCACCCCGATCCCGGTCGGCCCGTACAGCTTGTGCCCCGAGAACACGAAGAAGTCGCACCCGAGCGCCTTGACGTCGACCTTCACCCGCGGGATCGATTGGCACCCGTCGAGCAACAGCTTGGCGCCGGCCGCGTGCGCCAGATCGGCCGCGCGCCGCGCGTCGAGCACCGACCCCAGCACGTTCGACACATGCGCCAGCGCGACGATCTTGTGCGCCGGCGTGATCATCCGCTCCATCGCGTCCAGGTCGATGCGGTGGTCGTGCGTCAGCGGCAGGACGTCGATCGCCGCCCCGACGCGCTCGGCGACCATCTGCCACGGCACGATGTTGCTGTGATGCTCCAGCATCGACAGCATGATCCGGTCGCCCGCCTTCAAGGTCGTCGCGGCCCAGCTCTGCGCGACGAGGTTGATCGCCTCGGTCGCCCCGCGCACGAACACGATCTCGTTCGGCGATCCCGCCCCGATGAACCGCGCCACCCGCCCGCGCGCCGCCTCATACGCGATCGTCATATCGGCCGAGCGCGTATAGACGCCGCGATGGACGGTCGCATAGGTCTCGGCATAGCCCCGCGTGATCGCGTCGATCACGGGCTTCGGCTTCTGCGCGGTCGCGGCGGTGTCGAGATACGCCCAGCCCTCCGGGATGGCGGGGAAGTCGGCGAGCGTGTCGAGCGGTGTCCCTCTCCCATCGGGAGAGGGAGGGAGGGCCGCAGGCCCGGAAGGGTGAGGACAGGTCACGACGTCACTCACTGTCCTCACCCTTCCCACTCGGCTGCGCCGAGCGGGCCCAGTGCTGGGTCGGTTCTGCCCCCGGCAGAACCGACCCAGCGTGGGGCGCTGTCGACCCAGCACTCCTCTCCCGGTGGGAGAGGGAGTGCTCCAACCACGCGTCCGCGTCCGCCACGAAAGCCTCGCGCACCACCTCGTCCCCGATCCGCCCCAGCGCGTCCGCGACGAACGCCCGCGCCAGCAGCGCGGTCGCCTTCGCCTTCGGTATTCCGCGCGACTCCATGTAAAACAGCGCCCGCGCGTCCAGCTCGCCGACGGTCGCCCCGTGCGCGCACTTCACGTCGTCGGCGAAGATCTCCAGCTCGGGTTTCAGGTTCACCGTCGCGGTCCGCTGCAACAACAGCCCGCGCAATGACTGCTCGCCATCGGTCTTCTGCGCATGCCGCGCGACCTCGACCGCCGCCGCGAGACTCGCGGTCGAGCGATCCGCCGCGACCGCGCGCCACAGCTGATGCGATTGTCCGTTCGGCGCGGCATGACGCACCCGCACCGCGCACTCCTGCCGCTGCTCGCCCCGCGTCAGCAGCGCGCCGCCGAACTCGGCATAGGCGCCCTCGCCCGCCATCGTCACCGCGCCATCGATCCGCGACCCAGCCTCGCCGGCACCCAGGAACACCCCGACCAGGCTCGCGCCCTGGCCAAGCTCGGCCTCCTCGCGCAGCGACGTGAAGCCCGCCTCCTGCAACAACCGCACCGACCGCATCAGCCGCGCCGACCGCCCCAGCGTCACCCGCGTCGACCGGTTGCTCCAGCCCACGCCGACAAACGTCTCGACCACCCGCGCGACCGCGTCGTCAGCCAGCACGATCTCGGCGGGAAGATGGTTCTCGCCCCCGGTGGCGACATGCACCACCTGCACCGGCTCCGCGACCGCGTCGGCGCCCAGCCGCAACGACCACCCCCGCCCGCTCGCCCGCGCGCCCAGATCATGCTCGCCACCATGAAGATCGCCGAGCGTCACCGGCCCAAGCACGCTCGCACCCTCATCGAGCACCCCGTCGACGAACAGCAACCGAGCCCCGGGCAGGTCGAGGAAAAACTCGCCCTCACCCCGAGCGACCGGCCCAAGCGCCGCCGCCGCCGCGAGCCCACCCAGATCGGCCCACCGCCACGCCTCGGCGCGCGAGGACGGAAGGGAGAGGACGCTCACGCGCCCGCTCTCGGCATGGCGGCGCGGCGGGCGTGCAACGCCTCGATCAACGCGTCGCGCTGCGGCCTAACGCAGGCGTCGAAGCTCCGCATCGCGTCGGCCTTCAGCCGCTGGCGGTCGGGGCGGCTCACCCCCTTCGCCTGCGCCGCCTTCATCCGCGGCAGCGTGTCCGGCCAGCAGCGCTCCAGCGCGGTGCAGCCGACCGCGTCGATCTCGCGATCACCGGTCGAGCGCTCGGTGACGCACTTCGTGCCCAGCGGGTTGGTGCGGATCTTGCCGCGCCACTGGTTCAGCTTGCGCGCGATCACGACGATCTCCTCTTCGGGCGGGGCCGGCGCGGGGGTGGCCTGCATCAAGGCCAACAGCAGGATCACGCCGCCACCGCCGCGTAACCCTGCCGCTCCAGCTCGTGCGCCAGTTCCTTGCCCCCCGTCCGCGTGATCACGCCGCCGTCGAGGACATGGACGAAATCCGGCTCCACATAATCGAGCAGCCGCTGGTAATGCGTGATCAGCACCACCGCCTTGTCCGGCGCGCGCATGATCCGGTTGATTCCGTCGCCGACGATCCTGAGCGCGTCGATGTCGAGCCCGCTATCGGTCTCGTCGAGCACCGCGAGGCGCGGCGCGACGATGCCCATCTGGACCATCTCGTTGCGCTTCTTCTCGCCGCCCGAGAAACCGACATTGACCGGCCGCTTGAGCATCTCGGCATCCATGTCGAGGCTCGCCGCCTGCGCCCGCGCGAGCTTCAGGAACTCAGCGCCCGACAACGGCTTCTCGTCCCGCACCGCGCGCTGCGCGTTCAGAGCTTCGCGCAGGAACTGGACGTTCGACACCCCCGGTATCTCGACCGGATACTGAAACCCGAGGAACAACCCCGCCGCCGCCCGCTCATGCGGGGCGAGGGCGAGCAGGTCCGCGCCCGCGAACGTCACCGACCCCGCGGTCACCTCGTACCCGGGCCGGCCGCCGAGCACATAGCCGAGCGTCGACTTCCCCGCCCCATTCGGCCC
>CAXTRJ010000041.1:14447-15931 GCA_964246585.1 uncultured Sphingomonas sp. | reverse complement strand
CGTCTTGCGGACGAGATCACGGCCAACGGTGGGCGGGCGCTGGCAGCGGTAGCCGACGTCTCCTCTCCCGCTGAGATCGATGCCGTGGTGACGGCGGCCGTTGCCCGGTTCGGACGGATCGACACCTGGGTGAACAATGCCGGCGTTGCCGCCTACAGTACGCTGGTGGAACTTCCGCTGGAGGAACACCGTCGGATCTTCGAAACGAACTACTGGGGTGTCGTTCACGGATCTCTCGCCGCTGTCCGGCATTTTCGCAGCCGACCGGGCTCCGCCACGCTCATCAACATCGGTTCTCTGAACTCTGACGTCGCGATCCCGCTTCTCAGCGCCTATTCGGCATCCAAGCACGCCGTGAAGGGGTTTACGGATGCACTGCGCCTGGAGTTGCTCGTCTCCGATCCCGAGATCGCCGTCACCCTCGTCAAGCCTGCCGGCATAGCCACCGCCCTCCCCCAGCACGCGAAGAACCATCTCGACCGGGAGCCCCGCGTGGCGCCGCCGCTCTATGCGCCGGAGATCGTGGCGAACGCGATCCTTCATGCTGCCGCACATCCGCGGCGTGAGATCGTCGTCGGGGCCGTCGGGCCTCTTCTGGCGGGTCCGCTCGCGCTCGTGCCACGCCTCGCTGACCACATTCTGGCTCGCGTCGTACCGCCCCTTTCGAAGTCGTCCTACCCGATGACCCCGACCGATAATCTAGATACGCCGACCGGCGGCGGGCAAACGTACTACAAATACGCGCCTGGCCTTCCGGTCAGCCTGGTGACGCATATGCAGAAGCGGCCGGCCGCCGCCGCCGCCTCGCTCATCGTGTTCGGACTTGTGGCCCGCGCAGTTTTGCAAGCTGGCGCGCGTCGCACGAGGCGTCGCTAGTCGCTGTCCCTTGCGCTTCGACCTTGTGGAGGTAGCCTCCTGGCAGGCCCGTCGTTTTGGCTGGAAGGAGTTTTTGAACGGCTTCCGGTTGAGAGCCCGCCTACCCCTCGATTGTTCTGGGATGCAAACGGACGTCATGACCCGTGTTGTCTGCGGTTCACAGGCGTTCGTTGGATGCCGGCTAACCTGTTGAGCAGAAGCGACAGGAATGGCCGCCCGGACACCTACATAGCGCGAATGAACGGCACCGCCGTCCCCGAAGCATCGCACCTGCGGATGTCCCGCGATACGAAGAAGGCCCGCTCTGTTTCGCGGGCCCCATACTTACTTCGTGACCTTGTCGACGTCGGGCATTTCCTTGCGGCGGTCCTCGTCGCGATACTCCGGTGCCACGCCGTTGTCCGGCAGGCTTTCCTCGACGCGTTCGATTTCCTCGGTCGCCGTCTCGGGTCGGGTGTTCGGCGTTTCGAACGTCTTGTTCTCTTCGTTGGGCATCGGACGATTTTGCGTCATGTCGTTCTCCATCTGACGAAGGAAGAAGCACCGGGCTCAAGCTCGGGTTCCGGCCTCTTCAGGAATGCTTCGAGGCAGAGACGGCGGTCACGACC
>CAXTRJ010000041.1:0-14437 GCA_964246585.1 uncultured Sphingomonas sp. | reverse complement strand
ATCCAGTTCGTCGCGCAGCTCCCGCACCTCCTCGATCGGCCTGCCCGCCGGGTCGGGCAGGTTCCAGTCCACGTAGCGGGCGCTGGGGATGTCCGGACGCCCGCCGGCGCGCCCCGCCACCATCGCCTGCCCGGGGTGGTTCGCGCCCACATAGCGGCGCATCCCGACTGGCTGGCGGAACTTGTCCGCCGGACCGGCGTCATGCCCGTCCTGGAGAGTTGACCATGCCCGGCCGATGCCCGATCTGCGCCAAGCCCGCGAGCCCCAAGCACAAGCCGTTCTGCAGCCAGGGGTGCCGCGACCGCGACCTGCTGCAATGGTTGGGCGACGGATACCGCATCCCCGGACCGCCGGCCGATCCCAGCGCGCCGGACGGGGTGGACACGTCCGACGACCGCGATTAAAGGCCGCGTTCCCCGATCACGGTCGGGTATGCCCGGGTAGCTCAGTTGGTAGAGCATGCGACTGAAAATCGCAGTGTCGGCGGTTCGACCCCGTCCCCGGGCACCACTCCCTTCATCGCGGCGTCATGCGGATCGCCCCGTCGAGACGGACATCCTCGCCGTTAAAATAGCCGCATTCGATCATGGTCAGCGCCAGCTGGGCGTATTCGGCCGGGATTCCGAGGCGCTTGGGGAACGGCACCGACGCGGCCAGCGCGTCCTTTACCGCCGGCGGGGCGGCGCCCATCAGCGGTGTTTCGAAGATGCCGGGGAGGATGGTGTTGACGCGAATGCCCTCCCCCATCAGATCGCGCGCGATCGGCAGCGTCATGCCGACGACCCCGCCCTTCGACGCCGCGTAGGCGGCTTGGCCGATCTGGCCGTCCTCGGCGGCCACGCTCGCGGTGTTGACGATCGCGCCGCGCTCGCCGTCCTCCATCGGTTCCAGCGTCATCATCCCGGCCGCCGACTTGGCGAGGCAGCGAAAGGTGCCGACCAGGTTGATCTGGATGAGCCAGTTGAACGCCTCCAGCGGGAAATGGCGGATGGCGCCGTCCTGTTTCGAGCGGCTGGCGGTCTTCACCGCGTTGCCGACGCCGGCGCAGTTGACCAGGACGCGCTCCTGGCCGTGCGCCGTGCGCGCCCTGGCGAAGCCGGCGTCGACGCTGTCGTCGGAGGTGACGTCGACCGCGCAGAACACGCCGCCGACGTCGGCGGCGACGGCCTCGCCCTTCTCCGCCTGGAGATCGAAGATCGCGACGCGAACGCCCCTCGCGGCGAGCGCCCGGGCGGTGGCCTCGCCAAGGCCGGAGGCCGCGCCGGTGACGACGGCGGCGACGGTGCTGTCGAGCTTCATCGGTTATCCCCTCACAGCCGTTCGACGATCGTCACGTTGGCGATGCCGCCGCCCTCGCACATCGTCTGCAAGCCGTAGCGCCCCCCGCGCTTATGGAGCGCGTGAATCAGCGTCGCCATGAGCTTCGTCCCCGACGCACCGAGCGGGTGGCCGAGCGCGATCGCGCCGCCATTCACGTTCAACCGGGCCGGGTCAGCCCCGACGTGGCGCAGCCACGCCAGCGGCACCGGCGCGAACGCCTCGTTGACCTCGTACAAGTCGATCTCGTCGATGCGCATCCCGGCGCGCCGCAGCGCGCGGTCGGTGGCGAACAGCGGTTCTTCCAGCATGACGACGGGGTCGCCGGCGGTCACCGTCAGGTTGTGGACGCGCGCCAGCGGGGTCAGGCCGTGATCCTTCAGCGCGCGCTCGCCGACCACCAGCACGGCGGACGCGCCGTCGCAGATCTGGCTGGCGTTGGCGGCGGTGATCCGGCCGCCTTCCTTCAACGGCCTGACTGAGCCGATCGACGCCAGCGTCGCGTCGACGCGAATGCCCTCGTCGCGATCGTGGCGGATCATGCCCTCGGGCGTATCGACGTCGAGTGCGACGATCTCGTCCGCGAAGTCGCCGCGCTCGGTCGCGGCGGCGGCGCGGCGGTGGCTTTCCAGCGCGTAGGCGTCGAGCTCGTCGCGCGTGAAGCCGTATTTGTCGGCGATCATCTCGGCGCCGACGAACTGGCTGAACTGGATGTCGGGAAAGCGGGTTTCCTGGCGCGGCGACTTGGCTTGGCCGAGTCCGGCCTGATGGAACAGCGTCGCCGTCGAGCCCATCGGCACGCGGGTCATCGATTCGACCCCGGCGGCGATGACCACGTCCTGGGTGCCCGACATGACGGCCTGCGCGGCGAACTGGATCGCCTGTTGCGAGCTGCCGCATTGGCGGTCGATGGTGACGGCGGGAACGCTTCGCGGCAGTTTCGACGCGAGCACGGCGCCGCGCCCGACCTGGAAGCCCTGCTCGCCGCCCTGGCTGACGCAGCCCATGATGACATCCTCGACCGCGTCGGGGGCGATGCCCGAGCGGTCGACGACCGCGTCGAGCACCTCCGCCGCCATATCGACGGGATGCCAGCCGGCGAGACGGCCGCCGCGCCGCCCGCCAGCGGTCCGGACCGCCTCGACGAGGTAGGCCTCCGCCACCCTTAGCTCCCCGGGCGCACGACTTCCTCGGCGATATTGGGGATGCCCGAGACGAGGCTCGGCCCGGGGCCGGTGGCGGGGCGCAGCGCCTCGCGTTCGGCCGGGGTCATGGGGGCGTCCATGTCGGGACGGAAGGCGGCGGGCGCGCGGTCGTGGGCGCCGGGCGCGCGATCGGCGAGCAGGTCGGTCGGGACGTGCTCGGCATCGGTGGCGGGCGCGGTCGGCATCGGATCGGCGCTGGCGGGGGCGAACGACGGTTCGCCCGACCCGGTCATGTCGGAGAAGTTCGCCACATTCGCCGAGGCGTCGGCGGGCGGGCGCGGCTCGTCCGAGGCGGTGACCGTGGCCATCGTCGCGTCCGCGTCCGCTCGAGCCGGGCCGCCACTATCGTCCTTGCGCTGGCGGGCATAGGCGTCGACGGCGATCGCGCCGCCGATCAGGGCCATCGTGGCGCCGACGAAAGCGCCGACGCCTTGCGCGATCTTCTTGTAATCCATCGGTCGTGATCCCGTGTTGCCGGATAGGTGTCGGTCGGCGGGCGCCCGGAAGCGCCCGAAGAGCCGCGGCCGGGCACGGCGACGGGGTCGCCCATGCCCGGCCGAGCCGGTCAGTTGGCTTCCATCGAGTGCTTCAGGTCGCGCATCTGATCATGACCCTGACGCACCGAGGTGAAGGCGGTCTGGATCGCGGTCTTGGTCGCGGGCGACAGGTCGTTGTCGGCCAGCGCATCCTCGAACTTGGCCTTGATGTGGTCCTCGCCGCGCTCGACCTCGTCGACAATCGCCTTGTCGTCGCTGCCGGTGACGGCGGACTTCAGGTTGAGGAACACGCGGTGGGCGCCGGCGAGCGCGGTGCCGTCATCCTCCGGGTTGCCGCCGAGGCGCAACACCTCGGCCTGGAGCGCCTGCGCCACCGCGCGGCGCTCACCGGCGCGGGTGGTGAAGATCGTGCCGAAGCGCGAGCTCTCGGCGTCCTTGGCGGCTTCCTGATAACCGTCGACGCTGTCGAGCGTGGTCGCGATCAGGCCGTTGAGGGTGCGGATGTCGTGGTTGGTGTCGGCCATGGAATGAGCTCCGTTGGTTGATTAGAACAGGATCAGCGGCAGCGGACGTTGTTGTCGCCGCCACGCTCGACCGCGCGGCCGGCGAGCGCGCCGCCAGCGGCCCCGAGCAGTGTGCCGAGAATTTCCGAGCGACCCGAGGTCAGCGCCGCGCCGAGCGCGCCGCCGGCGATGCCGCCGACGATCAGGCCGGTGGTGCCATCGGGACGACGGCAATAGTATCGGCCGTCGCGACCGGCATAAACGCGATCGTTGTTTGACAGGCGACGCTCGCGGTAGCGGCGGTTGTCGACATAATAGCGATCGGCCTCGTAGCCGCTGTAGCTCGGGTCGGGGCGGTCGTAATCGTAGTTGCCGTAGCTGGCGTAGCGCGGGTCGTCGCCATAACCGCCACCCAGGGTCGAACAGCCGCTCATCATCGCGGCGGCGGCGACAAGGCCGAGTGCAAGGGTACGCATGGTTACTCTCCCGTTATCCAGAGCAAGGGTAATGCGCCGCGCGGCGGTTGGTTGCGTCGCGCCCTCCCCTCGCTTGCTCGGCGTCAGGCGAGGCGGTGGGTCAGCGTGATCTCGCAGCGGAGCAGCTTGGAGATCGGGCAATTCGCCTTGGCCTCGGTCGCCAGCCGCTCGAACTCGGCGACGTCGATGCCGGGGACGGTGGCGGTCAGGTCGAGGTCGGAACGGGTCACCGCGAACCCGGCGCCGTCCTTGTCGAGCGTGATTTTAGCCGTCGTCTCCAGCGTGCCGTCGGCGTGGCCCGCGCCCGCGAGCGCGAAAGACAGCGCCATGGTGAAGCAGGCGGCGTGGGCGGCGGCGACCAGCTCCTCCGGGTTGGTCCCCTTGTCGTCGCCGAAACGGGTGCCGAAGCCATAGGGCGTCGCGTCGAGCACGCCCGACGGGGCGGTCAGCTGGCCTTTGCCGTCGCGGCCGAGGCCGGTGTAGCGAGCGGTGGCGGTGCGGGTGGGCATGGGTCGAGCTCCAGTGCGGTCGCGTCGGGTTCCGAACGCGGAGGTTGAGACGGTCGCGAGATCAACGGGCGGCATGGCCGGGCGTTCCGGGTGGCCAAGCGAGTTGTGTCGGCGGCACCGCCGACGCAGGGCATGGCGAACTCTGGGAGTGATGCCGATGCGCGTGCTGTTGGGTTTCGCGCCGCTGTTGGGCGGCTGCGCGACGGCTCCCCTGGCGGAACGCGACGTCGTCGCGCGCGATGTCGCGGCCTATGCGATGGCGAGTTGCTTCGCGATGCAGGACCAGCCTTACCTGCGCGATCAGGGCGAGCGCTGGGCGAGCGGCGTCATCCAGCGCGGCGAGGGACCGATCGAGGCGTGGACGCCTATCGCCCAAGCGGTCCGCGCGGAACTGGCGCGTAGCGGGATCGGCCAGGGCAAGCCCGAGCGGCCGACGGAACCGAGCATACCCCTGCCCGTGCTGACGTGCGGCGAGATCGGCGACGCGCCGGCGGTGCGCGCGGCGATGGTGCGGGCGCGGGCGGCGCTGGCGGCGGACTACCGGGCGCGGGAGGCGGAGTAGGGGTCGGAGTCGCCAGGACGATGGACGGCGCGGCTTCGATGCGGATCAAGCAGTTGACCCGGTTTTGCTCTCGCGTCACAGGTGCGGCATGGCCGATCCGATTGATCCCGATGCGGTGCCGATGGACGGCTCCGACGTCGCCGAGCGGCCCAACGAGGTCGCCGATCCGGCGGCGGTGGTCGCGCGGTACGTGCCCGCCGACGTGCTCGCCCGGTACGAGGTATACAGCTATCGCAACGCCGCCCTGATCCTGAGCGAGGCGTATCCGGTCGAGTTCGCCGAGTTGATGGACGCGCTGCGCGCGTTCCGGTTGACCTCGGCGATCATCGCCAAATCGGGTGGCAACGAGTCGGACGTGCCCAAGCTGATGTCGAAGTCGCTTCGCCCGCTGGGCTGGCGCGAGACGACGATCCAGGCGGACCTGCTCGTCAAGCTGCTGTGGCGCGAGGCGCGGGTCGACGCGAAAAGCAAGGCGTACACCGTCGCGGTGTCGCGCGAGACGACCAAGGCGAAGTTTCTCGACGGTCACAAGGTCGATTACGTCAAGGGCCGGGTGGCGTTCGACCTGGAGTGGAACAGCAAGGACCAGACGTTCGACCGCGACCTGTACGCGTTCAGCGCGTTCAGCGCGTTCAGCCAGTGCGGGGTGATTGACGTCGGAGTCCTGCTGACGCGAAGCGCCGCGCTGAACCCGGTGTTCCGGCGGATGGGGCTGATGGCGAAATATGGTGCGTCGACGACGTGGATGGGTAAGCTGCTCTACCGGCTGAACGCGGGCCGCAACGGGAGCTGCCCCGTGCTGGCGACGGTGCATTGACCAACTGGACGGAAGCAGTGTGGGCGGCGGTCCAGAGACAGGCGGCGAAGTCTGCGGACGCGAGTTTCACGCGCGCAGCGCTGATCACCGATGAACTGCCGGACATCATCAAGGAGGTGGGCAGTACGGGCAAGACTCCGCATTACACATTGAGCCGAGAGCTACAGGAACTGCGCGACGCGGACCTCATCGAGTTTACTGACGACGCCGGTACGTACCGCCTAATCGGCACCGGCACATCGCCAGTCAGCATGATCTGCTCCGAGTGCGGTGGAACGCGAGTTTCGCGCGACGCCTGGGCTGATTGGGACGAGGATCGTCAAAAGTGAGTGTTGGGTGCCGTTTTCGATGACGGCTTTTGCCACCAGTGCGAGCGGGAAGTGACATTGACGGCGAAGCCGTTGCTCCGAACTCCTATAAGCGCGAGCAAAGCCGCGAGCCGGATGAGTTCTACGACGTGATCGAGGCGTGCAGCGCCGGGCCGAGGCTGGGGGTGTTCGCGCGCGGCGCGCGGCCTGGGTGGACGGCGGGAGGGAACCAGGCCGAAGAGTACGAGATCGGGGTGGGACACGTACACGTACACGCACAACTCGCGGCGCGCGGGTGTGGTGAGTGGGTGGAGGTGGCGGAGTGAACCTTAGATCGCGGCGGCGAAGTCAGGTCACGCTGCGGCTCGACCCGGATGTGATCAACCGGTCCGCGAAAACAGGCCGGGGTGGCAGGTGCGCATGAACGAGGCGGTACGGGAGGCCGTGAGGGCTGTAGCAGGCCAAGACTTCTACTCACCTACGCCTTTTCAAGCTTCTTCGTCTAGTTCTTCTATTTTGACGAGATTGCGCGCCATAATTCGTTCTATTCGAGCGTCTGCAATCATGTACTCGTTCGCCGGCTTACCGCCAAAGTCGCCTTCCGCTGCACGCGTACCGATATATTTCACCAACCCAGCATCCTCCCAAGCTTTGATCTTTGCTCGGGCGCTCTGGTCGCCGACACGAAACGCTCCCTGAACGTCCTTATTGCTAAATTTTGTATGCTTCAGGCGATAGATCTGACCTAATGACTTCTCGTTGAATACAGTATTTATTACATCTTTGACGTACTTATCTAGTCTGGCGTTGACACTAACTTCATCAAGCAAAACCCCTCTATTTGCCGCATTCACTACGTCGTGCTCCCGTATGACCACATCCATTATCTTTACTAATTCACGCGGCGACCCCATAGCAATTTGATTAACTTGGTCGAAAGCAACTACCGCAACTTCGGGACTGACAAACATACCTGAAAAGTCATGCTTCTTACCAGAAAAGTATCGAAGACGCTCGTCCAGCATCTTCCTAAAACTAGCTTCATCCCATCCAATTGAGGAGTTCGCGATCTTATCGAGTCGAACGTGATAAGCGTCCTCATCAAAATAAGACTTGACTTTACCCCAAAGAAAAAACTGCCAAGAAAACCCTGGTACTTCAAGAAGTTGAATGTGAGACAGTAAGGGATAAATAAGTTTGCTGGTAGACTCTGCCGAATTAGTCGTTAAATCTGTCTCATCAACTTTATCGACGAGAATTGCTACGCCGGCAAACCCGAACGATTGAGCGAAGCTAACCAGGCGCATCAGAACAGCGCGCCCCGCATGGGGTTGATCGCCCTTTAATGATTTCAGAAGTCCTTCTGTAGCGTGACCTAAACCGCTGTCATCGGAAACCTTCTTAGACAGGGTAGCGGCAATGCTAGCGACAACAGCCGCGACTGCATCTCATCGACGAGAGACCCACGCCGCCCCGCGCGCAGTTAAGGCGCTGTTTAAAATCGTAAAAGCCTGCTGCGTTCTGAACTTTCGTTCAAATTCAGGACGGGAAAGGTAGAATTCAGTCACAAGCGTATGTGCTAGCTTCCTCTGATTGGAGTCAAGCTTCTCGAGAAGCTCCCTTTGCTGTAGCTCATCAAAAGCGGAAAGCCACAATAGTACCTGTTCCACTACAACAAACGCCGCAGACTCTATCAAATCCTTGTCGGCTAGAGCGCCCCGTTTCAGGGCAGGAAGGATCGCCGAGAAATCGGTCAAATTAGCAACAAGCGGTCGTTCTGATCTGTTGTCCGTCGCCCAAGCTTGATTGAACACGGTGATTCGAGTCGCACTTTTGCCCGCGCCTCGATCTCCAAATAATATGAACGACGACAGCCCAAGAACTCGCGCTGCAATGGCCTCTAAATACGGGGGCCGAACCGCATATTCTGTGATATGCGGCTCAGTTTCTGCCGTGTAATGCTCAAATGGGTTACCAGAAAGGTTAAGCTGCTCGACGATAGTAGCCACGGGTAAACTCTCCAATTCGTGGGTTGCTCTAACCGACGCTCGAAACCTCGTCCATTAGGCACTTAGGTTTGGCCGCTTTACTCCGCCGCCTCCGCCCGAGCGCTCTTCCCTAGCAACGGCGCCAGATACCGTCCGGTAAAGCTCCCGCTCACCCCCGCGACCACCTCCGGCGTACCTTGCGCGACGATCTCGCCGCCCTTGACGCCGCCTTCGGGGCCGAGGTCGAGGACCCAGTCGGCGGTCTTGATCACGTCCAGGTTGTGTTCGATCACCACCACGGTGTTGCCCTGCTCCACCAGCGCGTGGAGGACTTCCAGCAGCTTGCGCACGTCCTCGAAGTGGAGGCCCGTCGTTGGTTCGTCGAGGATGTAGAGCGTGTTCCCCGTCGCGCGCCGGCTCAACTCCTTCGCCAGCTTCACCCGCTGCGCCTCGCCGCCGGACAGGGTCGTCGCCTGTTGGCCGACCTTGACGTAGCCGAGGCCGACCTCGACCAGCATCGCCATCTTGTCGCGGATCGGGGGGACGGCGCGGAAGAACTCGGCGGCGTCCTCGACGGTCATGTCGAGCACGTCGGCGATGCTGTGGCCCTTGTGCTTCACCTCCAGCGTCTCGCGGTTGTAGCGCGCGCCGTGGCAGACGTCGCACTGGACATAGACGTCGGGAAGGAAGTGCATCTCGATCTTGAGCACGCCGTCGCCCTGGCACGCCTCGCACCGGCCGCCCTTGACGTTGAAGCTGAACCGCCCGGGCTTGTAGCCGCGCGCGTTGCTCTCGGGGAGGCCGGCGAACCAGTCGCGGATGCAGGTGAACGCGCCGGTGTAGGTCGCGGGGTTGGATCGCGGGGTGCGGCCGATCGGCGACTGGTCGATGTCGATGACCTTGTCGAGATATTGCAGCCCGGTGATCTTGTCGTGCTTGCCCTGAAGGATGCGCGCGCCGTTCAGCTCGCGCGCGGCGGCGGCGTAGAGCGTGTCGATGGTGAAGCTCGACTTGCCGCTGCCCGACACCCCGGTGATGCAGGTGAAGGTGCCCAAGGGGAGCGACGCGGTGACGCCGCGCAAGTTGTTAGCGACGGCGTTGTGGACGGTGAGCTTCTTGCCGCTGCCCTTGCGCCGCGTCGCCGGCACGTCGACCTGGCGGGTGCCGTTGAGATAGTCGGCGGTGATGCTGCCGGTCGATTGGAGCAGCTCGGCCAGCGTGCCTTGCGCCACGACCTGGCCACCATGCGCCCCCGCCCCCGGTCCCATGTCGATGACATAGTCGGCGGTGCGGATCGCGTCCTCGTCATGCTCGACGACGAGCACGGTATTGCCGAGGTCGCGCAGCCGCCGCAGCGTCTTCAGCAGCATGTCGTTGTCGCGCTGGTGGAGGCCGATCGAGGGCTCGTCGAGGACGTAGAGGACGCCCGACAGGCCGGAGCCGATCTGGGTGGCCAGCCGGATGCGCTGGGCCTCTCCCCCGGAGAGCGTCCCCGCGGCGCGGTCGAGGCTGAGGTAGTCGAGCCCGACGTCGAGCAGGAAGCCCAGGCGCGCGTGGATCTCCTTCAGGATGCGCTCCGCGATGGCGCGCTGCTGGTCACCCAGCGTGTCGGGCATGGCGGTGAAGAAGGCGAGCGCGTCGACCACCGACAGGTGGGTCGCGTAGCTGATGTCCTTCATCGCGATCTTGACCGCCAGCGCCTCCGGCTTCAACCGCGCGCCGCCGCACGTCTCGCACGGCTTGGCCGACTGGTATTTCGACAGCTCCTCGCGCATCCACGCGCTCTCGGTCTGGAGCAGGCGGCGGTTGAGGTTGCCGATGACGCCCTCGAACGGCTTGTTGACGTCGTATTTCTTTTTGCCGTCGATGAAGGTCAGGGTGACGGGCTTGCCCTTCGACCCGTGGAGGATGACGCGGCGGACCTCCTCGGGCAGGTCGGCCCAGGGAGTGTCGAGCGCGAAGTCGTACGCCTTCGCCAGGCTGCCCAGCACCTGCATGTAATAGGGCGAGGGCGGGTTGGACTTCGCCCATGGGACGACCGCGCCCTTCTTGATCGACAGCGCGTGGTTGGGGACGACGAGATCCTCGTCGAAGATCGCTTTGTCGCCGAGGCCGTCGCACGCCGGGCACGCGCCCTGGGGGGCGTTGAACGAGAACAGGCGGGGCTCGATCTCGCTGATGGTGAAGCCGCTGACCGGGCAGGCGAACTTCTCGGAGAAGACGATGCGGCCGTCCGGGGCATTGTCGCCGAGGACGACGGACTTGGGCGTGCGGGGCTGAACGGGGGACATCGCGACGTCCCCCGACCCCTCCCCTGAAGGAGAGGGGAGAGGGTCGATATAGGCGAGGCCCTCGGCGAGTTTGAGCGCGGTCTCGAAGCTCTCCGCCAAGCGCGTGGCGATCTCGCCGCCGACGACGAGGCGGTCGACGACGACCTCGATGTCGTGCTTGTATTTCTTGTCGAGCGCGGGGGCCTCGTCGATCTCGTGGACGACGCCGTCGATGCGGACGCGGGTGAAGCCCGCCTTCTGCCATTCGAGCATCTCTTTCCGATACTCGCCCTTGCGGCCGCGGACGACGGGGGCGAGGAGGTAGAGGCGCGTGCCCTCGGGCAGCGACAGGACGCGGTCGACCATCTGCGACACGGTTTGCGCGGCGATCGGCTCGCCGGTCGCGGGCGAATAGGGGACGCCGACGCGCGCCCAGAGCAGGCGCATATAGTCGTAGATCTCGGTGACGGTCGCGACGGTCGAGCGCGGGTTGCGCGACGTGGTCTTCTGCTCGATCGAGATGGCGGGCGACAGGCCCTCGATATGGTCGACGTCGGGCTTCTGCATCAGCTCGAGGAACTGGCGGGCGTAGGCGGACAGCGACTCGACGTAGCGCCGCTGCCCTTCCGCGTAGATGGTGTCGAAGGCGAGGCTCGACTTGCCCGACCCCGACAGCCCGGTGATCACCGTCAGCGTGTCGCGGGGGATGTCGATGTCGACATCCTTCAGGTTGTGCTCGCGCGCGCCGCGGACGGAAATGGTGGTCAGCATGGTTGCGGTTCTACTTCTGTTCCGGGGCGATTGCCATAACCGACGAGATAAGCGCGAACCCCGCCGGTTGCCACCGCCGCGCCCTCGCCTATGACGATCCGCGATGACCATCGACGATCTGCTGACGAAGTGGCTGGGCCGCGAGGGCGGCGCCGAGCGCGCCAATTACCAGCTGTTCCTGACCGAGTTCGCCCAGGCGCTGGGCCTCCCCTCGCCCGAGCCGAAGGGCACCGGGCTAGGCGACTATGTGTTCGAGGCGCCGGTCAAGTCGGAGGCCGCACTGGGGCGGAAGGGGACCGGGCGGATCGACCTGTACAAGCGCGATTGCTTTATCCTGGAAGCCAAGCAGAGCCAGCTGAAGCCCGGCGAGCAGCCCGATCCCGAGCCCGCCGCCGCGCCGCCGGAGACGGTCCACGACCTGTTCGGCAATGTCGTCGGCACCGTCGCGGCCCGGGGCAAGCCGCCGCCGCGCTACGACCGGCTGACGGCGGACGCGCGGGTGCAGGCGGAACGCTACGCGCTGGCGCTGCCCGCCGACCACCGCGCGCCGCCGTTCGTCATCGTCGCCGATATCGGCCGGTCGTTCGAATTGTATTTCGACTGGGCGGGCAATGGCCGCGGCTATGGCCCGTTCCCCGACGAGCGCGGCTATCGCATCGCGCTGAGCGACCTCGCCGACCCGCTGATCCGCGCGCGGCTGGTCGCGGTGTGGACCGACCCGGCGAGCATCGACCCGCGGCTGAAGGCGGCGGAGGTCACGCGCGACATCGCGGTCCGGCTGTCGCGCGTCGCCGAGCAGCTGGAGAAAAACCAGAAGGGCAAGCACCCGGGCGACGCCGAGGTCGCGCTCGGGATCGAGGCGAGCTCGTTGTTCCTGATGCGGATGCTGTTCTGCATGTTCGCCGAGGATGTCGAGTTGCTGCCCCGCGACAGCTTCAAGCGGTTCCTGGCCGAGGCGAAGGAGAAGTCGGCGCTGTTCTGGCGCGACGGGCTGACGCAGTTGTGGTCGAAGATGAACGACCGCCAGGAGGTCAACCGCTTCTGGTCGCATGGCGACGCGATCGTGCGATACTTCAATGGCAATCTGTTCAGCGGCACGCAAATCTTCGACCTGGAGCCCGAGTTCAAGGGCGAGCTGCTGGTCGCGGCGGGCAAGGACTGGCGCGCGGTCGAGCCGGCGATCTTCGGCACGTTGCTGGAACAGGTGCTGACCCCCACCGACCGGGCGAAGCTGGGCGCGCATTACACCCCGCGCGCCTATGTCGAGCGGCTGGTCGAGGCGACGATGACCGCCCTGCTGCGCGAGGAGTGGGAGAAGGTGCTGGAGCGGGCGCGGGCCGCTCTCATTCCTCCCCGGGACGGGGAGGAATTGGCGGTCTCGCTCGTCCGTGCCTTTCACACGAAGCTCACCGCCATCCGCGTCCTCGATCCCGCCTGTGGCACCGGTAATTTCCTCTACGTCGCGATGGAGCAGTTGTTGCGGTTGGAGGGCGAGGTGCGGTTGTTCGCCGCCGAACTCGGCGCGCCGATCGCGCCGGCGGTGCATCCCAACCAGTTCCTAGGGCTGGAGCTCAATCCGCGCGCGGGGGTGATCGCCGAGCTGGTGCTGTGGATCGGCTGGCTGCGCTACCGCCTGGCCAACACGCCCGAGGCGATCGGCGAGCCGGTGCTGCCGACGCTCACCAACATCAATTTCGGCCGGCATGGCGGGTACGACGCGGTGCTGGCGCGCGACGCGGCGGGGCAGCCCGACGGCGACAACCCGCGTCAGCCGCCCTGGCCCGAGGCGGACTTCATCGTCGGCAACCCGCCCTTCATCGGTGCCAAGTTCCTGCGCGAGCGGCTGGGCGGGGAGTATGCCGAGGCGATGTGGCGGGCGAACCCGCGGGTGCCGAAGTCCGCCGACTTCGTCATGCAATGGTGGGACCGCGCGGCCGACCTGCTGACCGCGCCGGACGCGCGGCTGCGCCGGTTCGGCTTCGTCACGACGAACAGCATCACGCAGGTGTTTTCGCGACGGGTGATCGAGCGGTATCTTTCCCCTGTCCCTCTCCCCGTGGGAGAGGGAGGGAGCAGCCAAGGGCTGCGGAAGGGTGAGGACAGGGACGATCCATCCGACGCCTCCACCCTGTCCTCACCCCTCCCACCTGCCACGCAGGCGGGCCCCTCCCCTCTCCCAACGGGAGAGGGGGTGAAGGGCAAGCTGCATTTGGTCCTCGCCATCGCGGATCATCCGTGGACGCGGGTGGGCAAGGACGCGGCGGCGGTGCGGATCGCGATGACCGTCGCCCAGAAGAATGTCGGGCCGGGCGCGGGGGTCGGCCGGCTCGTGACGATCACCGGCGAACGCGCGCTCGACACCGACGCGCCCGAACTGGACGCGCGCGTCGAGGAAGGGACGATCAACGCCGACCTGTCGGTTGGGACCGATGTCACGCGGGTGGTGCCGCTCAGGGCGAACGAAGGGCTGTGCTCGCCCGGGGTCAAGCTGCACGGCGCGGGCTTCATCGTGTCGCCGGACAAGGCGCGCTCGCTGGGCCTGGGGACGCGGCCGGGGCTGGAAGCGCACATTCGCGATTACCGCAACGGCCGCGACCTGCTCCAGCGGCCACGCGGGGCGATGGTCATTGACCTATTCGGCCTGACCGAGAACGAGGTGATGGATCGCTATCCCGAGGTGTATCAGCACGTTCTGACAACGGTTCGCGATAGTCTCGACAAGGACGGCAAGCCCGACGGACGCGCGGTGAACGCCCGCAAGTCGTACAAGGATTACTGGTGGATTTTCGGCGAACCGCGACGCGAGCTTAGGCCAGCGCTGGCCGGCCCTCATCGTTACATCGTCACGCCAATCACGGCGAAACACCGCGTGTTCACCTTCGTGGACGGCACTATTCTGCCAGACGATGCGCTGATAGCCTTCGCCTCTGAAGACGCGTGGCTCTTAGGCGTACTAAGCAGCATCCCTCATCTCGCATGGTTTCAATTTCGAAGTGGTACCCTGGAGGATCGAGGCAGGTATAATAATTCGCTGGTCTTCGTCCCCTTCCCCTTTCCCACCCCCTCCGAGGCGCAGCGCGCGCGGATCGCGGCGCTGGCCGAGCGGCTCGACGCCACCCGCCGCACCGCGCTCGCCGAGGACGCGGCGCTGACGATGACCGGGCTGTACAACCTCATCGCCGAGGTCCGCGGCGGCGCCGCGCTCGCCCCCGCG
>CAXTRJ010000040.1:0-16036 GCA_964246585.1 uncultured Sphingomonas sp. | reverse complement strand
GAGATGGCCACCGCGGTCGACGCCGCCCTCCCCGCCGACGCCGCCGTCATGGTCGCCGCCGTCGCCGACTGGCGCGTCGCCGCCGCCCCGCAAAAGGTCAAGAAGGGCGAGGCACCGCCCTCGCTGACGCTGGAGGAGAATTCCGACATCCTAGCAACCCTCGCCACCGGCGATCGCCGCCCCCGCCTCGTCATCGGCTTCGCCGCCGAGACCGAGCGCGTCGTCGAGCACGCCCTCGTCAAGCTGGCGCGCAAGCGCTGCGACTGGATCGTCGCCAACGACGTTTCCGGCGACGTCATGGGTGGCGAAGCCAACCGCGTCCACCTCGTGACGAAGGCCGGCGTCGAGGACTGGCCGCCGCTTCCCAAGGCCGACGTCGCCACCCGCCTAGCCACCCGCATCGCCGACGCGCTGGAGGCCGAGTGACCGACCCGATCCGCATCGCCGTTCTCCGCCTATCCCACGGCGCGGACCTGCCCCTCCCCCGTTACGCCACCGCCGGTGCCGCCGGCATGGACGTCGTCGCCGCCGAAGCGCTGACGCTCGCCCCCGGCGCCCGCGCGGCCGTCGCCACCGGCTTCGCGCTCGCCATCCCCGACGGCTACGAGGTCCAGGTCCGCCCGCGTTCCGGCCTCGCGCTCAAGCACGGCGTCACCTGCCTCAACACGCCCGGCACGATCGACAGCGACTATCGCGGCGAGGTCAGGGTGATCCTCGCCAATCTGGGATCGGAGCCCCTCGACATCGAACGCGGCGACCGCATCGCCCAACTCGTTCCGGCGGTCGTTCGACGCGCGGAGTTGGCCGAGGTCGACTCGCTTGACCAAACCGTACGTGGCGCGGGTGGGTTCGGCTCGACCGGCCGCGCATGATCCTCTCCGACGACGAGCTCGCCCGCTACGCCCGCCACATCGTCCTGAAAGAGTTCGGCGGCGCCGGCCAGCGCCGCCTCAAGGCCGCGTCGGTCGCCGCCGTCGGCTGCGGCGGGATCGGCTCGCCGGCGATCCAGTACCTCGCCGCCGCCGGGGTCGGCCGCCTGATCCTGATCGACGACGACCGCGTCGAGCCGTCCAACCTGCAACGCCAGACCATCTTCGCCACCGCCGACGCGGGCGCGTCCAAAGCGGCCACCGCCGCCGCCGTCGCCCGCCGCCTGAACCCGCACATCGTCGTCGAACCGCGCGAAGCCCGGCTCACGCCGACCAACGCCGCCACGCTCCTCGCCGGGGCCGAAGTCGTGCTGGACGGCTGCGACAATTTCGCTACTCGCTTCGCCGTCGCCGACGCCGCCCTTGCCGCCCGCCTCCCGCTGGTGTCGGCGGCGGTCGGGCAGTTCGAGGGACAGTTGGGCGTGTATCGCGGCTGGGAGGCAGACCGCCCCTGCTATCGCTGCTTCGTCGGCGAAGCCCCCGAACGCGCCGAGACGAGCTGCGCCGAGGACGGCATCCTCGGCCCGGTGACCGGCATCATGGGCAGCCTGGCGGCGCTGGAGGTGCTCCGCACCATCGCGCCGTTCGGCGAGGACTCGGCCGGGAAACTCCTCCTGGTCGACACGCTCGCCCTTCGCTTCCGCACCATCCGCCTGCCCAAGGATCCGGGCTGTCGCTGGTGCGGCGATTAGGCGCCCGCATAGCCCCGATACCATTCCACGAAGCGGGGCACGCCCACGTCGATCGTCGTCACGGGCGCGTAGCCGAGCGCGGCCGTGGTCGCCGAGATGTCGGCATAGGTCGCCGGCACGTCGCCGGGCTGCATCGGCCGGTTGTCCCGCACGACCTCGCGCCCGCAAGCATCGCCGATCAGGTCGATGACCCGGCCAAGCTCTTCGGCGCGGTTGTTTCCCAGGTTGTAGATGGCGTGCGGCGACACGCTGCCCCCCGACTTCTGCGACCCGTCATCGGCCGGCGGCCGATCGAGCGCGGCGAGGACGCCGGCGACGATATCGTCGATATAGGTGAAGTCCCGCCGCATCCGCCCGTCGTTGAATACCGGGATCGGCTCGCCGCGCAGGATCGCCGCCGTGAAGATCCACATCGCCATGTCCGGCCGGCCCCATGGTCCGTACACGGTGAAGAAGCGCAGCCCCGTCTGCGGCAACCGGTACAGGTGCGCATAGGACTCGCTCATCAGCTCGTCCGCCTTCTTGGTCGCGGCATAGAGCGAGACGGGATGGTCGACGCGGTCCTCGACGCGAAACGGCATCGACTCGTTGCCGCCATAGACCGACGATGACGACGCGTAGACGAGATGCGCGACGCCGCGGGCGCGGCCGAGCTCGATGAGGTTGAGGTGCCCGAGCAGGTTGGCGCGGACATAGGCGCGAGGGTTGTCGATCGAGTACCGCACCCCGGCCTGCGCCCCAAGGTGGACGATCCGGTCGATCTCCTCGCCCGCCACCGCCCGGTCGAGCGCCGCCTCGTCGGCGAAGTCGCACTCGGCGAACCCGATCCGGTCGCCGAACGCGCCCAGCGCGGCGAGCCGGTCACGCTTCAACTGGGGATCGTAATAGGTGTTGAGGTCGTCGACGCCGAGAACCCGCTCGCCGCGCTCGGCCAGGACGCGGGCGACGTGGAAGCCGATGAACCCGGCCATTCCCGTGACGAGCGTCGTCACCCGACCAATTTCCGCGCGAAGTCGCGTACGACCGGCCCGATGTCGTCACGCGCCAGCGCCAGCGCCAGGTTCGCCTGGATATACCCCGCCTTGTCGCCGCAATCGTAGCGCTCGCCGTCGAAGGTGAAGCCGTGGAACGGCTGCGTCCCGATCAGCTGCGCCATCGCGTCGGTCAACTGGATCTCCCCACCGGCGCCGGCTTGCTGCCGCTCAAGGATCCGCATCACCTCGGGCTGAAGGATGTAGCGACCCGGGATCATCAGGTTGGACGGCGCCGTCCCACGCTTCGGCTTCTCGACCAACGCGGTGACTTCGGTCAGCCGGCCATCGACCCTGCCGGGCGAGATGATGCCGTATTTGTCCGTCTCGTCATCGGTCACCTCGAGCGCGCCGACGACGTTTCCGCCGACCCGCTCATAAGCCTCGACCATCTGCTTGATGAAGTTGGGACGCCCGACCATCAGCTCGTCGGGGAGCAGCACCGCGAACGGCTCGTCGCCGACGATCTCGCGCGCGCACCAAACCGCATGGCCCAGCCCCAGCGGCTCCTGCTGGCGGACATAGACCGGCGAGCCGGGCTTCTGGCGAATGCCGTCGATCGCCGCCATCGACTTGCCCCGCGCGCGCATCGTCGCCTCGAGCTCGTACGAGATGTCGAAATGATCCTCCAGCGCCGACTTGCCGCGGCCGGTCACGAAGATGATCTGCTCGATCCCCGCCTCCAGCGCCTCCTCGACGGCGTACTGGATCAGCGGCTTGTCGACGACCGTCAGCATCTCCTTGGGCATCGCTTTGGTCGCGGGCAGGAAGCGCGTCCCCAGCCCGGCGACGGGGAACACGGCCTTGCGAAGCGGTTTGATCGGCATCCGGTGCTCCCCTGGTTGAATGCGCCCGCGTCTATCCGCCGCCGCGCCGGTTCGCAAACCCGCCTGCCCCGGTTAGCGCGTCCTTAAGTGGGATTTGTTAGCCGGACGCCATGTCCAGCCAACCCGCCACCGTCCTCGTCGTGTTCGGCACCCGCCCGGAGGCGATCAAGCTGTTCCCCGTCATCCGCGCCCTGGCGGCCGAACCCGGGATCGTCGTCCGAACCTGCGTCACCGCGCAGCATCGCGGATTGCTCGACCAGGTTTTGGCGATCGCCGGCATCGTGCCCGACATCGACCTAGACCTGATGGAGCCGGGGCAGACGCTCGACCGGCTGACCGCGCGGCTACTCACCGGGTTGGGCGAAGTGATGGACGCTGAACGCCCCGACCGCGTCATCGTCCAGGGCGACACCGCCACCGCCATGGCCGGCGCGCTCGCCGCCTATTACCGCAAGATCCCCGTCGCCCATGTCGAGGCGGGGCTACGCTCGGGGGACATCCATCATCCCTGGCCGGAGGAGGTGAACCGCCGCATCGTCGCGCCGATCGCCGACCTGCACTTCGCCCCGACCGCCACCGCCGCCGCCGCGCTCGCCGCCGAGACGATCACCAAGGGCGTCCACGTCACCGGCAACACCGTCGTCGATGCGCTGGAGGCGACGCGCGCCGCGATCACGCGCGATCCGTCGCTGGCCGCCGCGCTGGATCCGGTCGCCGCCCGCTTCGCCGGCAAGCGCGTCGTGCTCGTCACCACGCACCGCCGCGAGAATTTCGGTGGCGGCATGACCGCGATCGCCCGCGCGATCCGCCGCATCGCCGAACGCGACGACGTGGCGGTGCTGTTTCCGGTCCATCCCAACCCCAATGTCGTGTCGGTGATGGACGAGGTGCTCGGCGACCGCGCCGACATCGCCCGCGTCGATCCGCTCGACTATCCCTGCTTCGTCCGCGCGCTGGAACTCTGCCACCTCGTCCTATCCGATTCAGGCGGCGTCCAGGAGGAGGCGCCCGCGCTGGGCAAGCCGGTGCTGGTGATGCGCGAAACGACCGAACGCCCCGAGGGCGTCGCCGCTGGCACCGCCAAGCTGGTCGGCACCGACGAGGACCGTATCGTTTCCGAAGTCTTCACGCTTTTGGACGACAAGGCCGCCTACTCCGCGATGGCCAGAGCGCACAATCCGTTCGGCGACGGCCATGCCGCGGGCAGGATCGTAAAGGTCATCGCCGATGATTTCCGACGTTGAACTAAAGGTCGTCGTCCTCGGGCTCGGCTATATCGGCCTGCCGACCGCCGCCGTGATCGCCCGCACCGGCGCGCGCGTGCTAGGGATCGACGTGACCCGGAGCGTGGTCGACACGGTCAACTCGGGACGCGTCCATATCGAGGAGGTCGATCTCGACGGCCTGGTATCGGGCGTCGTCGCCCGCGGCACGCTGCGCGCGTCGACCACGATAGAGCCGGCCGACGTCTTCGTCATCGCCGTCCCGACCCCGTTCGCCGACGATCACGCGCCCAATATCGGCTATGTCCTGCAAGCCGCGACGACCGTCGCCACCGTGCTCAAGGCGGGCGATACCGTTATCCTCGAATCGACCTCGCCGGTCGGCACGACCGAGCAGGTCCGCGACCTTCTCGCCAAGCTTCGCCCCGACCTGCGCATCCCGGGGCGCACCGGTGACCAGGCCGACATCGCCATCGCCTATTGCCCCGAGCGGGTCCTGCCCGGCCGGATCCTGGTCGAGCTGATCGACAACGACCGCGTCATCGGCGGCATCACGCCGCGTTGCGCGCGCAAGGCGCTCGGCTTCTATCGCCGGTTCGTCCGCGGCGCCTGCGTCACGACAACCGCCCGCGCGGCGGAGATGACCAAGCTGACCGAGAACGCGTTTCGCGACGTCAACATCGCCTTCGCCAACGAACTGAGCCTCGTCGCCGACACGATGGGGGTCGACGTGTGGGAGGTCATCCGCCTGGCCAATCGCCACCCGCGCGTGAACATCCTGTCGCCCGGACCCGGCGTCGGCGGCCACTGCATCGCCGTCGACCCGTGGTTCCTCGTCTCGGCCGATCCCGTCAACACGCCGCTGATCAGGACCGCCCGCCTAGTCAACGACGGCAAGACCGACCAGGTCATCGCCAAGGCCCGCGCCCTGATCGAGTCGGTGCCCGGCGCGCCGGTCGCGTGCCTCGGCCTCGCGTTCAAGGCCAATATCGACGACTTCCGGGAGAGCCCGGCGCTGAAGGTCGCGACCGCGCTGGCCGAGCGTTTCGGCCAGCGTATCCGCATCGTCGAGCCTTTTGCCGACCGCCTGCCCCAACAGTTCGACGGCACCGGCGCTACGCTGGTCGACGTCGATACCGCGATCGAGACCTGCCCGGTGATGATCGTGCTGGTCGATCATGACGTGTTCCGCTCGATCCCGCTAGAAGAGCGCGCAGCCAAGCGTGTGCTCGACACGCGCGGCGTGTGGCCCGATCAGCCCCGCGAGGCCACGCCGACGCCGTTGCGCCTCGCCAGCTGAGAAACCCGCCTCGTTGCGGCATAGGGCACGGCAACCTATGTGCGGACGCTATCCACGATCCGGCGGCCATGCTCAGCAAATTCCTAAGATCACGACGCCGCGCGCCGGCTCCGGGCGGTGTGCTGCCGGCGGGAACCCGCGTTTACGCGATCGGCGACATCCACGGTCGCCTCGATCTGCTCGACGCGATCCTGGCGAAGATCGACGCCGACGATGCCGCGCGCGCGCCGGCCGAGACGGTGCTCATCTTTCTCGGCGACTTGGTAGATCGCGGCCCCGATTCGGCCGGGGTGGTCGAGCGGGTGCGCGCGCTCCAGGCCGAGCGAGCCAACGTCCATGTCCTGATGGGCAATCACGAGGAGGTATTGCTCGCCTCGCTCGACGGCGACTCGCGGGCGCTGCGCTTGTTCTGCCGCATCGGCGGGCGTGAGACGATGCTGAGCTACGGCCTGGCCGAGGCCGATTACGACGGCATGGACTATACCCAGCTCGCCGATTGGCTCGCCGGCGCGATCCCGGCGGAACACCGGGCCTACCTGGAGTCGCTAGAGGACATGATCGTGCTCGGCGACTATGCCTTCGTCCATGCCGGGATCGACCCGGCGGTCGAGCTCGCGGCGCAGCGCGTCACCGACCTGCGCTGGATCCGCGAGACGTTCCTCGACCATCGCGGCGCGCTGGAGCGGATCGTCGTCCACGGCCACACCATCACCGACGACGTGGCGTATCGCAGCAACCGGATCGGCATCGACACCGGCGCCTATCGCAGCGGGCGTCTGACCGCGCTCGGCCTGGAAGAAGGCGCTGTGTGGGAAATGACGACCTAGCCGTCACGCCGAGTATTCGCGACCCGCGCCGATCGCGTCGGCGCGGCATCGTTTACCGAGGCAGCGGCACTCCGGCCCCACCCGGCGCTTGACCCATCTGCTGCTGCATCTGCATCTGGCGGACCACCGCTTCGGGCAGGAAGTCGAGCAGCTCGACATCGAACACCAGCAACGAACCGGCCGGGATCGGCCCCGCGGCCTTATCGCCATAGCCGAGCGCCGGCTTGATCCAGAACCGATACTTAGCGCCCTTGCTCATCAGCTTCAGGCCTTCGGAGAAACCCGGGACGGCGCCGGCGACGGGCAGCGGCGTCGGCTGCTGCGACTTGTCGAACACGGTGCCGTTGGCCAGGCGCCCTTCATACTGGATCAGGCTGACGTCGCTGTTGGTCGGCTTCGCGCCCTGGCCGGGGGTCAGCACCTGGTACTGTAGTCCCGACGCGGTCTCGACGATGCCGGCCTGGCGACGGTTGGCCGCCAGCACGCCCTCGGCCGAGTCGTTCGGCGCCGCCCAGGCGAGCGCGGCCGCGCCGATCACCGCGGCGATCACGCCCAGCCAAAGCCAGACGAGGTAGCCGCGCTTGACGGGGGCGATTGGGACGGCGGTGATGTTGGACATGGCGGATTCCGGCCCGGAGGCGGCGACCGGGCCGCGGGGCTAAGTTGTTTAAGTTGCGGCTACGTACAGGCCGGAAACGTCTCTACCGCGCGCCGTCGCGCTCGGCGCGCTTGCGGTCGAGCTTGCGCGCGCGGCGAACGGCGGCGGCGCGCTCGCGCGCCCGCTTTTCGGACGGCTTCTCGTAGTGGCGGCGCAGCTTCATCTCGCGATAGACGCCCTCGCGCTGCAGCTTCTTCTTGAGCGCGCGCAAGGCCTGGTCGACGTTGTTGTCGCGAACCATGATCTGCATAACTAGGTCGAACTCCGGGTCTGATAGCGAAATCAATGACGAATGCGGCGGCGAACGCGGTTCGCGCCGGATAGTGCCGCCTACCAGCACCGACCGGTGTTGGCAAGCCGGAGCGCTTGGCGCGACCGCACGGACGCGGCTATGGGCGGCGCCATGACCGGCGCCCCCCTCACACTCTACGACAGCCTCTCGCGTTCGGCGCGGCCGTTCGCCCCGCTTGATCCGGCGGACGTGCGCGTCTACTCCTGCGGCCCCACCGTCTACAATTATCAGCATATCGGCAACATGCGGGCGTACGTGTTCACCGACACGCTGACCCGCGTCCTGCGGTCGAAGGGGTATCCGCTCACCCACGTCATCAACATCACCGATGTCGGTCATCTGACCTCGGACGCCGACGCCGGCGACGACAAGATGGAACTGGCCGCGCGCGCCAGCGGACAGGATATCTGGGCGATCGCAGCGCATTACACGACGGCGTTCAAGTACGACCTCAAGCGGCTGAACATCGTCGACCCCAGCGCCTTTCCGCTCGCGACCGACCATATCGCCGAGATGATCGCCTTCGCCGAGCGGATCGAGCCGGCGCATTGCTACCTGCTGGACGACGGACTCTATTTCGACACCGCGACGGTGCCCGACTATGGTCGCCTCGCCCGCTCGGCCGACGATGTCGGCGAGAGCAGGATCGACGCCGTCGCCGGCAAGCGTCATTCGCAGGACTTCGCCATCTGGCGCCGGTCGGCCGCGGGCGAGGACCGGCAGATGGAATGGGACTCGCCCTGGGGTCGCGGGGCGCCCGGCTGGCACCTCGAATGTTCGGTGATGAGCCGCAAGTACTTTGGTCACCGCTTCGATATTCATACCGGCGGGATCGACCACCGCGAGATCCACCATCCCAACGAGATCGCGCAGAATCAGGCGTTCTGCGGATGCGGCGACACCGGCGCCGAGTTCTGGATGCACAACAACTTCCTGGTCGAACGGTCAGGGAAGATGTCGAAATCCTCGGGCGAGTTCCTGATGCTACAGCGACTGGTCGATCGCGGTTTTCACCCCCTCGCCTTTCGTCTCATGTGCCTCCAGGCGCATTACCGGTCGGAGTTGGAGTTCTCCTGGGAGAGTCTGGCGGCGGCGCAGACGCGGCTCAAGCGGCTTGTCGGCATGGTTGCGTCCTTGCGCGGTCGGGCCGGCAAGCCCGGCGGCGCTAGCGCGTCCGCCTATCTCGATCGGCTGGACGAAGCGGTGTCCGACGACCTCGCGACGCCCCGCGCGCTGCCGGTGCTCGACGAGATGCTCGCCGACAAGCGGGTCGCGCCCGATGACCGGTTGGCGGCGCTGGCCTTGTTCGACGCGGTGCTCGGGCTCGATCTGACGGCGCTGATCCGGGAGGAGCTTCGCGTACGACCGGCCGACGCGACCGTCAGCGCCGACAAGATCACGGCCCGGCTCGCCGAACGTCAAGAGGCCCGCGCCGCCCGCGACTTCGCCCGCTCCGACGCGATCCGCGACGCTTTGGCCGGCGAAGGTGTCGAGGTGATGGACGGCGATCCGCTCGGCTGGGACTGGAAACCGGTCCTGTAGCGGTGCTGGATCGATCTATCCGTCCGGCTAAGGTGGTGCGATGAAAGCCGTCCTCCCCACCATCGCCCGCCCGCTGCTCGAGCCGCATCTGCCCGCCGACCTCGACGTCGCCTGGTTCGCCAAGCCCGCCGAGGCGAACGCCGCGATCGCGGACGCCGACATCGCCTGGGTCGACATGCAGCCGACGCGGCTGGTGGCGGACGCGATCGCCGCCGCCGGGCCGGCGCTGAAGTGGGTGTCGACGCTATACGCCGGGCTCGACGCCTTCCCGCTCGACCTGCTTCGCGAACGCGGGGTCATGGTGACCAACGGCGCGGGGATCAATGCGATCGCGGTGGCCGAGTACGCCGTCATGGGCGTCCTTGTCGCCGCCAAGCGGCTGGACGAGGTAATCCGCGCGCACGATCGCCGCGAATGGCCGGCCGACGCTCCTGGCAAGGTCGAACTGGCCGGCACGCGGGCGCTGGTTATCGGCTATGGCGCGATCGGCCGGCTGGTCGGCGCGCGACTGGCCGCGTTCGGCGTCGCGGTCACCGGCGTCACGCGGTCGGGCCGCGACGGCACGCTGACGCCGGACGCTTGGGGGCCGCGGCTGGGCGAGTTCGACTGGGTAATCCTGACCGCGCCTTCGACCAACGACACCAAGGCGCTGCTCGGGGCGGCCGAGTTCGCCGCGATGAAGCCGTCCGCCTGGCTGGTCAACGTCGCGCGCGGCGACGTGGTCGACCAGGAGGCGCTGCTCGCCGCGCTCCACGCCCGGACCATCGGCGGCGCGTTCCTCGACACGGTGCTGCCCGAGCCGCTGCCGCCCGAGCATCCCCTATGGTCGGCGCCCAATACCCTTATCACGATGCACTTGTCCGGCCGTAGCCAGACGCAGATGTTCCAGCGGTCGGCCGCGCTGTTCCTGGAGAACCTGACGGCTTTCCGCGCGGCCAAGCCGATGCGCAACGTCGTCGAACTCGCCGCCGGTTATTAGGCCGGATCGCGGCAACCCGCGATCACCGCCGCGTCGACCACCGCGTCGATCAGCGCGTCCTCGGCCGGCAATTGCCCGTCGAGCATCAGCAGCGCGAGCCCATGGGCGATCGACCAGGCGCGCAGCGCGAATAGCTGCGGGTCCTCGCCCGGCGGCGCCAGCGCCACGGCGTTGGCGCGCAGCAGCGCCATGGCGTCATCCTCCCCGTCGGAGGTCGCGGCGACGGGGCTGGTGAAGACGAGCCGGAACAGCGCCGGGTTGGCCAGCGCGAAGCGGACATAGGTCCGTCCCGTCGCGTTGAACCCGGCGATGCCGCCCCCCGCCGCCGCCGACGCCGCGCGCTGATCGGCGGCGAGTCGCGCCAGTCCCTCCGCCGCCAGCGCCGCCATCAGCGCCGCCTTGGTCGGGAAATGGCGGTACACCGCCGTCGCGCTGACTCCGACCTCGCGCGCCAGCTCGCGCAACGATAGCGCCTCCGCGTCGCGCGTCGCCAGCGACCGCAATCCGGCGGCGATCAAGGCGGCGCGCAGGTCGCCGTGGTGATAGGGCCGGGACGCCATGTTGACACTGTTACCATTGCTGCTATGTTGCTACCTGTAAACATCGGGAGAGTCGTCATGGCAAGCACCGTCGAAAGCGTCATCCGTCAAACCGTCGGCAAGGGCGTCGGCCTGGTCGCCGAGTTCAACCGCCGACGCCTGCCGGAGCGCGACGCGCCGCACCCGTTTCTGTCGGGCATCCACCGGCCGATGACCGAGGAGAAGACGCTGACCGATCTCGTCGTGACCGGCACAATTCCGCCCGCGCTCGACGGCCGTTATCTCAGGATCGGCCCCAACCCGATCGCCGCCGACCCCGCCTCCTATCACTGGTTCCTCGGCGACGGCATGGTCCACGGCATCGCCATCCGCGACGGCAAGGCGCTATGGTATCGCAACCGTTGGATCAGGTCCAAGTCGGTCGCCGTCGCGCTGGGCAAGCCCGCCGCGCCGGGGCCGCGCAATGGCCAGTTCGACACGGTGAACACCAACGTCGTCGCGATCGCCGGCCGCACCTGGGCGCTGGTCGAGGCCGGCGCCTATCCGGTCGAGCTAAGCGATACGCTCGACGAGCAGGCCTCCAACCCGTTCGACGACACGCTTGCCGGATCGTTCACCGCCCATCCGCACCGCGACCCGCTGACCGGCGAGCATCATGCGATCGCCTATCAGGGCGACGACGCGACGACGATCCGCCACGTCGTCCTCTCGCCCGAGGGCCGCGTCGTCCGCGAGGAGCCGGTCCGGGTCAAGCACGGGCCCTCGATCCACGATTGCGGCATGACCGCGCGTTACGTGGTGATCCTCGACCTGCCCGTCACCTTTTCGATGAGGACGCTGCTCGGCGGCCACCCCTTCCCCTATCGCTGGAACCCGGCGCACCAGGCGCGCGTCGGCTTGCTCCCGCGCGGCGGATCGGGTGACGCGGTGATCTGGTGCGCGGTCGATCCGACCTATGTGTTCCACGTCGCCAACAGCTTCGACCTGCCCGACGGGCGCGTGGTGGTCGACGTCGTCACGCACGAGACGATGTTCACCGAGGATAGCGGCGGCCCCGATTCGGTCGCCAGCGCGCTGGAGCGGTGGACGGTCGACCCGGTCGCGCGCACCGTCGAGCGGCGCGTCATCGACGCGTCGCCGCAGGAGTTCCCCCGTCCCGACGAACGCCGTTTCGGGCAGCATTACCGCTACTGCTACACCATGGCCCTGCCCGACGGGCGCGACGAGCGGTTCATCGGCGGCACCGGGCTGTACAAGCACGACCTGGAGGCCGGCACGCGCGAGACCCACGATTTCGGCGAGGGCCGCCACCCCGGCGAGTTTGTCTTCGTCCCCGCCCAAGCCGGGAGGGGCGAGGACGAGGGCTGGCTGATCGGCCTGGTCGTCGACCTGCCCGGCGCGACGACCGACCTCGCCATCATAGACGCGGCGGACTTCGCCGCGCCGCCGGTCGCCACCGTCCGCCTGCCGCACCGTGTCCCGCCCGGCTTTCACGGCAACTGGCTGCCCAGATAAGCCCCCACCCCGTTCGCGATTGTTGCGTGGCGGCATGATTTCGCCCATGCCGTTCGCTACTTTCGCGTAACGGAAAACGACGACACCATGGCCACGCACTGGTCCCCCGACAGCTGGACGCGCCACGAGGCGCGCCAGCTGCCCGACTATCCCGACGCCGCCGCGCTCGACGCGGCGACCGACCAGCTCGCGACCTATCCGCCGCTGGTCTTCGCCGGCGAGGCGCGCAACCTCACCCGCGACCTGGCGACGGTGGCGGAGGGCCGCGCCTTCCTGCTCCAGGGCGGCGATTGCGCGGAAAGCTTCGCCGAGTTCCACCCCAACAACATCCGCGACACGTTCCGCGTCATCCTGCAGATGGCGGTGGTCCTGACCTACGCGTCCAAGCTTCCCGTGGTGAAGCTCGGCCGCATGGCGGGGCAGTTCGCCAAGCCGCGCTCGACCAACACCGAGGTCCAGGACGGCGTCGAGCTGCCGAGCTATCGCGGCGACAACGTCAACGACATCGCCTTCACCGCGGCCGGCCGCGCGCCCGACCCGCAGCGCATGATCCGGTCGTACTCGCAGTCGGCGGCGACGCTCAACCTGCTGCGCGCCTTCGCCAGCGGCGGCTACGCCAATCTGGCGCAGGTCCACCGCTGGACGCATGATTTCATGGGCCGCAGCCCGTGGTCAAAGAAATACGCCGAGACCGCCGACCGCATCGGCGAGGCGCTGGAATTCATGCGCGCGTGCGGCATCGACCCGGAGACCGCGCCCCAGCTCGCCCAGACCGCCTTTTATACCAGCCACGAGGCGCTGCTGCTCCGCTACGAACAGGCGCTGACCCGGCAGGATTCGCTGACCGGCGACTGGTACGACACCTCGGCGCATTTTCTGTGGATCGGTGATCGGACGCGGTTCGAGGGGTCGGCGCATGTCGAGTTCCTGCGCGGCATCGGCAACCCGATCGGGGTCAAGTGCGGGCCCAGCCTCGAGCCCGACGTGCTGCTCCGGATGCTCGACACGCTTAACCCGGCGCGCGTCCCCGGTCGCATGACGCTGATCACCCGCTTCGGCCATGACAAGATCGAGGCGGCGCTGCCCCGGCTGGTCCGCGCGGTGACGCGCGAGGGTCATCCGGTCGTGTGGTCGTGCGACCCGATGCACGGCAACGTCGTGAAAGCGGCGAATGGCTACAAGACGCGGCCGTTCGACCGCATTCTGACCGAGGTCCGCGGCTTCTTCGCGGTGCACCGGGCGGAAGGCACCTTCGCCGGCGGCATCCACGCCGAGATGACCGGGCAGAACGTGACCGAATGCACCGGCGGCGCGGTGGCGGTGACCGAACAAGCGCTGGCCGATCGCTATCACACCCATTGCGACCCCCGGCTCAACGCCAGTCAGAGCCTGGAACTCGCCTTCCTGCTGGCGGAAATGCTCAATGACGAGCTGAAGGAGCGCCGGGCGGCCGCGTGATCGCCGGGGGGACGCAGACGCCGGGCATCCCCGACGGGCTGTTCGCCATGCCGCCGGGCATGGCGATCCGCTACGACCAGCCGGCGGCGGAGATCGCCGACTATGTCACCGGGTACCACGTCTATGCGGCGCACGGGCCCGAGGCGTCGGGGCAGGTCGACTGGTTCCTGCCGGGCACCGCCAATATCCGGATCGCGCTCGACGCCGGGCCGATCGCAGTCGAGATCGGTCGACGACGCTTCGACCCGCTCCCCCAGGCGACGCTGTTCGGCCCGACCAGCCGGGCGATGCGCGTCACCACCAACGGCGGCGTCATGATCGGTATCGGCATCAGCGCGCTCGGCTGGGCCAGGCTGTTCCGGACGTCGGCCGCGCGCTACCGCGACGCCGTGGTGCCGCTCGACACGGTGCTGGGCCGGCGACGAACCGGGGCGCTCGTGGCGGCCCTGGCCACGTCAGATCGCGATCGGGAGGTCAAGGCGCGGGTCGATACGCTGCTCGCCGCGATGCTCGGGCCCGTCCGCGCCGACGAGCCGGCAATCCGCGCATTGATGGCCTTGGTCATCGACGACCGTACCCACGACCTCGCCACCGCCGCGCGCCTGCTCGCGATGGAGCCGCACCGGTTGCGCCGACTGGCGGCGCGCCATTTCGGTTTCCCGCCCAAGATGCTGCTGGTCCGCGCGCAGTTCCTCCGCTCCTTTTTGGGAATGTTCCGTACCGGCGACGAAACGGACTATTCGACGATCTCACCCAGCTATTTCGACACCTCGCATTTCCTGCGCGACGCCAACACGTTTCTCGGCATGACCCCTCGTCGGTTCATGGCGCTGTCGACGCCGTTCCTCGACGCCAGCGTCCGCGCGCGCGCCGCCGTGCTGGGCGCGCCGACCCAGGCGCTGCACGACATCGCCGCCGCCCGGCTTGACGCATCGGCGACCCCGCCGTAGAGGCCCGCTTCCGCATCGACGGCCCCTTCGTCTAGCGGTCTAGGACGTCGCCCTCTCACGGCGAAAACACGGGTTCGATTCCCGTAGGGGTCACCATCGGTCCGATCCGGGCATGGGCGCCGCGAACGGCCGAGCCGGCCTAATCGGGCGTCATCGCCCGGACGAATACCGCCCACCGCTCCTCGAAAAACCGGTCGGGTGTCACGCCACACGCGAAGACGTCGCGGCACCCCGTGCGAAGACGATTGGCCGCGCCGTCGACGAGGTCGGTCAGGATATCGCACAGCGTCGCCGGATCACCCGGCCGAAGCCGGCCGGCTTCTTGCGCGGCGGCGATCCGCTCGGTGATCGGCGACACCGCGAGCTGCTCCCAGACCGTGAACTTGCGCTGCATCTCGACCGAGAACGACGCCTCCGCCGACAGGAACGCGAGGAAGGCCATATTCTCGGTGGCCAGGCCGAAGTCGAAGAATCGCCGGATAGTGATCTTCAGTGATGCGAGCGTATCCCCGTCGTCGCCCGTTTCCGACGCCATCGCCCGGATGTTGGCGAGATCGCGCTCGACCACCGCGGCGAGCAACGCCGTCTTGTTCGGGTAGCGCCGATAGATGGTGTGTTTGCTGACCCCGATCGCCGTCGCCAGTTCGTCCATCGCCACGCCGGCGATGCCGAGGCGACAGAACGCCGTCCGCGCCCCGTCGAGGACCAACCCGTCGATCGCGGCGGCCTGCGCGCGAGTCGGCCGTCCCGCGCTCCTTCGCTCCTTTCGAGTGGTATCCATCCCGCCTTCCTAGCCGGAAAAACCTGTCGCGCCAATTAATTACACAAGGTCGTTGCTTTACCGCACGTGCGAAGTATAGGAGCGGACCGCTGCCGGTTCGCGGTGTCTTGGAGGACGACGTGCTCACGATCTGCTCGCCCCGACGCCCCGGCGGCCCCGCTCTTCTCGCGACGCTAACCCTGTCCCTGGCCCTCTCCGCTTGTGGCGGCGAGCCGGCGGCCCCGCCCGCGCCGCCGCCGCCGCTGGTCACCGCGATCACCGTCACGGGCGAGCCGGTGCCCAACGTGGTCGAGCTCCCCGGCCGGATCGAGGCGGTGCGCTCGGCCGAGGTCCGCGCGCGCACCGACGGCATCGTCGAGCGCCGGCTGTTCGAGGAAGGGACCGACGTCCGCGCCGGCGCGGCGCTGTTCGTCATCGACCCGCGCGACCGCCGCGCCCAGGTGCAGCAGGCGCAGGCCGCGCTGTCCCGCGCGCAAGCCGCGCGGACCAACGC
>CAXTRJ010000039.1:0-16221 GCA_964246585.1 uncultured Sphingomonas sp. | reverse complement strand
GGCCCGAGCCGCGCCCGCTTGTCCCTGGCGCCGTGCCGCCGGTCGTGCCGCGCGCCTATCGTCTGCCCGCGCGCGGGCGGGTCGTGACCGGATTCGGCGAGCTGGCCGACGCGGGGTTCCGCGCGCGCGGCGTGACGCTGGCGGTCCCGGACAACACCGTCGTTCGCGCGCCAGCGGCGGGCCGCGTGGCTTATGCCCGGCGTTTCCGTGCTTACGGCGTCGTCGTGATCCTCGATCATGGCGCGGGGTGGACGACGTTGCTGTCGGGGCTGGCCGAGGCCGGGGTTCGACCGGGGGCCGTGGTGCCCGCCGGCGCGCCGGTCGGGCGAGTGGGGGCGGACCCACGCGTCACCGTGGAACTGCGCCGCCGCGGACGCCCGGTCGATCTGGGCGCGCTGGTCGGGTGACGCCGGTCAGCGATCGTTCACCGTTCTGGGCGCTACCATCGCCCAACCGTTGCCGCTAGAACAGCGGCACCTCGATCTTTCCAGGAATTGGCCGATGTCCCGCTCGCTTCTTCGCCGCTCGCGCCTACGCACCACCGCGATCGCCGGCGCGCTCGTCCTAGTGCCGGTCGCCGCGCTGACCGTCGCGGCGGCCGACAGCGACACTTATCGCGAGTTCGATCAGTTCCTCGACGTCTATAACCGGGTCAAGGCCGAGTATGTCGACAAGGTCGACGACAAGACGCTGATCAAGGGCGCGATCCAGGGAATGCTGACCTCGCTCGACCCGCACTCGTCCTATGTCGACGCGCTCGATTTTGAGAACCTGCGGATCCAGACCGAGGGCAATTACGGCGGCCTGGGTCTGACCGTCTCGATGGAGGACGGCGCGATCAAGGTGGTCGCCCCGACCGAGGACACGCCGGCCGACCGCGCCGGGGTCAAATCGGGCGACTACATCACTCATATCGACGGCAAGCTGATCTACGGCGAGTCGCTCGACGACGCGATCGGGCTGATGCGCGGCAAGCCCGGCACCAAGATCTCGCTGACGCTGGTTCGTCCCGGCCGCGACAAGCCGGTCGACGTGACGATGCTGCGCGAGGTGATCATCCAGCGCCCGGTCAAATGGGAGGTCAAGGGCGACGTCGGCTACATCAACATCAACACTTTTTCCGACTCGACCGGCGACGACACCCGCGCGGCGATCATGGCGATCGACAAGTCGCTGGGTCGTCGCCCGCTGGGCTATGTCGTCGACCTGCGCGATAACGGGGGCGGGTTGCTGACCGAGGCGATCGAGGTCAGCGACGTGTTCCTGGAGCGCGGCGAAATCGTGTCGCAGCGCGGCCGCGAGAAGGGCGACATCGAGCGCTATTTCGCCAAGCCGGGCGACGACGCGCACGGCCTGCCGGTGATCGTGCTGACCGATTCGGGCACCGCGTCGGCGTCCGAGATCGTCGCCGGCGCGCTGCAGGACCATCACCGTGGCCTCGTCATGGGCGAGCGGACGTTCGGCAAGGGGTCGGTCCAGACGCTGCTGCCGATGGGTCCGCAGACCGCGCTCCGCCTGACCACCGCGCGCTACTACACGCCGTCGGGCCGGTCGGTTCAGGAGGGCGGGATCGAACCCGACATCGCCGTGCCGCAGATCAGCGATCCCGACTACAAGACGCGTCCCGTGTTCCGCGAGGCGGACCTGCGCCGCCATCTGATCAACGAGGTCAAGGCCGACAACGCGGTGCTGGAGGAGGACACCAAGGACGATCCCCGCTTCGCCGCGACGCCGGAACAGTTGAAGGCGCGCAAGATCGACGATTTCCAGCTGCACTACGCGCTCCAGACGATCGCCCGGCTGGGCGCCCCGCGGCGGGTCGCGGCGCGCAAGTGATCGCCCCAGGTTGAACGCCAATGACCGCCTCGCCCGTTGGATCGCCCTACTGCTCCCGGCGACGCTGCTCGCCGGCGCGCTCGGGTCGCAATATGTCGGCGGGCTTTATCCGTGCGAGATGTGCCATTGGCAGCGCTGGCCGCACTACGGCGCGGTCGTGCTCGCGGCGCTGGCGTTCGTCGTGCCGGGGCGCGGGGCACGGCGGTCGCTGGTGCTGCTCGCCGCGCTCGCCATCGCGGTCAGCGGCGCGATCGGCGTGTATCATGCCGGGGTGGAATATGGCTGGTGGCAGGGCGTGACGAGCTGCACTTCGACGGTCGCCGGGGGCGATGACGGCGACGCGCTGGCCCGAATCCTGGCGGCACCGATGGTGCGATGCGACGTGCCACAATGGACGTTCGCCGGGGTGTCGCTGGCCGGGTTCAATGCGCTTCTTTCGCTTGGCGGCGCGCTCACCATCTTGATGCTGACGAGGAGGGCGCGATGACGGCCGAGGCGATGGGGTGGCGACCGGGCGACCGGCGTCGCGCGACCGATGCTATGATCCGCGTCGACCAGGCGGGCGAATATGGCGCGACGCGCATCTATGCCGGGCAGCTGGCGGTGTTGGGCGACCGGCATCCGTCGTCGCGCGCGATCCACCACATGGCGGCGCAGGAGGAACGCCACCGCGCGTTCTTTGACCGGATGATCGCCGAGCGCGGTGTCAGGCCGACGCTGTTCCAGCCGCTGTGGAACGTCGCCGGCTTCGCGCTGGGCGCGGTGACGGCGGCGATCGGGCCGGACGCGGCGATGGCCTGCACCGCCGCGGTAGAGACCGAAATCGACAAGCATTACGCCGACCAGCTGGTCGAGTTGGGCGACGACGGCGACCCCGAGCTGGCGGCGGCGATCGCCGATTTCCAGGCGGAGGAGCTGGAGCATCGCGACTTCGCGCTGGCGAACGGCGCGGAGAACACGCTGGGCTATCCCGTGCTGAGCGCGGCGATCCGGCTCGGCTGCCGCGTCGCCATCGCCGCCGCCAAACGGATCTGACAGGAGCGAGTCATGTTCAAGTTTTCCGCACCCCTCGCCGTCGCCGTCCTGGCGATGCTCGCGCCCGGCGCGCTGGCGGCGCAGACGGTGGGGCCACCCGCGCCGACCGACCGACCCGTGACGATCGCGAGCGGGCCGGGCGAGGTATCGCGGGAAGCACCGGTCAACGGCGTGTTGACGCTTTTCGGCAATCAGCGCTGCCCGACCAACAGCGACGGCGAGGAGATCGTCGTGTGCCAGCGACTTAACGCCGGCGAGCAGTTCCGCGTGCCCAAGGAATTGCGCGAAGGACTGGTGATCACGCCGGAGAACGAGGCGTGGGCGGCCAAGGCGCAATCGACGCTGGACGCGGGCGTCGGCGTGAACGGCATCGGCAGCTGCTCGACCGTCGGCGCCGGTGGCGCCACCGGCTGCTTCGCGCAACGCGTCCGCGAAAGCCGCCGCGAGAACAGCGCGCGGGCGGCGTCGACGCCGGTGCTGCCGTAAAGGCGGCTCGCAAGGTCGCCAGGACAGGCTAACCCCGATCGTCTGAGCGGGGCGGGGAATCGAATGAGGGCGCAATTGAAACGCACCGACCGGCGAATCGCCGTCGTGCTGGGCCTGTTGGTGTGGTTTTCCGCCGCGTGGTTCGGGTCGTGGGAATGGAACCCGAACAACGCGACCCGGCTGTTCGCCGCGATCTCCATCGTCGAGGACGGCGACGCGACGATCGACGAGTTCGCCGAACTGACGATCGACAAGGCCCGGTTCGGCGACCATGTCTACATGGACAAGGCGCCGGGCATGACGCTGATGGCGCTGCCGGCGATCGCGTTGGCCGACCTGGTCACGGGGGAGCGGGCGGCCGGGCTCGCCAAGACGTTCGGCGCGCCCGACATGGAACGCTATCTCCGCCTGCGGCTTAGGCTAGCGACATCGCTTGGCCCGGCGCTGCTGACGGCGATCGCGGCGGTGCTGTTGTACGATCTCGCGCTTGGGCTGACTGGGAGCGCGTCGGCGGCGCTGTTCGCCGGCCTTGGTTATGCGTTGGGGACGCCGCTCTGGGGCTGGTCGACGACGCTGTTCGGCCATGCCGCGGTGGCGGCGTTGTATGTGGTCGCGGTGTGGGCGGCGTGGCGCGGCGGCGTCCGATGGGCGTTCCTCGCCGGCGCGGCGCTGGGTTGGGCGGTGGTGGTCGAATATCAGGCGGTGCTCGCCGGCTCGGCGATCGCGCTGTGGGCGGCGTGGCGCTACTGGCCCGCGCCCGAGCGGTGGCGGCTGCTCGGCGCGGCGACGATCGGTGGCGTCGCCGCGCTGCTGCCGCTGCTGGCCTACAACCTGTTCGCGTTCGGCGAGCCGTTCCGCGTCGGCTATTCGGGCGTGGTCGGGTTCGAGGGGATGAACCAGGGGTTGTTCGGGCTGACCTGGCCGAGCGCGACGGTGCTGGGTGAGATTGTGCTGGGCGGGCGGCGCGGGCTCATCTGGGTCGCGCCGGTGCTGCTCCTGGCGCCGTTCGGGCTCATGTCGCTGTGGCGACGCGAGCGTGGGCTGGCGTCGATGGCGGTGGCGACGATCGCGATCGTGCTGCTGGTCAACGCGGCGTACGTGTATTGGGACGGCGGCCATTCCACCGGGCCGCGGCACGCGATGCCGGCGACGGGGCTGCTCGCGCTGGGGCTAGCGCTGTTCTGGGCCGATCTGCGGAGCGGACCCGCGCGGTTCGGGACCGCCGCATTGCTGGCGCTGTCGGTCGCGATCAACCTGACGATCGCCGCCGCCGAGATCGTCGCGCCGGATACCTACGCCTTCCCGCTGTGGGATCGGGTATGGATCGAGCGGTTCTGGCCGGGCGCACTGCGCGACCTGCCAAGCCAGTTCTGGGGCTGGTCGCCGTGGACCGGCCTGTGCCTGTACCTGTTTCTCGCGCTGCCGCTGCTGGCGTGGCTGGTCGACACCGTTCGTCTGACCGACCGTCGACTGTAAGGTTGGGCCGGTCATGTCCGACATCGGAAGCATGCAGAGCAATATGCCGCTATTACAGCACGGGGCTGTTGGGGTTCCGCCCGTGTTGCTCGTTCGCTATGCCAGGCTGCTTCCTCGCATTCGGAGCCGCGTATGTCTCTCAAATCGATCCTAAAGGCCGTCCCGGTCTTCGGACCCGCGCTGGCGGCAGCCGTTCGCAGGATAAAGCCAGCCGCCAACGAGTTCACGCCGCCGCCGATCCCGTTCGAGCATTCCGAAAGCTACTGGGAACAGCGTTACGCGGCCGGCGGCAATTCGGGTTCCGGCGCTTACAATCATCTCGCCAAATACAAGGCCGAGATCGTCAACGAGTTCGTCGACAAGCACGAGATGACCTCGGTGATCGAGTTCGGGTCAGGTGATGGCAATCAGTTATCGCTGGCCAGATATCCCAATTACACCGGCGTCGACGTGTCCCCGACCGTGATCGCAAAGGCTCGGGCGCAGTTCGCAGACGACCCGAGCATTCGGTTCATCCACACATCGGAACTCACGCCAGACACCAAGGCCGATCTCTCGATTTCGCTCGACGTGATCTATCACCTTGTCGAGGATGACGTGTTCGACCTATATATGCGACGTCTATTCGACGCGGCTCGGAAGGCGGTCATCATCTACGCGAGCAACGAGGATAAGGGTTGGAAAGACCCTCATGTACGGCATCGCAAGTTCACCGATTGGATCGAGAAAAACAGGCCCGACTTCATCTTCATGAGCCGTGTCCCGAACCGCTACCCTTATGATGCCAAGAAACCGGACGATACCTCGTTCTCCGATCATCATATCTTTCGCAGCGTCGACTGGCGCCCCTGAAGGTGGCAGGAACGCGGGATGGAGCTTGATCAGCCAGTGGTGAACGGCGCGTCGATGCACATCGCGTTCTTGCTGTTTCCCGAGGTTACCCAGCTCGACCTGACCGGCCCGGCGCAGTTCCTGTCGCGGCTGCCGGGAGCAAAGGTGGATCTGGTCTGGGCGTCGCGCGATCCCGTGCCGACCGATGCCGGCTTCTCGATCCTGCCGACGGCGACGTTCGAGCAAGTCACGCGCGCCGACATCCTCTGCGTCCCCGGTGGGATCGGCGTGACCGACGTGATCGAAGACGATTCGGCGATGGCGTGGGTCGCCCAGGTCGGCGGGTCGGCGCAGTGGGTGACCAGCGTGTGCACCGGATCTTTGATCCTTGGCGCGGCGGGGCTGTTGGCGGGGTACCGCGCGACGACGCATTGGGCGTGGCACGACGAACTCGCCCGGTTCGGCGCCGAGCCGGTCCGGGCGCGCACCGTCGTCGATCGCAATCGTGTGACCGGCGGTGGGGTGACCGCCGGGATCGACTTCGCGTTGGTCCTCATCGCCGAGGTCGCGGGCGAGGATACCGCCAGGCTGCTGCAGCTGGCGCTCGAATACGACCCGCAACCGCCGTTCGACGGCGGCTCGCCCGATCGCGCCAGCCCCGAACTGCTCGCCGCTTATCGGCGCGGGATGGAAAAGGTGGCGCCCAATCGCACCGAGCGGCTCGCCGTCGCCGCCGCGCGTCGTGGTTACGGCTGAGAATGGCCCTTCAGGCTCCTGACGCGGTGCCAGATGTAGAACGCCACCAACCCGACCAGGACGAGGCCGATGACCAGGTCGGCGCTGTGGAACGCGGCCTTCACGCGAGGGTCGCTGTTCCACTTCTCGCCCAGCTTCATGCCGACCCAGGTGAGGCCGAAGCAGAACGGCCAGGAGCCGATGAACGTGTAGACGTGGAACGGCACTAGCTTCATCCGCGCGACGCCGGCGGGGAAGGCGATAAAGGTGCGGATCACCGGCAACAGCCGGCCGATCAGCACCGCGAGGCTGCCCCAGCGGGCGAAGAAGCGGTCGGCGGCGTCGAGCTCACCCGGGCCGATCAGGACATAGCGGCCCCAGCGCTCGGCCAGCGGACGCCCGCCGCGCTTGCCGACCTCATAGGCGAACACCGAGCCGACGTTGCAGCCGATCGCGCCGGCGGTGGCGGCGAGGTACAGGTCGAACCGCCCGGTCGAGACGAGGTAGCCGGCGAACGGCATGATGATCTCGGACGGCAGCGGGATGCAGGCGCTCTCGATCGCCATCAGCGCGACGATGCCGAGATAGCCGCCCGACGAGATGACCCAGATCGTGAAGGTGGCGAGCACCGCGATGACTTTTTCGAACATGGCGCGCTCGATTGCGCGATTGTCGCGCGGGAGGGAAGCCCCAATCTGGAACCGCCGCGTCGACCCGCCGGTTGAGCGACGCATGGACATGACCCTCAACGATGGCCGGACGATGCCGGCGCTTGGCCTCGGCACTTGGCAAGTGCCCGAGGCCCATGTCGCCGCGATCGTGCGCAAGGGCATCGACACGGGCTATCGCCTTATCGACACCGCCGCGCTTTATCATAACGAGCGCGGCGTCGGCGACGGGGTGAAGGGCGAGGACGTGTTCCTCACCACCAAACTGTGGAACGACCGTCACGATGACGCGGCGGCGGCGCTGGACGAGAGCCTGGCGCTGCTCGGCGTCGAGATGGTCGACCTGTACCTGATCCACTGGCCGGCGCCGTCGGCCGACCTTTATGTCGACGCGTGGCGCGCGCTGATCGATTTGCGGGGCGAGGGCAAGGCGCGGTCGATCGGCGTGTCGAACTTCCTGCCCGAGCATCTGGATCACATCATCGAGGCGACGGGGGTGACCCCGGCGGTCAACCAGATCGAGCTCCACCCGCGTTTTCAGCAGGCCGAGGCGCGGGCGTACCACGCGGCGCGAGGCATCGTGACGCAGAGCTGGAGTCCGCTGGGGCAAGGCGGCCTGCTCGCCGACGCGACGCTGGCGCGCATCGCCGCGAAGCACGGCCGCAGCTCGGCGCAGGTGGTGCTCGCCTGGCACCTGGCGCTCGGCCTGTCGGCGATCCCCAAGGCGAGCAGCGCCGACCACCTGACCGACAACTACGCCGCGCTCGACGTGACGCTGGACGACGAGGACATGGCCGCGATCGCGGGGATGGACGATGCCGAAGGGCGGATCGGGCCGGACCCGGTGACGATGTGATAGCGTAGCTTAGCAGCCGCCGTTCTCATCCATGCGAGCCTTGTTCTCCGCCAACGTGCTCATGCCAAGCGTCTTACGGCGAGCGGCGACACCGCCGGGGTCGCGCATGGGAGAGGCGACCCAGCGACCCTTCTCGCATTGGTACTGCGAGCCGTAATATTGCGGCCGGCCAGCAAACATTTCGGTGCGGTCGTAAAGAAGCGCGTAATCGGCCCCGTCCACCTCGCCCGCCCTGGCCAGTGGCTCCATGCGGGCGAGCACTTGCCGCTGGAATTCCTGATCCGAGGAGTGCTGGACGATAAGCCATGCATCACGCGCGGTCTCGCGTCCATCGCGGCTCCAGCGGAACCAGCCGTCGGCGGGTAGTACGGATTTCAGGTACGCGGTATTGGCGCTATCCACTTCCGCGAGCTGGCCCCAGATGCGGCTGTCCGCGGCACGGCGGTCGGCCTCGGCGAGATGCGACGTGGGTGAGGGCATGAGCAGCCTACGTAGCCCCTGCTCGACTGCGACCCGTTCCGCCAGATTTTGCGACACCGACGCCGATGATGGAATAGCGCGGAGGCGGGCCTTGAGGGGAGCGGCCTTGGCGCTCCACGCGGAAACGGCGGCCGTGGCGGCTGGCGTGAGCGGGGCGACGTGAGACGACGACGCAGCGCGGCGCTGTTGCGTGGCGGCGGCCGGCGTGAGGGCGAGTAGGGCGGCAAGGGCGATCAATGGGCGCATGACGACAATCCGTTCATCCTGGTCGGCGAGTAGGCTGACTTTACAGCGATGAAACCTCGCCGTTCGGATGATGATCACCCCACCGACGCCTTCGCCATCTTCAAATCCTCGACGAAGCGGGCGAACTCGACTTCCTTCTGCGCCTCGTCGGGAAGGCGGAGGAGATAGCTCGGATGGACCGTGATCCAGGCCTCGCCGCCGTCGGGGAGGGTCAAGGCGCGGCCGCGTTCCTTGCCGATCGTCATCACCTTGCCGAACAGCGACCGCGCCGCCGTCGCGCCGAGCGCCACCGTCACCTTGGGGCGCAGGATCATGCGTTCCTGCTCGATCCACCAGCGGCAGGCGTCGATCTCGCCGGCGTCGGGCTTGGCGTGAATGCGGCGCTTGCCGCGCGGCTCAAACTTGAAATGCTTGACCGCGTTGGTGACATAGGTCTGGGCGCGGTCGACGCCGGCGGCGGACAGCGCGCGGTTGAATACCTGGCCGGCGGGACCGACGAAGGGCTTGCCGGCGAGATCCTCCTGGTCGCCCGGCTGCTCGCCGACGAACATCATCGCCGCCTCGACCTGGCCCTCGCCGAACACGGTCTGGGTCGCGTGCTTGTAGAGGTGGCACCGGGTGCAGCCGGCGGCTTCGTCGCGCAGGCCCTCCCAGGCGATCTGGCTGTTGCCGCCCATGTCCGTCCGCGCGGTCTCGATCATTCTCGCCTCCCTGGCCTGCGCGCCCGCGATCAGCGCCGGGACGAGCGCGGTTTCGGGCATGTTCTTCCAATATTTGCGCGGCATCTCCTTCAGCATCGCGCCGACCTTGACGCGCGCCGGGTTGAAGATGCTGGCGTAGTAGGTCTTCCACACTTCCTCGACCGGATCGCCGTCCGGCGCATCGCCCTTGGCCGCGCCGGGACCTTCCTCCAGTCGCTTGCCGTCCCAATGCAACGACACCTCGGGCGTCAGGATCGACCAGCGCATCGAGGCGAAGCGGTTGACGAAGAAGGCGGCGTTGGCGCGGACGATGTGGTGCTCGGGCTCGAACCAGGCGACGTAGCGGGGCCCTTCCGCGTCGGCCGCCTCACGGAAGCGGACGAACGCACGCATCCTGTGGATGTCGCGGCGGACGGTCTTGGCCAGACCGTCGAGGCGGCGGACGAGCGGGTCGGCGCGGTCCTCGACGAGGCCCGGCTCGCGGCGCAGGCGGGTGAGCGCGGTGTAGAGCAGGGCGAAGCGTTCGGGCTCGCTCGCCAGCACGGCGTCGCGCGCCAAGTCGATGAACGCGCGGGGGACGGAGAAGCCGGGGGACGGCGGCGGCGCGGCGCGCGCGTTCGCCTCGCCGGCGAACAGGTCGACGGGCGTGTCGCCGACCTGCCAGACGACGTCGTCTGGCGGCACATCGGCGGCGGCGAGCTCGCGCGCGGCGTCGCGCCACGCGTCGAAGTCGTCGGGGGTGTCGAGGGTAACGACGCGCATGATCGCCTAACGAGCGGCGAGCGAAAGCGTTCGGCTCACGCCGCGAACAGCTCGAGCTGCTGCTTCTTGGGCGCGACCAGCGGCTTCAGCTCGGCCTTGTCGGCCAGCGCCACCGGACGCCAGTCCTCGGCGACGATGAAGGGGCGGACCTTGGCGAGGCTGACCGTCAGCCGCGCGACGTCGTCGAGGCGAAGGCGGCGCCAGCGGCGGCTGGTCAGGATGCTGTTGACCGCCTTCACGCCTAGCCCCGGTACGCGGAGCAGCGCCTCGCGCGGCGCGCGGTTGACGTCGACCGGGAACGAGGCGCGGAACTTGAGCGCCCAGGCGAGCTTGGGGTCGATGTCGAGCGGCAGCATGCCGGTCGCGTCGTCGGCGGCGGCGATCACCTCGTGCGGCTGGTAGTCGTAGAAGCGCATCAGCCAGTCGGACTGGTACAGTCGGTGCTCGCGCATCAGCGGCGGGCGCGACAGCGGCAGCACCGCGCTGGCGTCCGGGATCGGGCTGAACGCGGAATAGTAGACCCGGCGCAGGCCGAAGCGGTCGTAGAGGCGCGACGCCTTGGTGACGATATCGCCGTCGGTCGCGGCGTCGGCGCCGACAATCATCTGGGTCGATTGCCCGGCGGGGGCGAAGCGCGGCGCGAACTTGTAGCGCTTCGACGCGTCGGCGGTGTCGGCGATCGTCGCCTTGGTCGCGGCCATCGCGCCCTCGATCCGGCCGCTGTCCTTTTCGGGGGCCAGACGCTTCAGTCCGGACACGGTCGGCAGTTCGACGTTGATCGACACGCGGTCGGCGTAGAGCCCGGCCTGATGGAGCAGCTCGGGGTCGGCGTCGGGGATCGATTTCAGGTGGATGTAGCCCCTAAACTGATGATCCTGACGTAGAGAGCGGGCCACTTCGACCATTTGCTCCATGGTGTAGTTGGACGAGGCGATGATGCCGGAGGAGAGGAACAGCCCTTCGATATAGTTACGCTTGTAGAACGATATGGTCAGGTTCACCACTTCGGCGGCGGTGAAACGAGCGCGCTTCACGTTCGAGCTCTTGCGATTGATGCAGTAGTGGCAATCGAAGATGCAGCTGTTGGTCAGCAGGATCTTGAGCAGCGAGATGCAGCGGCCGTCGGGAGCATAGGCGTGGCAGATGCCCATGCCCTCGGTCGAGCCGAGCCCCTTGCCGTCGCGGCTGTTACGCTTTGCGGTGCCCGACGAAGCGCATGACGCGTCGTATTTGGCCGCGTCGGCGAGGATCTCCAGCTTCTGGCGGGTGTCGAGCTGGGCCATGCGTTTGATATATGTCCAGGCGGGCGCGGCGTCGAGTGACGTGGGTTACCGGGTCACGCCCCCGCCGCCTTCAACGCCGTCTCGACCTGCTGCCAGTTGACCGTGTTGGGCACGACGCGGCCGTTGATGAGGAAGGTCGGCGTACCAGAGATGCTGTATTCGCGCGAGGCGTCCTCGGTCGCTTTCGCCAGCGCGTCGCCCTTGGCGGTGTCGGCGAGGCAAGCGCGGGCGCGGGCGTCGGTGATGCCGCGCTGCTTGACGAAGTCGAGATAGCCCATCGCCTCGGCGAAGCGCGCCGGCTGCTGCGCCGGGGGCAGCGCGGCGAGGCTTTCGTAGAAGGCGTTGCCCAGGCTTTCGGCGGTCGCCAGCGTCTGCGGCTGGACCGCGTACATCTGATGCAGGATCGGGAAGAACGGCCCCGGGCCGCCGCACTGGCCGACCAGCGACGCGGCGAGGTCGGCGCCGTTGCGCAGAAAGTCGCGGAACTCGAACGACACCTTGCCGGTCGCGATATAGTCGCGCGTCAGCGGCTCGGTCGCCGCGGCGTCGAACTCCTGGCAGACATGGCAGGTGCGCGAGCCGTACTCGACCAGCTTGATCGCGGCGTTCGGGTTGCCCATGCGGAAACCACCCTCGGGGGTGGCGACCACGGTGTCGGCCCAGTTCTGGCCGGCGGGCGCGGGCGCCGCGGCGACCGGGGCGGCGGCGGTCGTGGTGCTGGCGGCGTCCTCGCCCGAGCAGGCGGCGAGCGCGAGGGCGGGCAGGACGGCGAACAGGATACGCTTCATCGAGAACACTCCGGGAAGGGTCAGTTCGCGCCCTTGGCGCGTAGCTGGGGTTGCAGACTGGTCCAGGTGGCGGTGCCTACGGTCGCGCCGTTGATCGCGAAGCTCGGCGTGCCGGTCACCTCGGGCGGGGTGGCGTTGGTCATCGCGACGATCCGGTCGATCTCCGCCCGGTCGGCGAAGCAGGCGGCGATCGCGCGTTCGCCCATGCCCCGCGCCTTGACGAGGGCGGTGAGGCCGGCGCCGTCGGCCAAGGCGCGCAAAGCGGGGCCGACGGGCTGGGTCGAGCGGGTCGGGTTGGCCTCGTCATAGGCCATGCCGCGCGCCATCCACTGTGGTTGCGCGGCGAAGACCGCCTCGCTGCGCCCGAGAAAGCCCGCCGGCGTTCCGCACCGCGCGACGACAACGGCGGCGAGGTCGAGCCGGTCGCGGACGACGTGGCGCAGCTCCAGGCTGGTCGACCCCGACTTGATCATCCGCGCTTTGAGCACCGGCGATGACTCGGTGGCGAAATGGGCGCAATGCGAACAGGTGTAGCTGGCATATTCGACCAGCTTGACCTTCGCGCGCGGGTTGCCGGTGACGATCGCGCCGTCGGCGGCGCGGGTCGCGACGGTTGACCAGTCGCGTGGCGGCGTCGCGGCGGTGGTGGCCAGCGCCAAAAAGGCCAGGCCGAGGGTGGTGGACAGGCGCATCACGGCTCCGGTTGGTCGAGAATGGGGGCGCCGCGCGTGGCGGCGACGCCGATGGCGAGCGCCTCCAGCACCGCCTTCAGCTCGGGATCGGCGATCGACTTCAGGCCGTCGCCGAGTTCGATCGGCACCGCTTTCAGCGACGGCGGCGCGCGGCGCGGCGGGGGCGCCGCGACCTCGCCCTGGCGGATCGTCACCTTCGCGACGGCGGCATAGCCGAAGAAGCGGTTCACCCGCTCGATGATCTCCGGCGTGACGTGCTGGAGCATCACGGCATGGGCGCCGCGCACGACCAGGGTCAGCGTGCCGTCGGCCTTCTTGCCATGCGGGAAACGGATCGATTCGGGGGCGCTGACCCCGGCGAGGCGCGGCCCGACGATCTCCGCCCAGCGGCTGACCACCGACGACTGGACGAAGCCGAACTTGCGGAACGCGGCGCGGCCGACGTCGGGCAGCAGTTCGGCCACCTGGCGCGATCGGTTGGCCCGGGGGGCATCGCTGTCGGGAACGCGGACGCGCTTGCTCATCCTCTCCCCCATGCCATAGCGCGCCCATGGACGCCAAGCGCCCTGATGTCGCCTCCGCGCTCCTGGCCTGGTACGACGCGCACCGGCGGGTTTTGCCGTGGCGCGCGCCGCCGGGCGAGACGCCCGACGCGTACCGCGTGTGGTTGTCGGAGGTGATGCTCCAGCAGACGACGGTGGCGACGGTGCGGCCGCGATTCGAGGCGTGGGTGGCGCGCTGGCCGACGCTGGCGGCGCTGGCGGCGGCGGAGGAAGCCGAGGTGATGGCCGCGTGGGCGGGGCTGGGCTACTACGCTCGCGCGCGCAACCTGGTGGCGACGGCGCGCGCCGTGGTCGACGAGCATGGCGGCGCGCTGCCCGACACGGAGGCGTCGCTCAGGATCTTGCCGGGGCTGGGCGCCTACACCGCCGCCGCGGTCGCCGCGATCGCGTTCGGCCGGCGGGCGGTGGTGGTCGACGCCAATGTCGAGCGGGTCGTCGCGCGGCTGTTCGCGCTTTCGGGAACGCTGCCCGGCATCCGCCCGGCGATCCGGGCGGCGGCGGACACGATCACGCCCGACACGCGGGCGGGCGACTTCGCGCAAGCCATGATGGACCTGGGGTCGGGCATCTGCACGGTCAGGCGGCCGCGTTGCCTGCTGTGCCCGATCCGGGAAGCCTGCGCCGGTTTCGCCACCGGATTGCCCGAGACGTTCCCGGCCAAGGCGGTCAAGGCGGAACGGCCGCAACGGTACGGCACTTTGTTCTGGCTGGAGCGGGACGACCGGGTGCTGTTAGTGCGGCGGCCGGCGTCGGGGCTGCTCGGCGGGATGCGCGCGCTGCCGACCGGGCCGTGGGTCGAGGTGCCGCCGGGGCTGGCCGGGGCGCCGGTGGAGGCCGACTGGCGGCTGACCGACGCGGTCGTGCGGCATGGCTTCACCCATTTCCGCCTCGAACTCGCGCTTGTCGTGGCGACGCCGCCGCCCCACAACGAGATGGCGGGCGAGTGGTGGCCGGTCGAGGCGCTGGCCGAGGCGGGGTTGCCGACGGTGTTCGCGCGCGCGGTCGACGCGATGAGGAGTGGTGCATGAAGCTGATTGCGACCCTGATCGGCGCCACCGCGCTGGCGGCGAGCGCCGCGATGGCGAGCCAGGCGCAGCGGCAAGTCCGGCCGCAGCCGCGCGTTCCCGCCCCGCTCATCCAGCCGTCCGCGCGAACGCTGCTGCCGGCGACGCAAGGCTTGCTCGATGGTTACGTTCGCGACGGCAAGCTGCCGGGCATCGTCGGCGCATTCGGCTTCGGCGATTTCCCGACGCAGTTCATCGGGGCCGGGCGGATCTCCGACGGGGCGAGCGCCTCCGCCGCCGACCCCGATTCGCTGTGGCGGATCTATTCGATGACCAAGCCGGTCACCGCGATGGCGGCGATGATCCTGGTCGAGGAAGGGAAGCTCGGGCTCGACGAGCCGATCGCGACCTACCTCCCCGCGTTCGCCCGGATGAAGGTGCTGACCAGCCCCGACACCAGCCTGGCGTCGCGCCCGGCGACGCGGCCGATCACGATACGCCACCTGCTGACCCACACCGCCGGGCTCAGCTACAGCATCTCCGCCAAGGGGCCGTTGCTGAAGGAGTATGAGCGGCTCGGCGTCTTGCCGCTGTCGGTCAACGCGTCGACCGAGGCGCAGATGCGCCGCGTCCGTCCGGCGTCGCTCGCCGAATTCGCCGACCGCGTCGCGACGCTGCCGCTGGTCGCCGAGCCCGGCACGCGCTGGCATTACTCGATCGGGCTCGACGTGATGGGGCGCGTGATCGAGGTCGCGTCGGGGATGTCGTTCGCGGCGTTCGTCCAGACGCGGCTGTTCGACCCGCTGAAGATGACGTCGACCTATTGGTCGGTGCCGCGGGCCGAGGTCGGGCGGCTGGCGACCAACTATGCCTTCGTCGGCGACAACCGGACGCCGCTCGATCCGGCGGCGACCTCCGTGTTCCTGCAACCGCCTAGCTTTCCCTATGGCGGCGCCGGCCTGGTCTCGTCGGCGCGCGATTACGACCGCTTCCTCCATATGCTTCAGGACGGCGGGATGCTGGACGGCGCGCGCGTGATGAAGCCGGAGACGGCGCGGCTCGCCATGTCGAACCTGCTGCCCGACGGCGTCACGTTCAACGGCATCGGCGGGGGCACCGGCGGAACGCAGGCACCGGTACAGGGCTACGGCGCGGGCGGGTCGGTGTCGCTGACCGATACGCCCGGCGGGCTGGGCAAGGGCACCTATGGCTGGGGCGGCGCGGCGGGGACGATCGCCTTTGTCAACCCGGCCTTGCGGACGCGGGGGACGTTGATGGTTAACTATTTCCCCGCCGAGCGCTGGCCGCTGCGTCGTGACGTGAGCGCGACGCTGGCGCGGGACGTGACACGATTCCGGCGTTAGAGCCCGGCTTCACCGGCGGATCGCTCGATCGCGCCGACCGGCTGCGCCATGATTCGGCGGCGTTGGCGGCGGCGGTGGGCGACTGGCGCGCGCGGTTGCTCAATCTTGGCGCGGGCTACGAGCCGGAGGTGGACGCGGACGGAGGACTCGGCTGGACGACGCTGGCCGATGCGCCCCAAGACGCCGAGCTGGTGCTGCTCGGGCTCGACGGCGACCGGCCGCGTTTCGCCGCGATCACCGGGGAGGCGGGCGGCGCGCCGTTCCGCTCGCCGCGTTTGATGGCGGCGCTGGACGCGATGCGGCCGGGCGAGGCGGACGGCGTCGATTATCATTTCGTCGGCCTGCCGCGGTTCAAGGACATGGTCGGCGACGGCGAGTTCCTCGAATGGGCGCACGTCTTCGGCCACCGCTACGG
>CAXTRJ010000038.1:0-16245 GCA_964246585.1 uncultured Sphingomonas sp. | reverse complement strand
CACCGATCCGGCGGTGACCTCGTAGCCGGGCCGGCCGCCGAGGACATAGCCGAGCGTCGACTTGCCCGCGCCGTTGGGGCCCATGATCGCGTGGACCTCGCCCGCGTTCACGGTGAGGGTCAGGCCCTTGAGGATTTCCTTGCCGTCGATCTCGGCGTGGAGGCTGGTAATCTGAAGCATCTTACTTCCCGAAAAACTGCTGTAAAGCGAACAGGATACCGATCGTCGCGGCGCCCTGACCGACAACCCAGATCACCAATCTGGCCTCGGTTGCTTTCAAGTCTCGCTGAACTTCGAGCCGAAGCCGCTCTATATCGGCTTTCAGTTCGGCCTTGAACTTATCCAGTTCGACTGAAAGCGCGGTAGTGTCACGTTTGGTTGCGACCTCTTCATCAAAGAGACCAGCCAGCGCTTGCGCCTGCTCGTCGTTAAACGCCGGCTTGAGCCTGAGCACTTGCGCCATCGACATCGTCAGTTACCCTTTGCATCCAGCGTCGATTTCCCCGCCCCGTTTGACCCCATGATCGCATGCACCTCGCCCGCGCCCACGGTGAGTGAGAGACCCTTGAGGATCGGCTTGCCGTCGATCTCGGCATGGTCATTTTCGATCGAAAGCAAGTTATTCATTGCCGTCAATCGCTCGGTTGATATAAACTTCCGCGTGTTCACAAATCATATCACACGCATCCTGAGTAGACTGATCAGATGTTGGATCTCCAAGCGAAAACTCGGTTGCCGTGAACCGCACTCGTTGCAACATTTCTGACAAATCCTTGTAGGGATTGTCAGATCGCGCTGCAATCTCGGCAACGACACCAGCGACGAGCCCGTGTATGAGGAGTAGTTCTGCACGGGACCTTTGTGACATACCGGTCACTATATCTAGTTTACGATCTAAGGCTTTTGTTACGTTTGATTGAGCCTCAATCTGGTCCGATTGAGCTCGCACCAAATTTGCCAAAGCGTCGAATTGCGCCGACGAAGGACCGCTAGAAAACATCAGATAGCTCCACCACCGCTCACCCCACGCTCCCCCCAAATCTGATCCCAACAGCTTCTGTGCCTCCACGGCCACACGCCCCGTCACCCCGGACTTGATCCGGGGTCCATCGTTGTGGGGAAACCGCCGACCGCGACGCCCGTACGACGGTGGATGCCGGATCAAGTCCGGCATGACGGAGATGGGGTCGGGCGTGGATCACCCGACCGAGCCCTCAAGGCTGATCCCCAGCAGCTTCTGCGCCTCGACCGCGAACTCCATCGGCAGTTGCTGCAACACCTCGCGCGCAAAGCCGTTGACGATCAGCGCCACCGCCGCCTCCGCGTCCAGCCCGCGCGACATCGCGTAGAACAGCTGATCCTCGCTGATCTTCGACGTCGTCGCCTCGTGCTCGATCTGCGCCGACGGGTTCCTGACCTCGATATACGGCACGGTATGCGCGCCGCATTGGTCGCCGAGCAGCAGCGAGTCGCACTGGGTGAAGTTGCGCACCCCCTCCGCCGTCGGCGCGACCCGCACCAAGCCTCGGTACGTGTTGTCCGAACGCCCCGCCGAAATCCCCTTCGACACGATCGTCGACTTCGTGTTCTTGCCCAGGTGAATCATCTTGGTGCCGGTGTCCGCCTGCTGGCGATTGTTGGTCACCGCCACCGAGTAGAACTCGCCGACCGAGTTCTCGCCCGCCAATACGCAGCTCGGATATTTCCAGGTGATCGCGGAACCCGTCTCGACCTGCGTCCACGACACCTTCGAGTTCTTGCCGCTGCACAGCGCGCGCTTGGTGACGAAATTGTAGATGCCGCCAACGCCGTTCTCGTCGCCCGGATACCAGTTCTGCACCGTGGAATATTTGATCTCGGCATCGTCGAGCACGACCAGTTCGACCACCGCCGCATGCAGCTGGTTCTCGTCGCGCATCGGCGCGGTGCAGCCCTCCAGATAGGAGACGTACGATCCCTTGTCGGCGACGATCAACGTGCGCTCGAACTGGCCGGTGTTCTCGGCGTTGATCCGGAAATAGGTCGACAGCTCCATCGGGCAGCGGACCCCTTCCGGAATGTAGACGAACGTCCCGTCGGAGAAGACCGCCGAGTTCAGCGTCGCGAAGTAATTGTCGCGCTGCGGCACCACCTTACCCAGCCACTTGCGGACGAGGTCGGGATATTCCTTGATCGCCTCCGAGATGGACCGGAAGATGACGCCCGCCGCTTCCAGTTCCTTGCGGAACGTCGTCGCCACCGACACGCTGTCGAACACCGCGTCGACCGCGACGCGGCGCTTGGGTTGCCCGTCCTCGCCCAGATCCTCGACCCCGGCGAGCATCTTCTGCTCCTGGATAGGGATGCCGAGCTTCTCGTAAACGCGCAAAATCTCGGGATCGACCTCGTCGAGCGACCCGAGCTTCGGCTTCGCCTTGGGCTCGGCGTAGTAATAGGAATCCTGGTAGTCGATCGGCGGGACGTTCAGCTTGGCCCAGTCGGGCGGCGTCATCGTTTGCCAAAGCGCGAATGCCTTCAACCGCCAGTCGAGCATCCATTGCGGCTCGCCCTTCTTGGCGGAGATGTAGCGGACGGTCTCCTCGCTCAGCCCCTTGGGCGCGAACTCCTGCTCGATGTCCGAGGAGAAACCCCACTCATAGGTCTTCGACACGGCCGCATAGGCCTCGGCGTTCTTGGTAGCCATCAGATCATTCCCGCCGCGAAGCGGCTTGTTAAAGGAGTTTGTTCACGCGGAGCCGCGGAGACGCGGAGAAGAAAAGAAGATTGCGTTACGCGCGAGTGACGCGGTCGGCGGGTGAGCACACCCCCAGCGCGCGCACACCCTCTCCGCGTCTCCGCGCCTCCGCGTGAATCAAAAATCATCACAACCGCACCCCCGCCGCCAATTGCGTCAAAGGAACCGCCGCCAACGCATTCCGCACCACGCCATTGACCGCGGCCCAATGCGGCCGGACCGCGCAATGCCCGTCCAGCGCGCAATCGTCGCGCGTTTCGTCGACGCAAGTCGTCATCGCGATCGGCCCCTCGATGGCCTCGATCACGTCGGCCAGGCTGATCGCCGAGGGAGGCCGCGACAGGCGGAAGCCACCGCCGGTTCCGCGCGCGCTTTCCAACAGCCCGGCGGCGGTGAGCCGGCTGACCAGCTTCTGCGCGGTCGGCAGCGGCACGCCGGTTTCCTCGGCGAGCAGCGTCGCGTTCAGCCGGCCGACTCCGCCGCAATGGCGCGCGGCCGCGCTCATCATCACGACGGCGTAATCGGCTAGGCTGGACAGGCGCAAGATGATCCAATCGGACTGGTTCGTTCCGATTGTCATGTGGGCAGCGTGACCGGCGGAAGCAACAAGAGAGTGATTCGCAACTGACTTGGCCGTCCCGGAGTGCCATGGCGCGCGGCGATGGCCTGGTACCACCCCGCCCTGTTCGCGCTCAACGCCGAGCGCGCCCATGCGCTGACGATCGCCGGGCTGGCGGCGTGGGGCAAGGCGGGCGCGCCGTTCGCCCCCGCCGCCGACCATCCGTCGCTCCGCACCCGGGTCGCCGGCCTCGACTTCGCCAACCCGGTGGGCCTCGCCGCCGGGGTCGATAAGGATGCCCGCGCCATCGCCGCCTGGCACGCGCTCGGCTTCGGCGCGGTCGAGGTCGGCACCCTCACGCCGCGCCCGCAGCCCGGTAATCCCAGGCCGCGCATCTTTCGCCTGGAGGAGGACCGCGCGATCATCAATCGCCTGGGCTTCAATAACGGCGGCCTCGACGCCGGCCTCGCCCGCGCCCGCGCGGCCAGGCGCAACGGCGTCCTCGGCATCAACGTCGGCGCCAACAAGGACAGCGCGGACCGCATCGCCGACTATGCGGACGCCGTCGCCGCCGCCGCGTCCCACGCCGACTACGTCACGATTAACATCAGCAGTCCCAACACCCCCGGCCTGCGCGATCTCCAGCACGGCGCCGCGCTGCGCGACCTGCTCGCCGCCGCCCGCGAGGCGGCGGGCGCGACCCCCTTGTTCCTGAAGGTCGCCCCCGATCTCGACCACGCCGCCATCGACGAAGTCGCCCGCGCCACCCTCGACGCCCGCCTGGACGCGCTGGTCGTGTCCAACACGACGATCTCCCGCCCGCCGTTACGATCCCGTAACCAACACCAGACCGGAGGCCTCTCCGGCCGACCTCTGGCCCCCCTCGCACAGGTCAGTTTACTCAGGTTCCGCGCCGCCACCGGCAGCGCGTTTCCCCTCGTCTCGGTCGGCGGCATCGACAGCGGCGCGGCGGCCTATGCCCGCATCCGCGCCGGCGCGAGCCTGATCCAGCTCTACACCGCCCTGGTCTACGAAGGCCCCGCCCTCGCCGCCCGCATCGCCCGCGACCTCGCCGCCCTCCTCGCCCGCGACGGCTTCGCGACCGTCTCGGAGGCCGTCGGCCAGGGCTGACGCTACGGCTTGCCCGGCTCGCAAACCCCGTTAGGGTCGCGGGCGATGTTCAGGCTCCTGCTCGCCCTCGCCGCCCTGCTTCTCCCCATGACCGCCTGGGCGCAGGGCGTCGTCTCGTCCGCCGACCCGCGCGCCACCGAGGCGGGCCGCGAGATGCTCCGCGCCGGCGGCGGCGCCGCCGACGCCGCGCTGGCGATGATGCTGGCGCTGACCGTGGTCGAGCCGCAGTCGTCGGGCATCGGCGGTGGCGGCTTCCTGGTCCACCACGATGGCCAGACCGGCGCGATAGCCACCGTCGACGGCCGCGAGAAAGCGCCCGCCGCCGCCACGCCCGCCCGCTTCCTCGGCCCCGACGGCAAGCCGCTCCCCTTTCGTGAGGCTTTCGCCGGCGGCCGCTCGGTCGGCGTCCCCGGCAACGTCCGCCTGATGGCCAGCGCCCACCGGAAATGGGGCAAGCTCCCGTGGGAACGACTCTTCGCCCCCGCCATCCGCCTCGCCGAAGGGGGCTATCAGGTCACCCCGCCGCTCGCCGCCGCGACCGCCAACGTCCGATCGCTCTGGGGCGACTTTCCCGCGACCGCCGCGCTCTACGCCCCCGCCGGCCAGCCGCTCGCCGTTGGCGCGACAATCCGCAACCCGGCGCTCGCCAAGCTGCTCCGCGAGGTCGCGGCCAAGGGCGCCGACGCCTTCTACGCCGGCGACAACGCCCGCGCGATCGTCGCCGCCGCGACCGGTGCCCGCGCGCCGAGCGACCTGACCCTCGCCGACCTCGCCGCCTACCAGGCCAAGGACCGCCCCGCCGTCTGCGGCGCGTATCGCGGCTACCGCGTCTGCGGCATGGGCCCGCCCTCGTCGGGCGCCACCACCGTCCTCGGCATCCTCGGCCTGCTCGAACGCTTCGACCTGAAGGCGCTGGGCCCCACCTCGCCCGTCGCATGGCACCTGATCGGCGAGGCGATGCAGCTCGCCTATGCCGACCGCGAAAAGTACCTGGCCGACGCCGACTTCGTCGCGATCCCCCTCGCCGGCCTGATCGACCCGGCGTACCTGCGCGACCGCTCCCGGCTGATCGCCCCCGACGGCGCCCTCCCGCGCTACGACGCCGGCACGCCTCCCGGCGCGCAACCCCGCACCGCCGCCCAGTCGCGCGAGGTGCCCGGCACGACCCACTTCGTCGCGATCGACCGCGACGGCGACGTCGTCTCGATGACCTCGACCGTCGAGGGGCCCTTCGGCAGTCAGATCCTCGCCAACGGCTTCGTCCTCAACAACGAGCTGACCGACTTCACCTTCGCCCCCGAACGCGATGGCGCGCCCGTCGCCAACCGCGTCGAGCCGGGCAAGCGCCCGCTCAGCTCAATGTCCCCGACGATCGTCTACGCCCCCGACGGCAAGCCGGTGCTGGCGCTGGGCTCCGCCGGCGGCAAGCGCATCATCATGCACGTCGCCAAGACGCTGATCGGCGTCCTCGACTTCGGCCTGCCGATCGCCGACGCGATCGCGCTGCCCAACATCTACTACGACCGCGCCGGCCTGATCCTGGAGCAAGGCACTCCGCTCGGCGACATGGCCCCCGCCGTCGCCGCGCTCGGCCAACCGGCGCGCGCCGACACGGCGTCGTCAAAGGTCAACGCCCTGCAACGCACGGACCGCGGCTGGATCGGCGCCGCCGACCCGCGCGGCATCGGCACGACGTTGAGCGAATAGGTTTCCGTTCGTCCTGAGTAGCGGCTGAGCGAAGTCGAAGACGCGTATCGAAGGAGAGGTGGCTGGAGTAAGGTGTAGAAATGATGTGCCGTAGAGCGCCACCGGAGAGGCAATGCGACAGCTCGAACACTTCCCCAACCTCGTCACCATGTTCTTCACCCGCGCCCGCGAGCGGGGCGACGCGCCGTTCCTGTGGCGCAAGGTCGCCGGCCAGTGGACCGCGATCACCTGGGCCGACGCCGCGCGCCAGGTCGCCAGCCTCGCCGCCGGGCTGAAAGCGATCGGGCTCGCCCCCGGCAATCGCGTCATGCTGGTGGCGGAGAACCGCCCCGAATGGTGCATCAGCGACCTCGCCATCATGGCCGCCGGCTGCGTCACCGTGCCGACCTACATCACCAACACCGAACGCGACCACGCGCACATCATCGATAATTCGGGCGCCTGCGCCGTGATCGTCTCCACCCCCAAACTGGCCAAGGTGCTGATGCCGGCGGTGCTGCGCGCCAGCCAGACGCAGATCGTCATCGGCATCGATGAGATGCGCGTGGGGCAAGGTGTCGAGTATCACGATTGGCGCCGCCTCATCGCCGACCACCCGGCGGAACCGGGCGACATCGCCGCCGATTTCGCGCGCACCGACCTCGCCTGCATCATCTACACCAGCGGCACCGGCGGTTCTCCGCGCGGCGTCATGCAGCACCACGGCGCGATCCTGCACAACGTCGCCGGTTGCGTCGACATCGTCTCGGCGGATTTCGGCTGGACCGACGAGGTGTTCCTGTCCTTTTTGCCGCTGAGTCACGCCTATGAGCATAGCGGCGGCCAGTTTCTCCCGATCGGCCTCGGCGGGCAGATCTACTATGCCGAGGGGCTGGAAAAGCTCGCGTCGAACATCGAGGAGACGCGGCCGACGATCATGGTCGTCGTGCCCCGCCTGTTCGAGGTGCTGCGCACCCGGATCATCAAGGCGATCGAGAAACAGGGCGGCCTGTCGAGCTACCTCCTCGCGACCGCGCTCGACATCGGCGCACGCGACTATGACGGCCGCCTGCGGCTCGTCGACCGCCCGAAGCAGTTGCTCGTCCGCACGCTGTTCAAGCCCAAGATCGCCAGGAAGTTCGGCGGGCGGCTGAAGGCGATGGTGTCGGGCGGTGCCCCGCTCAATCCGGAGGTCGGCATCTTCTTCCACGCGATCGGGCTGACCGTCTGCCAGGGCTATGGCCAGACCGAGGCGGCGCCGGTCATCTCGTGCAACCGGCCCCGGGCGGGCATCCGCATGGACACGGTCGGCCCGCCGCTGCTGGATACCGAGGTCCGCATCGCCGACGACGGCGAGATCCTGGTTCGCGGTGAGATGGTCACCCAGGGCTATTGGCGCAACGAAGCGGAGACCGCGCGCGTCCTGATCGACGGCTGGCTCCACACCGGCGACATCGGCGTGATCGACGCCGACGGCCGGTTGAAGATCACCGACCGCAAGAAGGACCTCATCGTCAACGACAAGGGCGACAATGTCGCGCCGCAAAAGGTCGAGGGGATGCTGACGCTGCAGCCCGAGATCGTTCAGGCGATGATCGCCGGCGACCGCCGTCCGCACATGGTCGCGGTGATCGTCCCCGACCCCGAATGGGCCCAGGAATGGTGCGCGCGGCATGGCGGGTGCAGCTTCGGCAAGCTGGCGAACTACGACGCCTTCCGCACCGCCGTCGCCGGCGCGGTCGACCGGGTCAACAAGGAGCTGTCGGCCACCGAGCGCGTCCGCCGCTTCATCCTCGCCGACGAACCCTTCACCATCGAGAACGAGCAGCTGACGCCCTCGCTCAAGATCCGGCGCCACGTCTTGCGCGAGGTGTACGGCGAGCGGCTGGCGGCGCTGTACAGAAACTGAAAACGGCGCGGGGGCGCTGTCGACCGAAGGGGGGTGGAAAGTGAAATCGTCGATGATGCTTGCCTGCGTCGCGCTTTCGGGCGGCCCGGCGGTCGCCCAAGTCACGGTCAAGCCGTTGATCGACGCCAGGATACGGTATGAGCAAGTCGACCAAGCCGATTTGCCGCGCGGTAGCGATGCGCTGACGGCGCGGTTTCGCGCCGGCGCCGAGGCGACCCGCGGTCCGTGGTCGGCGCTGGTCGAGGGCGAAGGAACGCTAGCGATCGTCGACCGCTACAATGACGGGCTGAACGGGCGCGCGCATAGGCCGTTGATCGCCGACCCCGAGAGCCTGGAACTCAACCGGGCGCAATTGCGCTACATAGGAAGCGGTGGATCGGCGACGTTCGGCCGGCAGCGCATCGACCTGCTTGATCAACGCTTCGTCGGCTCCGCCCCGTTTCGTCAGAACGAGCAGACCTTTGACGCGGCGCGGGTGCGATGGGCCGCGCCGACCGGGTTGTCGGCCGATGTCAGCTATGCGTGGAGCGTCAGAACGGTCAACGGCTCACGCGGACGCGGCGCGCGTCAGCGCGCGGTCGATGGCGACAACATCTTCGCCGTGCTCGGCCACCCGACGCCGATCGGCGTCGTCAACGCCTTCGCCTTCCTGGTCGACCAGGACGAGGCGGCCGTGCAGGGCTTCCGCCTCGCTAGCCAGACCTACGGCGTGCGATTGGCGGGCAGCCACGACGTGACTCCGGGTTGGAAGCTGTCCTATGTCGGAAGCATCGCGCGGCAGAGCGACCTCAACCGCAATCCCAACAACTATGCCGCCAGCTACTACCTGGTCGAGGCGACGATCGCCCACCGCGCGCTTGCCGCCACGATCGGCCACGAACGGCTCGGCGCCGATCGCGGGGCGCCGCTGACGAGCTTCCAAACGCCGCTCGCCTCATTGTTCAAGTTCCAGGGCTGGGCCGACCGCTACACCACCACTCCGCCCGACGGCGTCCGCGACCTTTACGCTTCGCTCGGCCATGGCTGGAAGGCGGTCGGCCCGGCGGAGGCGATCAACGTCACCGCCGCCGTGCATCGCTTCGACAGCGACAGGCGACACTATGGCGACGAGGTCGACCTGCTGGCGACCGCCAGGATCGGTCGATCGACGCTGGCGGCTCGTTACGCCCACTACCGCGCGGACCGCTTCGCCAGCGATGGCGACAAGCTATGGCTCAGCGTCGACTGGAACCTGTGATCAGCGCGCCCCGACCTTGACCGGCGCCGCCACCTTCGCCGCCACCGACTTGGGCAGCACCGCCATCGTCCAGTCCGTCTCCGGCCGCAGGTATTTCGCCGCCACCGCCTGCAACTGCGCCGGGTCGATCGCGACGAAATCCTGCGCCATCGTCCGCGTCGCGTCCATCCGGCGCTGGTCGAACGTCGCCCCGCCCAGCTGCTGCATCCAGAACTGGTTCCCCGTCGACGCCCGCATCAGATATTGTCCCATCGGGTGCATGATCCGCTTCAGCTCGTCCTCGGCGATCGGCCGGGCGACGAGGTCGGCGGCGATCTCGCGCGACAGTTTGAAGAAGAAGTCGACCTTGTCGGGCGACACCTGCCCCACCGCGATCATCCGCCCGCCCGACGCGAGCCCGACCGGCCACTGGCGCCCGCTTCCGAACGCAGCCGGTCGAACAGCCGGTCGCTGAACACCGCCGCCAGCACGTCGAGCCGGCGGCTGTCCGACATCCCCGCCGATCCGCCCCCGGTCGGCCAGGCGATCACCGCGGCCGCCTGGTTGTCCGGGCCGGCATGGGTCCGCACCACCGGCGTGGTCACATGCGCGGGGAAGCGGACCGGCGGCACGGTCGCCACCGCCGCCGCGCGCGGCTTCAGCGCGCCGAATGACCGCGCCACCGCGTCGATCACCGCGTCCGGCTTGACGTCGCCGAACACCGACACCTCGATCGGGCCGGTGTCGAGCAACGGCTCCCACAGCTGACGGAACGCCGGCGCGGTCGCCGCCTCGACCTCGGCCCGCTCGGGCGTACCCCAGCGCGGGTCGCCGTCGCGCAGCAGGCCTTCCAGGTCGCGCGACAGGATGCCGTCGGGCGACTGCTCGAACGCCGGATACCCCGCCAGCACCGCCGCCCGCGCCCGCGCCACCGGCGCCGCGTCCCAGCGGGGAAAGGCCAGCTTGGCCGCCATCAGCCGCAACTGGTCGGCGTAATCCGCCGGCGAGGTCATCGCCGACAAGGAAAAGGCGTCGTCCTCGATACCGAAGTCGAGCCCGATCCGCCGCCCGGCGGTCAGCTGGTCGAGGTCGCCCTGCCCCAGCTTGCCGATACCGCCCTCGACCAGCGCCAGGTCGCCCGCCCAGGCCGGCGTCGCCCGGTCGGCGGGCAGCGCGTTGTAGCCGCCGCCAAAACGCGCGCGGACATAGACGCGGCCGGTCTCGCCGGCGTTGGCGAACAGCAACAGGCGGACTCCGTTCGAGAACACCACCTTTTCCATGTCGAGCCCGGCGACGGCCTCGCGCGACACGACGGTGGCCGGCTTGCCGAGGCTCGGCAGGCTGGAGAAGTCGACCGCCGCCTGCTCGCGCCGCTTGCCGGCCAGCCCGGTCACGTCCGCCTTGAGCGCGGCGGCGAGCTTGGCCGCCACCGCCTCGTCGGGGACGCGGGTGTTGACCATCGCCCGCGTCACGTCGCCTTCGAAGATCTTCTTGGTCGACGCGAGCAGCGCCGCGGGCGTGAACATCCGCTTGGCCCGCGCGTCGGTCAGCGTCTGATACGACCCCTCCGCCGTCGTGACCGTCTCGCGGATGTCGACCGCCTGGACCAGGTCGTCGGCCTGCCGCGCGCCCGCCTCGACCCGCTGCGTCTCGACCTGGGTGCGCATGATCGTGTCGAAATCGGCCAGCTCGCGGTCGACCTCCGCCTGGCTCGGCGGCGCGGCCTCCGCGTCGGCGATCACCGCGCGGACGTCCTTCAACGCCGCCTCCCAGTCGTCGCCGATCGGCACGATCGACACCGACGTCCAATTGGCCGATCGCGACACGTCCTCGACCGACACGCTCGCCTGGAGGAAACTGCCCCCGGCGCGCGCGCGGTTCTCCAGCCGGCGGCTGATCAGCCGTGCCGCGAGGATGTCGACCAGCCGGCGCTGGTTGAAGATCACCGTGTCGTCCTGGTAGCGCCACGGCCGCAGCACGCCCATCGACACCACCGGCGGGATGCCCGGCTCGGCGATCGTGCCCGACGCCGGCTGCTTGGCGTCGGGCTCGCCGAAATCGGGGTCGGCCGGGTTGGGGCCGACGCCGCGCCACCCGGCGAAGTTCTTCTCCACCAGCCGCGCGAACAGCGCCGGGTCGAGGTCGCCGGCGATCACCACCACCGCGCGCTCGGGCCGGTACCAGCGATCGTGGAACGCGCGCACGCTGGCCCCCGTCGCGGCCTCCAGTGTCGCGACCTGGCCGATCGGCGACCGCTCGGCCAGCGGCTGGCCGGCGAAGAAGGTCCGCCGCATCGCGTCGCCGAAGCGCACCTGCGGCCCCGGCTGCTCGCGCTGCTCGGCCAGCACCACCGGCCGCTCCAGGTTCAGCGCGGCGTCGTTGATCGCCGGTTTGTCCATCATCCCGGCGAGGATCTTGAGGCTTTCGTCGAGCCCCGCCTCGGTCGCCGACGGTAGGTCGAGCTTGTACACCGTCTGCGTCGGCGTCGTCTGCGCGTTCGAATCGGAGCCGAAAGTCGCGCCGAACCGCTGCCAGATGCGCTTGGCCTCGCCATCCGGGACATATTCGGAGCCGCGGAACGACAGATGCTCGATCAGATGGGCGAACCCCTGCTCGCTATCCTTTTCGTGGAGCGAGCCCGCGTCGAGGCGGATGCGCACCGACACCTGGCCCGGCGGCACGCCGTTGCGCCGGACCGCGTAGCGCAGGCCGTTGGGCAACGTCCCGAACTGCCAGTCGGGATCGCGCGGGATGTCGCTGCCCTTGTACAGCCAGGGCGACCGGTCGACCGCCCCCTCCGACGCCGGCGTCGACGGGGGCGGGGGCGTCGCGACTTGGCCGGCGACCGGCAAGGCGGTCCCAAGCAGCAGGGCGGACAGGAGCGAAGTGCGGAACGCGCGGGATACAAACACCATTTCCGCCATTTAGCGATCGCCGGGCGCTATCGCCAGCAGCGCGCGACAAATCCGCCGCAATTCGGCGAACGCGCCATCTTTTCGACCAAGATCGCCGGTACCCACCATCGTGGGGCCGGTCGCCGTCGGCCGGCGGACTAGGCGCGCCACAAGGTCGATCGCGCCCGACAACGGATGCAAGGGCCATGGACACAATCGTCGACGAGCAACAGGTCGCCGCGTCAATGCGGCAGGATTCGGGCACGAAGGCATCGAACGGGGTGGCCAGGCCGCCCCGCGTACCCGACCTAAACGTCATTTCCGGCGCGCCCGCGCCGGGCTCGGCGATGCGCAAACAGGGCGGCCGTCCGCTCATCATCCGCGTCGGCACCCGCGTCCGCGGGCTGTTCGATCGGCTGATCGCGTCGTCGTCGCTGGTCGCCAACGACCCCGTGCTCGACGTGCGCGACTTTCCCTGGACCGCCACCTTGCGCGATCATTGGCGGGTGATCCGCGACGAGGCGGTCGCCGTCGCGCTGCGGGGCGAGGCCTCGCCCAGCCTCGCCACCATTTCCCCCGACCACCGCTCGATCGCCGAGGTGAACAAATGGCGGTCGTTCTTCCTGTGGGGCTATGGCTACCCGATCGACGAGAACCTCGCGCGCTGCCCGCGTACCGCCGAGCTCGTGGCAAAGGTGCCCGGGCTCAACAGCGCGTTCTTCTCGATCCTGGCGCCGGGCACCCATATCCCCGACCACCGCGGCGTCACCAAGGGGCTGATCACCTGCCATTTGGGCCTGATCGTGCCGCGCGACGGCGACGTCCGCATGCGCGTCCACGACCGCGTCGTCCGATGGGCGGAGGGCGAGACGCTGGTGTTCGACGACACCTACCGGCACGAGGTGTGGAACGACACCGCCGGCACCCGCGTCGTGCTACTGCTTCAGTTCGAGCGGCCATTGCGCAACCCGGGCAAATGGGTCGCCGACTTCTTCCTCGGCTTCGTCCGCCGCTCCGCCTTCGTCCAGGAAGCCCGCGACAACATCCAGAGCTGGAATGCGGCGGTGAAGCAGTTGGACGTGTAAGCGTCCCTGCGATCGCGACCGTAGCCGCGATGCAACCCGCCGGACCGGAGTCGACCCGGTTATCGCCGTTCCAACCGTCTAACGGGTTGCGTGAACGCGGTCGTGAACGCCAGCCAAACGACTCGTTTACTGATGGACGGCCGACATACCACCTTCGATCAGTACAGGATGTCGTCGCGAGGCGTGATCTTGGCCGGGATGACATCTTCGTCGAGCATCTCGCGCAAGTCGATCTCAATGGTGCGGCATAGCGCCGTCATCGAAACATCGTGCGGCCTGCCTTCGAATGGATCCTCCGAGCTGTCCCCGATCTTCTCCCACGTCAGGAAAATCCACGAAACAAGCACGGACAGGGGCACCATCGCATAAAATGTCGCCCGGGGCGTTGTCGAACGCGTGTCGAGCAGGTCGGCGAAGGCAATGCCCGCGACCAGCTCTCGCTCGAAGACATCAAGCAGGCCCAGAGGCAGCAGCAGGCAGAAGATGGTGGTGAAAACCTGCGAGAAATAGGCGAATTGGCGCGGGAAGGGCGTGTGCTTGATCCGCTCGCACATACCCTGGAAATCATAAGCTTTCTCGAGCGTATTCATCAGCATCATCTGCCCGAAGCCATCGATCGCGCCGTCCTCGCGCAACTGCCTCACCGCATCCGCCTGCGCCTTGACGAGGTGCGTCGCGATGTTGGTGCGCGGACGCAGATTGTTCGCCTCCGCATCGGACAAATAGGGCGAGACAGCGACGAGGACGTCGCTGTCCTCGGAGTGGCTGGCGACCAACCGTTCGACCAATATGTTTTCACGGACCGCACTCGCCGTCGGCTGGCGCAGCTGGACGCGTAGCGCGTTGATCCAGGCGAGATGACGGTACACCAGGACCGTGCAACGCTCGCGCGTGGCGGACTCGTCCCTGTTTCCGGCCAGGGAAAGAAGCTGCGACGCCCAGACGCGTGACAGGTTGACGATCGAACCCCAGACCTTCCGGCCTTCCCAAAAACGCTCATAGGCCTGATTGTTCTTGAAGCCGATGAAGAAGGCGACCGCGATGCCGACCGAGCTGACCAGCTCGAACGGAACGTCGATCCACCGGATATTCAGATGAAAGAAAACGACCAGCGCCGCGGTCGAATAGATCGACGTCCACAGAAGCGACGTCCAGGTATATCTCAGGACGAAGGGAAGGCGAAGGTTGCGTTTAACGTACATGGCGGCGGGGTAACTCGCGACTTGAACGCTTGCTCCCTCGAATTGGCACCGCGGGCGTCGCGCCTGACATCTCGTCCAATTTCTCCCGTTACGCGGCGCTGCGCCCTTCTCCCTGGCGATAATGATCGACGCGGTTCGGCGGCCGCGACCACGGCGCGTGGGACAATCCGCGCTTGATCCCCCGTCCTGTCCGGCCCACATGCCACCCATGCTGATCGAGACCGAACTCACCCCCAATCCGGCGACCGTCAAGTTCCTGCCGGGACAGACCGTCATGGACGCCGGCACCCGCGACTTCGCCACGCCGGAGGAGGCTGAGGCGTCGCCGCTCGCCGACGCGCTGTTCGGGCTGGGCGATGTCACCGGCGTGTTCTTCGGCCGCGATTTCGTCTCCGTCACCGCCGCGCCCGGGACCGACTGGGCGTCGCTCAAGCCCGACGTGATCGGCCTGCTGCTCGACCACTACACCGCGCAGATGCCGCTGTTCCGCCCGGGCAGCGCCGCCGGCATTTCCGTCGCCGCCGATGACGTAACGACCGACGACCCCGCCGACGCCGACATCGTCGCCCAGATCCGCGAGCTGATCGACACCCGCGTTCGCCCGGCGGTGGCCAATGACGGCGGCGATATCGTCTATCGCGGCTTCGACAAGGGCAAGGTGTTCCTGCAGATGCAAGGCGCCTGCTCGGGTTGCCCGTCTTCCTCGGCGACGCTGAAGAACGGCATCGAGCAGCTGCTGCGCTACTACGTCCCGGAAGTCACCGAAGTGCGGGCGGTCTGATGCCGGCGATCGACGACGCCGCCCTTGACCAGCTGTTCCGCGAGGGCCGCAGCTACAACGGCTATCTCGATCGGCCCGTCGCTGACGACGACCTCCGCGCCATATGGGATCTGATGAAGATGGGGCCGACCTCGGCCAACCAGCTCCCCGCCCGCCTCGTCTGGTGCACCAGCCAGGCGGCCAAGGACAAGCTCGCCGCCTGCGCCACCGGTTCCAACACCGACAAGATCAAGGCCGCGCCGGTCACCGTGATCATCGGCATGGACACCAACTTCCACGAATATTTGCCCGAACTGTTCCCCCACGTCGACGCGAAGGCGTGGTTCGACGGCAACGCCGAGCTCCGCCAGGCGTCCGCCTTCCGCAACAGCTCGCTCCAGGGCGCCTATTTCATCATGGCCGCCCGCGCGCTGGGCCTGGGCACCGGGCCGATGTCGGGCTTCGACGCCGGGCTCGTCGACGCCGCCTTCTTCACCGAAACACCATCGGTCCGCACCAACTTCCTCGCGACGCTGGGCCACGGCGATCCGGCGACGGTGCACGACCGCAGCCCGCGACCCGCGTTCGACAAGTTCAACCGCATCGCCTGACCGCGCCGTGCGCACGCTGGTCATCGAGACGGCGACCGCCGCCTGTTCGGTCGCCCTGATCGAAGAACTTACGGTAGTCGACCATCGCCACGAGGTCGTCGGCCGGGGCCATGCCGAACGGCTTGTGCCGATGATCGCCGAACTCGATCGTGGCGGCCGCGCTACCCACATTTTGGTCGATTGCGGCCCGGGCAGCTTCACCGGCATCCGCGTCGGCCTCGCCGCCGCCCGCGCGCTGGGGCTTGGCTGGGGCATACCGGTCACCGGCTATTCCTCGACCGCGTTGCTCGCCGCCACCGGCTTCGCCGCATCCGCCGCGCCCGAACTTGCCGCGATCCTGGAAGGCGGGCATGGCGAGGTCTTCATGCAGGTGTTCGCCCGCCCCCTCGCCGCCCTCGCCCCGCTCGCCTCGCTGTCGCCGGCGGCGGCGGTCGAGGCGCTCGGGCATCGCCTGGCGG